>JBCDJX010000105.1:0-12124 GCA_038747355.1 Pseudomonadota bacterium | reverse complement strand
TGACATTTCCGAGCTGGCCGATACGGTGGTCGCCATGCACGACGGCAGGGTGGTGCAACGCGGCTCGCCGCGAGCGCTGTTCGATCACCCGGAGCATCCGAGCGTCGCGCGGATGTATGGCCAGGCGCAGCGGATTGGCGGCAGCAAGTCCGGTGATGTCGTGAAGACGGCCTTTGGCGACTGGCCGTCGGACTGCCTGGCGATCCCCGGCGTGGCGGACGGACCCCTCGACCTGCTGGTGCGGCCCGACGGGCTGGCCCTGTCGACCGATGCCGACGGTAACGCGGTGACCAAGCTGCGGGTTTCCGGCGCCGACGACCTCGTTGCCGTGCGCGGTGACGACGACACGCTGATCATGGTTCGTGTCGCCCGGCCACATTCGCTGACGACCGGAAGTCGTGTTTCCGTCGCTCCACTGCATCATCGCGTGTTTCCGGACGTCGCCTCGTGAATAAATCAGTTGCGAATGCTAATCATTCGCAATAACCTTTCGGACCCCCTGACCAAGCCTGTGACTCCTATGCCTGTACGCATTTTCGCTGCTGCCCTTGCGGCACTGTTGCTCGCCGCCTGTGGCGGTGACACCGCACCCGAGACCCAAACGGACTCTCCCGCCGCCGCGCCGTCTGCGGGCGTGGTTAACGTCTATTCGTCTCGCCACTACGACACCGACATCGCGCTTTACGAAGACTTCACAGCGTCAACCGGCATCGATGTGAATCGCATCGAAGCCGGCGCCGACGAGTTGATCGCGAGAATCACCACCGAAGGCGAATTCAGCCCGGCCGATCTCCTGATCACGGTCGATGCAGGGCGACTGTGGCGCGCCGAACAAGCCGGTATCTTCAGTCCCGTCGAGTCCGATGTGCTCGATGAGCGGATCCCGGCCAATCTGCGTCACCCGGACGGCCTCTGGTTTGGCCTGTCGACGCGTGCACGCGTCATCATTTACAACCGGGAAGCCGGGAAGCCGGACAAGCTCAACGATTACCAGGACCTCGCTGACCCGTCGCTGGCCGGCAAGGTGTGCATCCGTTCGTCCGGCAACATCTACAACATCTCGTTGATGGCGAGCCTCGTCTCGCGATTCGGCAGCGATGCCGCTGAGGCCTGGGCCCGCGGTGTGGTCGCCAATTTCGCGCGCGAGCCGCAGAGTAACGACACCGGCCAGATTCGCGCGGTGGCCAGTGGTGAGTGCGGAATCGCTGTGGTGAATTCCTATTACATCGCACGCCTGGCGGCGTCCGAAAACGCTGACGATCAGGCGATCGTGGACAGCATCGGAATCCTGTTCCCGAACCAGGACAGCACGGGCACACACGTGAACATCAGCGGTGCCGGCGTTGTGACCACCGCCCCGAATCGCGACAACGCGATCCGTTTCCTTGAGTACCTTACCTCCGAGGCGGCCCAGCAGTACTTTGCCGATGGCAACCACGAATACCCCGCTGTCGCCGGTATGCCGGGTTCGGAAGCGCTGCAGTCACTGGGTTCGTTCACGGCTGACACGCTGAATGCCGCTGAGTTGGGTGTTCACCAGGCCGAGGCGGTCAAGGTTTACGATCGCGCCGGCTGGCAGTAACGCCGACGGGGCCGGGTCGGCCGGCCCTCGCGGCGCTGCTAGCAGCGTCGCAGCAGGTCAGTAACGCGCTTTAGCGCGACGTCCGTCTCCTCGTGCAGCGCCTGCAACAGCAGGCGCTTGGCTCGCATCTCGAAACGAAGGTCCTTCTGGTGCAGGCTGGCCAGCCAGCGATAGGCCGCGCAGCGTATAAACACGGATTCGGCTTTCGCCAGCCGTCGCAGCGCCTTGAACACAATCTCGAGATCCACCGATCGGGCGGGCAGGCGTTCGGCTTCCACCAGCAACGTCCAGGTTGTCTCGTCGTCGGTTTCCACCGTCAGTCGATGCTGAAGCGCCTGGCCCTTGGTCAGCGCAGCCCGGGAATCGGTTGTCGGCGCGGCCGACCCCGGCGATGCCAGGAGCCGTAGAGTCGCGGCCGGCTGTGTGCCGCGATGTCGGCGAATGACACGGGATTCCTGCGTCATGATGCTTTCGCCTTTTGCTGCGCGATGGCGGTTTCCACCACGGCAGTTAGTCGGTTGAGCGCCTCGAACCGGAGTGGCGACTTGAAGCCCAGCGGTTTCAAAGCGAGCACCGGGATGCGCGTTGTCGACAAAATGCCTTCGGCGCTGGTGCCGATCAGGACGCCCGGCACGTCGGATGTGCCGATGGTTCCCATGACGATCAGCTCGGCGCCGGTTTCACTGGCGAGTTCCGGCACCACGTCCGTGACCTCACCGCGGCGCAGGAGGGTCTCCACCGAACAGTCCGGTGCCTCGTGTCGTAAACGATCACCGAGGTCGTTCAGCCACTGCTGGTGGTCCTCATCCTGGGCGTCAACACAGGCTTCAATGTCCTCGTCGGACAGGCCGGCGCGCGAATGGTCGAGCAGTCCTTCGGCGAACGGCTGCCAGGCGTGTACGACGTGCAGGCGGGCGGCATTGCCGGCCGCAATCGACGCTGCCATCGACGCCTGTGCAAGCGCCATCGCCGAGGTGCGCGCGCTGCTGTCGCCCAGGTTGCGGTCGACGGCGAGCACGATGTTGCGCGGCCGGAATGCGGGAACGCCCGGCAGGCTCCAGACCGGGCAGGGGCATTTGCGCACCAGGTGCATGCCGGTCGGGTTGAGGCCGCCGTTGTTACCGGTATCGCTGATGTGCACGACCAAATCGAAGTCCTGCATCATCACCTGCTCGGTAACCGCGAGAAACGGTGTGCCGGTCAGGACGGTGTAGTCGATGGCAATCTGCCTCGAGTACGGCGCACACAGAGCGCTCAGCCGCTCGTAGGCGAGCTGCATGCTGACCGTCTTGAGGTGTGCAATGACGCCGTCGGGATCCGGCACAGCCGGTGGCGGCGCGATGACGTCGCAGACGCTCAGGGCCGCGTCGTGTTCGCGGGCAAGCTCAATGACGCCCTCAAGGCTCTCGGCAGACGCCGCTTCTGCATACACGAGAATATTTCGGAACCGACGCATCAGACGGTCTCCAGCGGCTTATCGATCCAGCGATCGCGATACAAGCGCGTAACACCACCGAGTTCGTCGAGCCTGAACAGGTACAGCCAGTCGTTGTCGACCAGCTGGCGGACCACTTCGTGCTTCTCGTAGATGGACTGAATGGCATCTGCGGGTGCCGCGATGTACGCCGACAGCCGCAGCGGCGTGTGCATCCAGTGTTCGCCGTCGTGCACCGATTGCAGTGGAAGTCCGATCCTGAGATCGCCGCCGTTGCCTTCGAAAACGCCGAGATTGCCACCCACGACATTGTGCAGAACCTTGTTGCCGCTGCCGTAGCGGACGTTGTCGGTCACGCTGGCGTTGTACTGCATGTTAATCCAGTGGGCGACCACCATCGGCGCCGTCATGATCAGTTCCAGCACGCCGTTATCGGCATCGTTGCGCCAGTCATAGTCGTGCAGGAACGCTCGGCCCTCGAGGTCGCGACCGGCCGTTTGCCTGCGCGGTGCGGCGATGAACGCGGCATTCCCGGCAAGGCCCCATTCGGGTCGGACCTGCGACCAGTCCTGCGAGCGTTGCACCAGCGCTTCGGCATGATCGGCGTCGCCGGGGAGGTCAAGTTTTGCGGCGCGTTCCTCGCGCGTCGACCGGGACGCAGCGTCAAGCCACCGTCGAACGTTTTTCGGGAGCGGTGTGTCGCCGCAATGTGTCGAAATCTCGTCGGTGGTGGTGTTGTGCAGCGCGGCAACGAACCGCGTATCCGCCGGGATGTCGATGCCGCGTGCCGTGAGAGCATCGCGAACCGCAGTGTCGTTCAACAGGTCGGCCAGTGCGCGGCTGTTCAGTTCACCGGTTTGCCCACCGCAGGCGCCGCAGTCCAGGCCGGCGGCGTGCGGGTTGTTGCGCGATGTGCTGCCGTGGCCGACCAACAAAACGATCGGTGCGAAACGGTGTTCCAGCCCCATTGCGTGCAGTACCACCGCGGCAAGGTCCGTTCGCTCGTCGACGGCGAGACCTTCGCCGTCGCGGGTCAGGACCAGCTTCGCATCCGGGTGCAGCGAATTCACGGGGTGCTTTCTCACCGACGGGAAGAAGGCGTTTTTCAAAAGCTTCGCGGCGTACCAGGGGCCGCTGGCCTCAACCAGCCCGAACATCGCCGGTGGCGCTTCACCCAGGTCGCGCCAGCGCGCGCGGCGTTCCACCGACTCGGGCAGCGCGTCGTCGGTTGCTTCCGACACCTGGATGGCCGGTGCCAGCAGGCCGGGCAGTTGCGGTCGACTCAGGTCAGATCCTTTTGGCCGGTATTCCAGCGGCAAGCCGAAAAAGCCGGCGAAGCCGAGCGTCTGAATACCTGTGTCGCGGGCTTCAAGATGACGACGGTAAACCTCGGAACGAACATCGATGCAGAACGCCGCCTGCAATTGAGGCCTCGATGCCGCGTCGTCCTGCGCTGCATCACCGTTGCCCAACAGCTTTGCGACGTGTTCCTGGAAAGCGAGTTCCTCCGCGCGTTGCCAGAGCCACGCCTGTTTTTGCGCGGTCGCGTGTTCCTTCAACATCAGGTCGGGGGCGGCGACCTGTCGCTGCCACAGTAAATCGAGGCGTTGTGCGGCTGCGGCGTCAGTGGCTGCGACATGGCGCCACAACACGAGCTCCCAACCCATACGAATGGCCAGCAGGTCCCAGGACAGGTCTTCGTGCCGGTCCTTGAGGCGCGCCTGCCAGCGACGGTAGGCAATCCATGACGCCCAGCCGTTGACGTCCAGCAGCAGCGCATGCGCGTACAGCTCCGCGGCTGACGTCGGTACGCCGATCTCCGATGTCGCCTGCGCGATCAGTGTGTCCGGATCCTCCGGGAGCTGGTCGAACTGCCGACCGAGTGTTCGCTCGCCCATCAGGATCGGGATACCAATGTCGTGCTGTACCGAGTCGAGCCAGGCCTTGTACAGGGAGCCGGGTCGGTTGCTCTGCAGATCGTCGCCACGGTCTTTCAGGACAGCCGCGCAAAACTGGCTGATCTGGTGAATGATTTCGTCGCGCCACGCCACCTCGTGCAGCCGGTCGCGACTGCTGTCGAGCAGGTCGCTGATGTTGTGCCAGTTCGCGGGCCCGTCGTTGTTGTCATCCAGCGAAGCCGCCGGGCGACGCTCAACGCCGAGTTCCGTCGCTGCCGCTTCGAGGTGTCGGTCGCTGATCAATGAGTCCTCGAGCTCCGCGTAGTAGGACGGCGGCATCAACATGTGGCCATGCACCAGCGCCGAGATGCGTGCAGCAACGTCGGATGCACGGTGATCTCGCAGCTCCCAGAACGGGTTGACGGCAATCAACTGGTCGAGGGGCCACGTCGGAGCGACCAGCCCGCAGGCGGTCTCATACTCGGCACGGATGTCCGCAGTCAGTGGCGACAGATCGGAGACGACAGCTTCAGTAACAGCGTTCACGTTATTTGGCCTCCCTGCCGAGTTCGGCCAGGCGTTTCGGGCGCATGCGAACCGGCAGGCGCAGCGGCCACAGGCGCAGTGTCATACGAGACACCCACTCATCGAGGAACAGGCCGGCGAACAGCCAGGCGTTCAGGCGCTTCGCGAGCGGGCGGTGTGAGGTGTTGCGTCGCAGGAAATACCAACCCGTCGACATGAACGTGATCAGGCCCAGGACCCAGAGATCCGCCGCAACACTGATGGACGGCAGGGTGCCCGGCACCGCCTCTGCCACGGCGAGTTTCTGGCTGACATAAGCGATGAACAGCACCAGCGCGAGTGCCAGGCTCGCCGCCGGCAGTCGACCGGTCGCCGCATTGGTTCGTTCGGTCAGGCCGAGGATGAGCATGGCGGCGAGCAACAGCCAGGGGCTGATCGGACCGTCGGGTGCCACCAGCCAGGCGGCGACCGCAACACTCGGAATAACGATCAGGCTCGCGATGGCCCACGCCAGTGGCCTGGCCAGGGGGCGCGGTGCCAGCCTGCGTTCGAGGTGTTGTTCGACAGCGGAGCCGGCGTTTAAGAACAGGTAGGCCTTGTAGCATCCGTGCGCCAGCAAGTGCAGCAATGCCAGCTCGTAGAGGCCGAGTGCACACTCGATCAGCATCAGGCCCATCTGCGCCGATGTCGACCAGGCGAGCTTCACCTTGATGCTGATTCGCGTTGTCATGATCAGGCTCGCGAGTACGGTGGTCAGACCGGCGATGACGAGCAACAGCCAGGCCGCAGGCGCAGCCAGGTTCAGCAAGGGGCTGAACAGGATCAGCAGGTAGCCGCCGAGGTTGATGATGCCGGCGTGCAGCAGTGCGGACACCGGCGTCGGCGCCTCGACCACCTGGATCAGCCAGCCGTGCATCGGCAGCTGTGCGCATTTGATCAGGGCGGTTACGGCGAGCAGCGCCGCTGCGACGTGCTCCGCCGTGCCAAGCGATGCGCCCGGCAGCGAGTACGCTGCAACGATATCGCTGATTTGCCAGCTGCCGTGCACGCTGTACAGGATCAGCACCGCAAGCAGCAGTGTGAGTTCCGCCAGGCGTGCAAACAGGAATTTCTTGTGCGCCGCCAGCGCCGCGCGCGGACGCTCGGGGTAGAAGAGCAGCAGCTGGTGAAGACCCAGACTGATACCGACCCAGGCGGCGAACAGCAGCAGCATGTGATCGGTGAGGACGACCAGCGCAACCGACGCCAGCGTGAGCTGTAACAGCACGAAGTAGTCACGCGCTCTGGGTTCGCCAGCGAGGTAGTTGCGCGAAAAACTCGAAATCACGAGGCCCAGCAGCGTGATCAATACTGCAACCAGGTGGCTCGCCGGTGCCGGGCTGACCAGTGGATGCGCCTCCCAGCGGTCGCCGGCGATGAAAAACCCGACGGACGTCGACAGTGCTGCGAGCAACGCCAGCGCGTTGGCCCAGACAACAGCCTGCTCGCGGCGTGCGGCAACGAGAACGGCGGCAAGCAGGAACAGGGCCGGGGGTGCCAGTGGTAAAAGTCCGGTGAAAGACACGCTCAGATTCATGGGATCGGCTTCGGGCGTTGATGACGGAGGCGAAGTATCGGGATTGGCTGGAGAGCTGTAAAATAGATATATTGTTATTTTTGGTTCTATAAATAAGAACAATAGGATTCCGGCAAGACCAGCATGGCGCGACTCAACTACCACCATCTGTACTACTTCTGGCGCGTTGCGACGGAGGGCAAGCTGACCAAGGTTGCCGACGACCTGCACGTCGCTCAGTCCGCGCTGTCATCGCAGATTCGCCAGCTCGAAGCGTCCACGGGCGCGGCGTTGTTCGACCGCCAGGGCCGCCGACTCGAATTGACCGATGTGGGTCGACGCGTCCTGGACTACGCCAACGACATCTTTACGGCAGGCGAGGAACTGGAAGCCTATTTGAAGCGGGGCGAGGAACGTGAGGAGCAGCGCCTCCGTATCGGCATGCTGACGACCTTGTCACGCAACTTTATCGACCGATTGATCATGCCGTGGCTGGCAGACCCGATGATTCGCTTCAGCCTGCAATCTGACAGCCTCGAAAATCTGCTCGACGGTTTGGTCCACCACCAACTGGATGTGGCGTTGACCAACGCGGACGTCCGCGGTGGCGATGAGCAGATCTGGCAAAGCCAGCTGCTGGCGCGACAGGCGGTGTCCATCGTCGGGCCGCCGGATAAAAAACCGGCGACGGCATTTCCCGCCGGCTATGACAGTAGCCGCTGGGTGCTTCCGACCCGCGATAATGAAATCCGCAGGGCGTTCGAAGCGTTCTGCACCCAGGCGCAATTCACACCGGTGCTCGAAGCTGAGGCGAATGACATGGCGATGTTACGACTGCTGGCGCGCGACAGCGGCGCCTACGCCGTATTGCCGACCGTCGTGGTCAACGACGAGATTCGCGACGGCATCCTGGTCGAATACATGCGTTTGCCCAACGTGTTCGAGAGTTTCTACGCCATCACCGTCAAGCGCCGTTTCGAATCGCCGGCACTCGGTGCGTTGCTCGACGACTTCAAGCCTTTCCGGGCCGGCGCGATCAGCGATGCGGATGTGCAATGAGCGGCGTCGCGCGATCCGCAAACTCGGGCAATCGATGACGACTCAAGCGTTCATCCGACACCGCCAAGTGTAGCGCCAATCAACGACACAGGAGTCTTTTATGCAGCATTTTCCCCATCACTACGCCGTCACTGCGACGGTCGCCGGCAGTGCCAACGTCTCGCTCGGCAGCCAGGGGCTCAAGCCGATTGAGTCAGCGCCTCCCGCTGAATTCGGCGGTCCGGGCGATGTCTGGTCGCCCGAAACCTTGCTCGCTGCGGCAGTCGCGGACTGCTTCGTGTTGAGTTTTCGCGCCATCGCGACAGCGTCGAAATTCGAATGGAATTCGCTGACCTGCAATGTCGATGCCGTGCTCGACCGGGTCGACGGCGTCACCCGCTTCACCGAGATTCATGAACAGGTCGTGCTGGTTGTCCCGGCGGGAACCAGCGAGGTGAAGGCGAGCAAGCTGCTCGAAAAGGCAGAGCAGGTCTGCCTGATCACCAACTCCCTAACGGCCGCGACCTCACTGGAGACTGAGATTCGAGTTTCGGAATGAACCGGGACGCCAACGAGACGTCGATCGACACCCCAAGATTCGTCGCTATTTTCCGCGTTCCGAGACCATCGTTACGAGCCCGTTGTAATGGGCCAGTTTTTCCGCCAATTCTGGATTCGCGCCGACCAGTTCAGAGAGCTTATTCTGAAACTGTTCCGCCTTCTCTTCGAGTTTCGTGGAGACGTTATTGCCCGTCGAATCCATACGATTATCCCAGTTTCGTTCGGCGTGTTCAGTCTGGATGTCGGAGACAAATTTGGCTTGGCAAACATGCGTCTTTCGACGCGAGCCGGTGGGCCTTTGGTAGTCGCAACGAACCATGAACTCGTCTTGATCATTGAGACTGTTGAACGCCTCATAAAACTCTTCGGCTGCCTTGTCTCTATGTTTGCGCAATTTAGCCGTTGACATCGAGTTGTAATTAAACGCCTTCTCTTCTTTTTTGCTGTCCTTGTCGTCCCCGGCAGCAGCGGAAACGCTCATCGCCAGCGCGATGAGGATCGTACTAAGTAGCTTTACTAGCATGTCAAATCCTCTCAGCGTTGTGTGTCGGCGATCGATTCGCCATACGTATCATTATAGGTCAGACAGGCGACCAAAGTTGGTCGAGATCGACATCGATATCCGCAAGCGAGCCTTGTACCACCAGGGCACGCAGCACGCGCCCAAGCGCCTCGTCCGGTCGGTCGAATCCCGCATGCCAGCGGACGCTCGCAAGCCAGCGCTCCGCCTCCGGTTCGGCGATGTGGTAGCGCCGGCTGACCAGGGATACCCTGTCTGCCCGCGCCAGCAGTGCGTTCGAGGCGTGCCAGGTCGCCTCGAACACGCGTCGCAGGGCAGCGGCGTGTTGTTCCGCGACCGCCTGTCGAACCGAAACGCAAAAGGCCGGCCACGGGACCGCACGCTCGCCGATGCGGCGAAATTCGCCGGCATCCACCAGGGGCTGGGTCATGTGCTTTTCCCACAGGAAGATGTCGGCGTCGCCGGCAGCGAGCGCTTTGCGGGCTCCCGCCATGTTATCGACGACCACGAAGGACATCGCGTGCGTGTCGAAACCGCGCTCAATGGCATCAACGATCGCGATCAGGTGTGAGCCGGAGCCATGTCGGCTGATGGCGACCCGCGCCGCTTCCGTGTCACCTGGCGTTTCGATGCGGCTGCCCGCTGCAACGTGTATACCCCAGACCAGCGGTGTGTCCACGAACACCTTCACCAGCCGGTTGCTGCTGCCGCGGGCGATGTCATAGACGCCGCCCTCGGTGAGCAGGATGGCAACATCGATGTCTGCCGCCGCGAGCGCCGCCGTCATCGCCCCGGTTCCGCCCGGATAATCGACATACTCAACGCCGATATCGGCAAATTCGCCGTCGTCGATGGCCAGCGTTAGCGGCAGGTTAAAAGGCTCCGGAACACCGGCAATTTTCATGGCTTGTCCCCGTTGGTCGCTTGTCCCCGATTGAATCGAATGGCACGCCGGGTGTCATCCGAAAAAACCGCAGACGGACCCCGGCGCAGAAATCGGCTGCCGGGATTGACCCGCTGTGCGTTGATCGGGGTCAGCGGCGGATTCGGTCGATACGGAAAAACCTTGTTACAAAAATCGGTTTTTTCGAAGGGTCACTACGGAACACCGGATGCTTGAAATTTACCCGGATACCTCAAAATCAGGAGTTCGTGAAACCACGGAGCACTGATCCATGTTCAAGCGCATAGCGCTGTTCCTCGCGACCAACATCGCGATCCTTGTTGTTCTGAGCGTCGTTCTGCAGGTGCTCGGGGTACAGAATTACCTTGATGCCAACAACGTCGGCATCGACTACAGCCAGTTGCTGGTGTTCTCCGCCGTCATTGGCTTTGTTGGATCGTTCATGTCGCTGGCGATGTCCAAGTGGATTGCCAAGCGCTCGACGGGCGCGCGCGTCATCGAGCAGCCGGCAAACAACATCGAAAGCTGGCTGGTGCGGACGGTCGAGCGCCAGTCGCAACAGGCCGGTATCAAAACGCCGGAAGTCGCGATCTACGACTCACCGGATATGAACGCGTTCGCCACCGGTATGCGCAAGGACGCGGCGCTGGTTGCTGTGAGCACCGGGCTTCTGCATGGCATGAAGCAGGACGAGGTGGAGGCAGTCCTCGCGCACGAGGTCTCGCACGTCGCCAACGGTGACATGGTGACGCTCGCACTTGTGCAGGGTGTCGTGAACACGTTCGTCGTGTTCTTCTCGCGCATCGTCGGGCACTTCGTCGATCGCGTCGTGTTTCGTACCGAGCAGGGATACGGTCTGGCCTACTTCATTACCTCGATATTCGCGCAGATTGTGCTCGGTATCCTGGCGAGCACCATCGTCATGTGGGTCTCCCGTCAGCGAGAATTCCGTGCGGATGCCGGTGCCGCCTACCTGCAGGGCAGGGAGCCGATGATTCGCGCGCTGCAGCGACTCGAGCAGAGCGTGCCCAGCGAACTGCCCGAACAGATGCAGGCCATGGGCATCTCACCGGCCCAGTCGAAATGGGGCAAGCTGTTTATGAGCCATCCGCCCATCTCAGAACGTATCGAGGCGTTGCGAAACGCCTGATCGGGACCACGGAAGGGTCCAGCCAAAAGGCCCCTCATCGAGGGGCCTTTTTTTTAAAAGATCATGTCGAAACCAAGCCCGATCTGGGTGCTGGCGTAGTCGTACTGGTCGATGTTCGAGTCTTCATCAAACCATTCCACGACACCCAGTAAGCGAAACCGGTCGCCGAGAGGAATGGCCAGCTCCGACTCGATGCTCCAGCGAAATCCGTCGCGTGTTCTCTCGGTCAGCAGCAGGTCGTTTTCGTCTTCCAGGAATCGACTGGGATCCTTGTAGTCGATGCTGCGCAGCGTTGCGCGCAGCGACTGCTCCCAGCCGTTGTTCCAGGCAAATTCATAGCGGCCGGCGAGCTGGTGATAGCGGCGTGAAAACGCGAGGCTGCCCTGCAGCGGAAAGCCAATCCGGTTTTCATAAATGACCGGATCGAATCCCCGGTCTTCATCGCGGAATGCGTAGCTGAATTGCCAGGGATTTCCGGGGCGCCCGCTGAATTCGGCGGACAGTTGCCAGGCGTCGCCCGCGAAGTAATCGTAGTCCGGATTCTCGGAGGTGATGTCACGCAACAGCAGTCCAACACGCAGGTCCCAGCCCCGACTCAGCTGCACGGTGTCAGCAAGGCTCAGATCGGTGTAGCTCAGATAGTCTTCTCCGCCGAGGTCGATCGTGGATACGCCGAACTGTGCGCGAAGCCGGTGGTCACCCAGCGTTGTATTTGACTGCAGCCAGCCACCAACAACGCGAACATCGTAGTCTTCAAAGTCGCTGTAGGTCTCGTTATAGAAGTTGCCTCCCAAACTCAGGTTCCAGTCATCGCTGTGCAACAGCGAAAGGCTGCCGGCGATCAGCACGTCGAACGCGGTATCCGCCTCATCGATTGCGATCGATTCATCCGGATCGACCAGGCCATCGACCGTTTTCGCCGACGCGTTGGCGTAAACGAAACTGCGCTTTGCGGC
>JBCDJX010000104.1:0-12166 GCA_038747355.1 Pseudomonadota bacterium | reverse complement strand
GGTACGCGGTATTCAAGACGTGCGCCCAGCGAGTTGTCCGTCCAGGTGTTCTTGTGCATGGCGTGTGTCTGTTTCATCGCAATCGACGGACGGTCGCCGGCCGCCTGCTTCATCGCGTCGGCGAAGTTGTAGTCGCGCGCCTTGTAGCCCGGTGTGTCGGCGTTGGCGATGTTCGACGACAGGACTTCGCTGCGCTTGGCGTGCAGGCCAAGAAACTGTTCGTGCGGTGTCGAAAATGAAATCGGCATAAACGTGCTCTCAAGTGTTGCTGTAAAGCTCTATGCAACCGGCGTGCCAAAAATAAAAACTCGCCGATCTCAAGTTTTTCCTTGGCCCTGCCGATAGCGCCGCGCCTGATGCGGCAAGCTCTTGCCGCCGCGCCGGCAAGGACCGGCAAGCCCGCCGGCAAACCCTCGTCGCGTAAGGACTTTACGATTGGCATGCTTTTTGCAAGCTCACGGGTGAGATGCCGTTGTTCCTGCGTTTGCGGGCAGACGGCGAAACACACCAAGGAGCACCAGGCCCCGTGAATACTGGATTGACTAGGATTGAAACCGACTCTGAGAAGAGCATCGATCTCGTCGGAATTTTGACGAAGCCCGACGCACCTCGACGCAAATTTGACGGATGGCTGCGAATCGGCGGTGTTGTCTCGGCCTTGCTTCTGGCTGGCGCCGCCAACTCCGTGCCGGACGAACGGTGGCAGCCGGTCGCTGAGATCGAGCGAGCCGCGGCTACTTATATAAAGGGTCGCATCGCCTCCGGTGAGGTCCAGGCCGGAACCCTGGACAGTCGTTTGCGACTGCCGATGTGCGAACTGCCTCTGGAGCCCTTCCTGCGCCCCGGCACCCGGATCAAGGCGCGGACCACGGTCGGCGTCCGCTGCACCGGCGGTCGGCCCTGGAAAGTCTATGTGCCGGTTGACCTCGTTATTACCAAGGCTGTGCTGGTACCGAAGCAGGTTCTGCGGGTCGGCCACGTGATTACTGCGGACGACCTGACGACGGACACGCGAGACGTCTCGCGCATGACGAACGGCTATTACGCCGATCCGGCGGAGCTGATTGGACAGCGCGTCCGGCAGCAACTCGTGGCCGGACGCATCATCACACCATCGACGGTCCAGGCGGACGACGTTATCCGTCGAGGACAGAGTGTGACCCTGGTCGTCAAGAGCGACGTCATCAACATCAACATGGCCGGGAAAGCCATGTCTGACGGGGCCCTGAACCAGCGAATCAGGGTCAAGAACAACAATTCGGGCCGTATTGTCGAGGGCATTGTCCGGTCTCCAGAGCACGTGGAGATCCTGGCAGCCGCGACGAGCGGATTTTTTTCAGAAAAGCCTAAAGATCCGGTACCCGTTGCCGATATCCGGCTTAGCAACAATGATCGTTGAGGAATACACATTATGACAAACAGGATTGGTCCGGTGGATCAGAGTTCTATAGGAAAGCTCGGAAACAAGGTCGATGACGCCGGCCTGACGCGAGCTTCAGGGGGAGAGAAGGCGCCGGCAAACACCGGTTCTGGCGCGGCTGCGGTGGGCGGCGAGACCGTCAACCTCACCAGCGGAGGCCAGCTTCTCTCAAGACTTGAACAGTCGCTTGCGGCTGCGCCGGCCGTGGACAGCGGCAAGGTGGCAGAGGTTAAAGCAGCGATTGCCAGCGGCAATTTCGAGATCGACTCGACCGCGGTCGCGGACGCGATGCTGCGTTTCGAACGCTCGCTGGGTGAATAGCCATGACGCTCTCAACGGACAGCGCACGGGCTCAGATCGTTGAAATACTCGGCTGCTCGATTTTCCACGCCAAGGGGCTCAAGGAGTCGCTCGGCAGTGAGAAGGACGCATTGGCGACCCAGGATATGGACGCGCTGATGGCGGCAATCGAGGACAAGGGCACGCAGGTACGCGAGCTGCAGGTCCTCGACGTGAAACGCGGCGAACTGTGCCGGGAGTCCGGTTTTGCAGACGGGCCGGAGCAGATGGATCGCTTCACGGACTGGTGCGACCGCGATGCCGAAATTGCTCGCTCGTGGAACCAGCTGCTGGAACTCGCCGATGAATGCAACACGCTGAACTTGTCTAACGGCGCCGTGATCCGGGTGCGCCGGCAGCAGGTCGACGACGGGCTCTCCATCATCCGTGGCCAGGCGCCGGGCGCTCCTACTTACGGTAAGAACGGCGTAAATCGCGACGGGCTCGCACAGAGAGCCATCGCCGAGGCCTGAGGCCTCGCATCAACAGGGAATGAAACCATGCTGATAGTTAGTCGACGCGACGCAGAATCCATTTTGATACGGCCGGGTGACGATATTGACCCGACCATAACGCTCGGTGACCTGTTCGAAAACGGCCCCATCGAGATCACCATTTTTTCGTCCAACGGCAATCGAGTGAAGATGGGTGTCCAGGCACCTGAGCAGTTGGCGATCTGGCGCAAGGCGGCAAATGAGGCCGTGTAGCGACGACTAACAATACACCAGATGAGCGGGCAAGGATGATCCGCTAAGGGGCCGAGACGCCCCGGGGTGTTACGGACATTGAGAGACTTCGATGAGAATCTCCGCCCTGATACTTGCACCCGCGTTGGTTGCGATAACCGCGTGTGGTGGCTCCGGCAGCACAGCGAGCACACCGGATAAGCCGGCTGGTGTCGCCGAGACGCCCGCCCTGCCGAGCGTCAGCGACGTGCTGGCGAAAATCTACGATCCCAACTACAGCGTGCCCGACGGATTCTTCGTCGACGATCGTGCGTCCACGCCGGTCAGCTTCACCATGCATCACGTGCTCGACGACAGTGGCACGTTCGAACGTTGCAGCGACGACTTCGCTGAAGCGCTCGCCTGGGAAGAAGCGGACAATGCGTCGCGCGCCGTGCAGGGGCGCTTTGTCGCAACCGTCGAAAACGACCGCTACTTCGAATTCGCCCGCGAACTGTCCTACAACGCGTCGATCGGCAACGTCGGCGATATCGTCTCACCGGGCTTCGCGCGCGTCTTCAAGTGCAGCAACACAGAGAGAACCGGCGTCGACCGTCACATCCACGACGGGTACGCGGGCCAGATCAACGCCCGGCCACTGACCGCCGAGACAGTTCGGGTGTTTTCCGAGTACCTCTGGCAATTCACGTTTTTCCCGACCGCGCGCAAGAAAGTCCTTGAGAGCACGGGCTCGATGACCGCCGACAGCTATAACCGCACCCTGTTATTGGGCTTTGCCATGAGCGGTGGCGCCAACGGTTGCGACACGATCGAAGTCGTCGAATGGCGTTTTTCCACCGATCGACTGAGCGGCGAGACCCGAAAGTCCTGGCAGGTCGTCGACAGCTATTCCGCGAGGCTGCAGAACGGCGGGGCCGTACTGTGTAACTGACAGCGCTGTCAGTCAGTTACGCGCTGTCACCCAACGAACGTTCAGTTCGTGAAAAGCCTTTGGCGCACCATGAAAACAACCAGTTTCTGGTGCAACCGTGATTTGCAATCGTATACATTTTTCCCGGTACAGGGCCGCACAGACCTGCAAAGACGGCCCGCATCTGCCAAATTTCCGAGGGAAATCAAATGTCTACGAGTCTCGAAGCGTTGCAGCAATGGATTGACGAGGTCAGCGAGCTTACCCAGCCGGATTCGATCTACTGGTGCGACGGCAGCGACGCGCAACATGAGTCGCTGATCGATCTCATGGCGTCCGACGGCACGCTGAAGACGCTGAATCCCGACACGCACCCGAATTGCTACCTGCACCACTCCGATCCCCGGGACGTCGCCCGCGTCGAACACCTGACGTTCGTTTGCACAAGCGACGAAGACGACGCAGGCCCGAACAACCACTGGATGGAGCCGGCCGCGGCCCACGCGAAAATCGACGCGCTGTTCGCCGGTTCGATGCGCGGCCGGACCTTGTATGTCATCCCCTACTGCATGGGCCCGATCGACTCGCCCTACTCGCGTTGCGGCGTCGAGATCACCGACAGTCCCTACGTGGTCGCTAACATGAAACTGATGACGCGGATGGGCGCCGAGGCGCTCGCTCGGATCGAACGCGAAGGTCACTTCGTCAAAGGCATGCACTGCACCGGTGACCTCGATCCGGAGCGTCGCTTCATCATGCATTTCCCAGAGGAACTCGCCATCAAGAGCTTCGGCTCCGGTTACGGCGGTAACGCGCTGCTCGGCAAAAAATGCCACGCACTGCGCATCGCCAGCCACCAGGCACGCAATGAAGGCTGGCTGGCGGAGCACATGTTGATCGTCGGCGTGGAAAGCCCACAGGGTGAGACCCACTACATCGCCTGCGCGCTGCCGTCCGCCTGTGGCAAAACCAATCTCGCCATGCTGATTCCGCCGGCGTCCATGCCGGGCTGGAAGATCTGGACCTTGGGCGATGACATTGCCTGGCTGCATCTCGACGACGACGGCCGGATGCGGGCGGTGAACCCGGAGTCCGGCTACTTTGGCGTGGTGCCCGGCACCAACGAGAAGACCAACAAGAACGCGTTTGACATGATCCTGAACAACGCGATCTTCACCAACGTAGCCACCACCGAGGATTCGCAGCCCTGGTGGGAAGGCAAAGGCGACGGCGAACCGGCACGAGACTGGCAGGACCGCGAATATGACCCGGCCAACGGCCCGGCAGCGCACCCCAACTCGCGCTTCACCGTTGCCGCGACCAACAACCCCAGCTACTCCTCACTCGCCGATGCACCGGACGGGGTACCCATCAGCGCCATCGTCTTCGGTGGACGCCGAAAGGAACTCGCGCCGCTGGTCTACCAGTCACGAGACTGGACGCACGGCGTCCTGGTCGGTGCCGGCGTCGCATCCGAGACCACGGCGGCCATGGTGGGCGACGTCGGTGTCGTTCGTCGCGACCCGATGGCGATGAAGCCGTTCTGCGGCTACAACTTTGCCGACTACTTTGCGCACTGGCTGTCGTTTAGCGAACGCAGCGACACGCTGCCGGGTATTTTCCACGTTAACTGGTTCCGCCAGGACGAGGACGGACGCTTCCTGTGGCCCGGCTTCGGTGAAAACCTGCGCGTGCTGAAGTGGATTATCGATCGCTGCGAACAGCGCGTGGATGCGGCCGAAACCGCGATCGGCTACCTGCCGGCGAAGGATGAGTTCCACACGGACGGGCTGGCGATCGATCCGGCCGACCTCGATGCCCTGACGACGATCGATCCGGCCCAGTGGATCGAGGAGATGGACGCGATTGGCGACTACCTCGACAGTTACGGCGAGCGCCTGCCGGACGCCCTGAAGGCCGAACTTGAGCGGGTAAAAACGGCACTGGGTGGCGGTGCGTCGGAGCGCGCGGCCTGAAGCAGCGAACTGGTTCGCTCGCCCGGTAGACCGCTTAGTCGATCGCCTTGTAGTGGATAGCGAGGCTTGAGCCGGGTTCCTCGGAACGACCGAGGCCTATTGTGCCCTCACTGTCGAGCTCCTTGGTGTCGCGCCGGATAAACGACTCGTTGCCCTGCACCGTCTGCAGGAAAGTCCCGTTGGTGCTCTGGTCGATAATCACGAACTTGCCGCGGCGCATTTCCACTTTGGCGTGAATGCGCGAGATCAGGTTGCCCTTGATCACCAGGTCGTTGTCGTCGGCGCGACCGATGTTGATGCTTTTCTTGCGGTCACTGACTTCGACCGTCTTGTTCTGGCAGGTCAGCAGCATCTTGGTCGCGCGTTTCTCGCGGGATTCCCATTCGATGGTCGGCAACATGCTGGTTGCCTCCTCGGGATTCCACAGTAGCTCGTAAAGCGCGACTTCGTCGATGCGACCGCGAACGGTTGCGACATCAATCTGGCGAGTCTGGCGCCGCAACTCCTCGCTCATCAGGTCGACGGTGCCACCGGAAATGACGATCTGGCGGCCCTTCGCCTGCGAGGTCATGCGGTTGGCCGTGTGCACCGCGGAGCCAAAGATGTCGTTTTGCTCCTGGACGACCGGGCCAAAATGGCAACCGATGCGTATGGAGACCGGGATACGCCCTTCTTCACGATTGTCCGCACTGATCTTGGTCTGCATGGCGATCGCCGCCTTCATGGCGAGATCGACCGTCGGGAAGGTTGCCATCACCTCGTCGCCGATGGTTTTAATGACCGTGCCTTCATGCTGGTAGGTCGCGTCCTTCATCGCTTCCAGGCACAGGGAAACGGTCTCGCTCGCCCGGGTGTCGCCAAACTCCTCGTATATCTGCGTGCTGCCAACGACGTCGGCGAACACGATTGCTACTTCAAGGTCCTTGGCCATGGATTGAGTGTGCGTCCAGAGTGTTACGGGAACAGCGCCGGATTATAAGCGCTTCGCCGAAATTTTGAGCCCCAATAGTACCCGAAAACCAGCTTCAGGCAATTTATGTCTAAATCTGGCAACTTCTTAATTGTATTAGCTATTTTTCGGCGACGATATAAGCAACCCACGCAAGGTCCGCGGTGCCTGTCGCGCTGGCTTCAAACTCCCCGTTGCCCTCGCCGTCCTCGTCCTCTCCTTCCCAGTAAACGGTCGCCTTTTTGAAGCCGGCCTCGAGCAGCAGGTCTCTCAGCTCCGGCGCTGTCCAGAGACGCCAGGCGTAGCTGAATGCGCGGTGGATTTTGGAACCGTCGGGAAACTTAAAATGGATGTAGCACTGCATGTGATTGGTGACCGGGTGGAATTCGGCCTGCTCCCACACGTAGGTGAAATTCTCGTGCTTGGTCTTCTCTTTGGACTCATCGAACGAGTCCGGCCCACCGAACAGGTCCATGAACAGAATGCCGTCATCCTTGATCGCGTCCAGGCAGCGCTTGAGGTACTCAAGCATCACGGCGCGCTCTTCGAAGATCCAGTAGCTGAAATTGAAGGCGCACATCGCATCGACTTTTGGCACATCGGCCGTCAGGACGTTGGACTCGATCAGCTGCACGCGGGCGCGATCGGCGGCCGGCAATTTGCCGATGCGGTGCTCCCGACCCCAGGCAAGCACGTCCGGGTCGATATCAATGCCCACGGCGGTGTGCGACTCACTCTGTCGGACCCACTCGCAGCAGGCGCTGGCGGTGCCGCAGAAATCTTCGCGAAAGCTCAAGGCCTTGCGTCCCCGAAGTGCTTCGAACGTATCCTGCATGAATTCCACTTCGGCCTCGACGTTTTGCACGGAGGCTTCGTAGAGCTCATGAATATCGGCCTTGTCGGCCATCGACGAATGATTGTTGTTGGTATGGGCGCTCATCGATCTCTCAACGCTAAAGTTCCCGCGGCATTGTACCCGCAGCGCAGGCTCACTGCTCACCCGAATCAGGCGGCGATGGCGGCCCGTCGATCCAGCGCGAGTTCGACAACATCGATGCCGGCATCCGGCTTGTGCGCTTCTTCACTCAAGGTGCGTCGCCAGGCTCTCGCGCCGCCCTGGCCTGAAAACAGTCCAAGCATGTGCCGCGTGATACTGCCAAGGCGAACACCGCGGGCGAGTTGGGCGTCGATGTAGGGCAGCATCTGTCGAACGACCTCGTCGCGCTCGGGCGGCTCGAAGTCCGGGTTGTCGATTTGTTCGAGCTCGGCGAGAAAGTAGGGGTTGTGGTAGGCCTCGCGACCGATCATGACGCCATCGACCTGCCGCAGCGCGGCTTTCACCTGGTCGACCTCGGTCAATCCGCCGTTCAAGGCGATGTCGAGGTCGGGGTAATCCTGCTTCAATTGATACACCCGCTCGTAGTTCAACGGAGGCACCGTGCGATTCTCCTTGGGGCTCAGGCCGTCGAGAATCGCAATACGTGCGTGCACGATAAACCGTCGGCAGCCCGCCTCGGCGAGGCTGTCGACGAAGGCGTGCAGGAATTCAACACTGTCCTGGTCGTCAATGCCGAGACGACACTTGACGGTCACCGGCGTTGCAACGACGGCCTGCATCGCCGTAAAGCAGGCGGCGACGCGCTCAGGCTCCGCCATCAGGCAGGCGCCGAATTGCCCGCTTTGAACCCGGTCGCTGGGACAGCCTACGTTGATGTTGATTTCGTCGTAACCAAACCCTTCGCTGATCGTCGCCGCCGACGCCATGCTGTCGGGATCATTGCCGCCCAGCTGTACGGCGACCGGGTGTTCGATGTCGTTGAACCCAAGCAGCCGCTGGCGATCACCGTGCTCGATCGCGGCCGCTGTCACCATCTCGGTGTAGAGAAACGCGTTGGGACTGATCAGCCGCATCAGGTACCGACAATGGCGGTCGGTCCAATCCATCATGGGTGCCACTGAGAATCGTACCTGCTTGTTTTCCAATACTTTTTCTTTTCGATCAATCACTTTGGTACACGTATGGTACACTCATTTTCACTCGGTATCACGCAGAATTGGACGGATTCTCATTCGCTGAGTACCAGTTTTGCACCATTGAGGGTTTTGAGTGGCGACATTTCAGAAAAGGGGCAAGCGTTGGCGAGCGATAGTACGTCGTCAGGGCATCAGTCGATCAAACACCTTTGCGACGAAATCAGCAGCTCGCGAGTGGGCGACAAAAATCGAGCGCGACATCGACACTCACGATATCACCGAAAGCCGGCCGCCGCCGATCAGCTTGCGGTTGACCAACGTCATCGATCAGTACACGGAGGTCGTTTCTAGAAACAAGCCCTTTGGTCGCTCTAAGGCCTTCACCCTGGACTTTCTGAAGCGTGAGCTCGGACATCTACCAATCGCACAGATCCGTAGACGCGCCCTGCTCGACTTTATCGACCGTCGCGTCTCTCAGGGTGCCGGCGGCGTAACGATTGGCGTAGACCTCTCGACGCTCGCCACAGTCCTCCGCTGGGCGCGGGTAAAGCTATCCCTCGATATTCCACTCGAGCCGATTCAGGACGCGCGAGAGGCGATGCGCCAGGACGGCATGACCACGCGCTCACGGGCGCGTGACAGACGCCCGACCAAGAACGAACTCGAAGCGCTATTCGCGCTCTGGGACGGCAACACGCGGCTGGTGACGCCTATGACAGCGATTTCTCAATTCGCCATTGCCACCGCCATGCGGCAAGAAGAAATCACCCGGCTCCGCTGGGAAGACCTGGACCGCGAGAAGAAGACGATTATCGTTCGAGACCGGAAGGATCCGCGGGAAAAGTTCGGTAATGACCAGGTCGTGCCATTGCTGGCCGCGAATGGATATGACGCCTATCAGATCGCTGTACAGCAACCTAGAATCGGCCCCCGAATATTTCCCTTCAATGCCAGAAGCGTCAGCTCGGCGTTCACACGTGCATGCTCAAAACTCAAGATCGAAGACCTGCGATTCCACGATTTGCGCCACGAGGGCGCCTCACGACTATTCGAGGCCGGCTATGCGATCGAACAGGTAGCACTGGTTACCGGCCACAAGGACTGGAAAATGCTGCAGCGTTATACGCAACTCCGGGCGGAGGATTTGCATCGATGAAGAAGCCAGCCCCACCATCCTCTATGCCGAACGTCATTCAGATTCTGACGTTTGTAAAGGGTCTCCTTCTCGACAGACACCACCACAGTTTTCCCGAAGAAACCGTAGAACTGCTCAACGACAGAATAGATCCGATTCTTACAGCATGGTCTGAGCGCGAATCCATGTCCGAGCTTCGAGATGCACTTGGACTCAACGCGAAGAAAGGACGTCGACGAACGGCAAGGAAATTCTACGAAGAGCTGGAAATTGCTAATGAGCTGTATGTTCTTCATAGATACCTAGGAACACCGCTTCCTGAAGCGAAAGAGACAATACTCGAACGATTTGAGATTGATGAAATGCGTACTTTGGAGCGAATCTATGAATCGTGGTACGAGTGGCTTGATTCAGAAGATAGAAACATTCTTGAGATCTTTGGAGATCCGACAACCAAATAGCTGTTTGGTGTCGTGATCTAGAATTACCCGTGTAGAGAATAGGTGTCACCCCAATGAATTGGAGTGATGCCAGATGCACACCCTCCTCCGAGACCTCGGTTTTCGCACCGAGCAAGAAACTGCCGAAATCTACGACGTATCGATCCGTACGCTAAGAAATTGGCGCAGCCGTCAGATTGGCCCTGCTTGGGTGAAGCGAGCCAGGGATGTCGTCTATCGGGAAGATGATATCCGCACAGACCTAGAGAACCGACGGCGCATCCCGCGCAATAGTCTCCACACCCGAGGAAATCCACACGCCGACAAGCGCATCGTCGACTGAGAGCCGATGTGAGCAAAGATGGCGAATACATCTCGATCGTCGATTGGGGGGCGCACGTCCACCCGGATACAGCACGCAAAGCTAAGCCTCCATACCGATGGATCAAGCTCTTGACTGAGGATCTCGACGTGCATGGTGACCTCACGTTAGCCGAGGAAGGTGCCTACGTGAGGCTACTCAGATTGGCCGCACTTACGGGCAATTCGATCTCGAATCGGTCTGGATTTGTCCAGCGTAGGGCTGGAGTTAGCCCTAAGTATGTCCGGAAGTTGCTGGAATTGGGCCTCATAGAAATCACATCAAAAACCGACCAAGGCGAAAAATCCCAACAAAATCAGACCAACTCTTCTGAAACTGCAAGCACGCAACCAGCAAACGGACAGCAGTCCGCTAATACAGAGGGGAAGGGATTAGAGGGGAATAGATTAGATAAGAGGGGAGAGGAAGAGAAAGCGCGCGAGCGCGCCCCCTCGGGTGTTCTGATGAACACGAATTCCCCCTCCCCCACGATCGACGATCGACCATTCGACGAGATCAAAGACAACGTCTACGCGTTGGCAATGAAACTCGAAACCAACGACCCCGAACAAATTCAGATGCTCGCTTGCCAATCGCTTCGGATAACACCCAAGCAATGCGAGATCGCAGTTAGTCAACTCAAACAGGACGGACAGCTATGACCAAGCAATCCACTTCCGTGGCGCAAAGGGAAAACCTCGAGCCACTACTCCTCCGTATCGACTCAGCGAGTTCACAGCTTGCGGAATACCTGCCAGAGGGCGCATCCGTGAAACGCTTTGTCGCACTGGCGAAGCGCCAGGTAGCTCTGAAACCAGAGATTCTCGACTGTTCTCCGAGATCGGTTCTCACCGCACTAGGCGATGCAGCGTCATCTGGATTGCCCATCGACGGCAAGTTCAGTTCGCTGATCGTACGAAAGTCGAAAAACGGACCACCTACCGTGTCTTGGGACCCCAGCTATCGAGGAATGATCTCACTCGCTCTCGCGTCTGGCCAAGTCACTGACGTTCAGAGTTTTGCCGTTACTGAGCAAGACGAGTTTGACGTCAACCTCGGTACGGATCCAAAGATCGACCATCGCCCTGCTCTTCTGACCGGCGGGCGCCTCGTAGCGGCATATGCCTATGCGCGATTGAAGACCGGTCGAATGGTCATCGAGCTCCTAGGTCGAGAAGACCTCGACCAGCTGAAGAAATCCTCACCCGCGGGCGAGCGCGGTCCCTGGGGACAGTGGGAGAACCAGATGGCGAGAAAGTCGGCCATCCGAAGGCTTCTCAAGAAGTTGCCTGCAGCGCCGGTAACGCTTCTCTCGGCCAAAGCCGAAATACCCGAACTAATCGACGGCGAAACAGGGGAATTCGTATCCGGGCAGGCGCCGCAGCACCTCTCCGACGAAGACATCGCGTCAGGCGTGGACGAGCTGCCAGGTAATACAGCACCCACGGATCCGTGGGTCGAGGACTACGAGAACGCCTAGGGCCTGACTTCGATGTCCGAACTCGACTTTCTCGAACCAGGAGAGGCTGACCTTCTCCGTCGAGCTCGAACACTTCGTGACAGCGCGTTGAATCAGGTCGAGCACACGTCCGAGAAAGTTGCTGATATCGCAGAGACCGTCGTCAGCCTAGTTGATGAGATCGAGGGCGCGATCGCCAGACGAAGATCTGACCTCCTATTCGGGCTGTCCTTTGAGCTGGGGGAAGCGCAGTCAGAGCTTGACCGCGCACTTGCACGTAGCAGAAGAAGCCAGAAAGGGGGCGGCGCTCGCCGGAAGTACACGGCGACCTGGTTGATTCGGGAGATCCACTGCCATGCGTCACTCAACCAGGTGTTGCGAGACTTGTCGGACTTCGGCAGGTGCCAATTATCCGAGGATCTGGAGCTCTGGTCGCAACGCGGGCGGCTGGTCGCGAGCTCCAAGATTTCTTACCGATCCGGGGGGCGCGAAGCAACGGTTTCTGTGCGTGCTTTGC
>JBCDJX010000103.1:0-12303 GCA_038747355.1 Pseudomonadota bacterium | reverse complement strand
CCTGCAGGGTCACCTGGCCGCCTCGAATTCATCGAGCGTGATCGGCACAAAGCGCACGCGTTGCATCGGCTGCAACAGCGCCGGCGGCGCGGCCGTGACGTCGAACAAGCGCAGCGGGGTTCGTGCCACGAGGCGCCAGCCACCGGGACCGATGGACGGGTAGATGCCGGTCTGGCGGCCTGCGAGCCCGATGGCGCCTGCGGCAACCTGCTGTCGCGGCTGGTCCAGCCGGCTTACCCGCAACGATGCATCGAGACCGTCGATGTAGGCGAAACCCGGCATGAAACCCAGCATCGCAACCCGATGATCCCCGCCGCTGTGGCGCTCAATAAACTCGTCGAGCGACACGCCCAGCAGCTCGCAGGTTGCGAGCAGGTCCGGCGCCACCGAGGCGTGATAACAGGCCGGAATCATCATGCAATCAGCCGACCCGCCGTGCCCGGCCGTCGACCGGCCAAACGACCGTAGCCTCTCCAGCGCGCCGTGCTGATCGATTTTTGACGGATCGAATTGCACAAACACCGTGTCCCGGCCACAAACGACGTCGAGCCACTCGCCGCTATCGCCAAAGGCCTCGGCAAGCGCCTCGGCAAGCGCTGCTGCGTTGCGGTCAGCTGTGATACAGCAGAGGTCATCGGCGACGAGTCGCCAGTGCGGACTAGTCATGCTGCGGGCTCAGGATGGTCAGGCCATCGTCGACCAGGCGGGCGTGCACGGCTGTCGCGATATCCGCCGCGTGCGGCGTGTCGCCGTGCAGGCAAAGGGTATCGACAGCCAGCTGCAGTGTGTCGTTGTCGACGGTCGCAACGGGTCGCCCGAGAGCAAGACGCAGGGCCTGCTCGGCAGCCGCCGAGCCATCGTCGAACACCGCGCCGGATCGTTGCCTGGGACAAAGGGCGCCGTTGGGCAGATAGCGTCGATCGACGAAGCCCTCCCGAAGAAACCTCAGCCCTCGGTGCGAGGCCGCGTTTTCAACCATCGAACCCGGCTGCCCGATCAGTGTCAGTCTGTAGCGGCCGGCGATATCCGCCAGCGTCTCGGCGAGGTCGGCATCGGTTCGTGCGTCGTTGTACAGCGCACCGTGAGGCTTGATGGTCTTGAGTTCGACCTTGTGCCGAAGGCAAACGGCGGCCAGCGCGTCGATCTGCCGCGCCAGCGAATCAGTCAGCTCCGCACCGGCCAGGTAGCCGCTGCGACGCCCGAAACCGTCGCGGTCCGGGTAGGACGGATGCGCACCGACAGCGACGCCGTTTTCAACGGCGAGACGGACGGTTGCGGTCATGCTGGCCTGGTCGCCGGTGTGACCACCGCAGGCGATATTGCAGCTTGAGACGAGACCTAACAGGAACTCGTCGTGGGCTTCACCTTCGCCGAGGTCGGCGTTCAGGTCTATCGATGAGCGGCGCATGCACAGACCATAGCGCCCACGGAATGCCTTGCCCAGTCACGAGGCTGTGCGCAGGGCTTATGGCGTTGTCGGTAAACCGGCGCAGGCAGGCTCGCTCGTCGGGACTGCGCAAAACGAGGCGTCGAGTATTCGTGCTTCGACTGTTTCTCGATACGCTCGCCACAGCGCGCGCGCGTCCGAGCGTTGGATGTGCAGATCCCGCAGCGCGCGTCGATGGTCGAACATGACAACCAGCTCGCTGACCGCCATGAGCAAGCGCCATGTCACGCGAAACACCCACCGGGATACCGGTCCACGCACCTGGCTGCGCAGGAACCTGCAGTGAAACGCCAGGTGGCTCGCTTCATCGGCCGCGATCTCCTGCAGCCAGTCTCGCAGACGGCAGGCGGGCAGGCGTTGCGCGATCAATCGGTAGTAGCAGAGACCCACAACTTCGGCGGCGAGCAGCACGAGCACCTTCAGACGCAACCCGAGCAGGCGGCGACCGACGACGAACAACTTCGCCGTCCAGTTTTCGCGAATTAATTCGCCACCGAGCAAGCGCACGCAGATGGCGAGCACGCTCGCGTGCCGGTTCTCTTCGGCCACGAAACCGGCGAGCGCTGCCGTGTAATCGTCGTCCACCGCGTCGAGCGTCGACGCCCGCGCCTGGGCTACGACGGTGCCTCCGCCGGACTCGCCCAGCTGGAAGATGGCGAGCGACCGCGCCAGGGAACGCGGCAGTTGCGTGTAGTCGAGGTCAGCCTCAAGCCGCGGCAGCGGTCGACCCGCTCTTTGCTCAAACAACTGCCGGTAGGTTTTCCAGGGGGTTTCTCGATTTGCCATGACGGGCCTCCACGGGGTCAGTGAGGCCAGCATCGCGTGACGGTCTGCGCAGGCTGGGGCGAGAAAATGGTGAATTGTGGCTTTGTCCTTACCGAAATCGTGTGTCGTGCCTGAGCGTTTGGTTCATCGCGCCCGCAAAAGCCGCAGATCGTGGCGATAGCGGCGAGCGGGTTCCGGAATGATCATTCAGGAATTCGGCAAGACGCTGATTTTTCAGGGTCTGGTCGTTGTTTGTTTCCGGCTTCTGCTTTCAGGAAGCGCGATCGCCGGCCGGCCAACTAACGTCGTCTTCCAGGGCAATCCGGCCTGAACACAAGGAAAACACAGCATGCTTACCACCCTGACTTTTGTTCTCTACATCGCACTCAGCATCGGCATCACGGTCTACGTATCGCGGACGCTGTCCAAGAACGGCTTGCCGTTTTTGATTGACGGATTCGCCGGCAACACGACGCTCGCGGAATCGACCAATCATCTGCTTGTCGTCGGCTTTTACCTGATCAACCTGGGGTTCGTGTTGCTGCGCATGCAGACCAACGTCGAGATCAGCAGCATCAATGAGCTGATCATTTACCAGGCATCGGGGCTGGGACTGGTGTTGCTGATCCTCGGCGCAATGCACTTTTTCAACATGCTCATCATCCACCGCTTCGTTCGCAGCATGCTGTCGCGACCCAATCACGGCAGCGACAGCAACTACTTTGAGTCAACCTAGCGGACCCGGGGGGCGGCGCGAACGCGTGCCGTCCCCGTCGGGCGGCTCAATGCTCGGCGTCGAGCGCCTCCGCGGAATGCTTGAAGGTGCCGACGGCAATGAAGTGCTGCGCCTGCTCGATGACCGTATCCGATCGCATGATGAACGGGTGGGACACATCGACAACGAGAAAATCCGCCATGCCGTCGACCCGTGTATTCGCCACCGAGACCTTGCCGTCATCCGGATTGGGGAGCGACTGTGACAGGATCGGATTGATGGTACTTGTGCCGGCGACAACCCCCAGGGGGAAATCGACGGGCCCCAGATTCAGAGGGATACTGTTGGCATCCGTGCCCAGCTGCGCGCCCGCCGGTCCGTTCAACTGTTCATAGCCGGGCGTGTCCCGGTAGTCGTCAACGACCTCGCTGCCCTGGTTGGGCGGCGCCAGCATCACGACACGACCCAGCTCTTCGATGCGGTTGCCGTCCAGGTAGTAACGCACCAGGATCCCGCCGAGCGAGTGCGTGATGAAGTGAATGCGGCTTGCCTCACCGGCACGGCAGGTTTCAAGGCCCTGTTGCACGGCGTGCGGCGCCAGCACCTCGATACGATGCATCCGCGATGGGTAGTCGACGTTTGCCGTCCGGTAGCCCTGCTCTGCAAAGGCTGTCTCGATTTTTTCCATCGAACGCGAGGTCCGCGCAAGGCCGTGCAGGAACACAACGCATTCGCTCGCAAGGTCCGGCGCGTCGGCGCGACCGGTCGACCACATCAGCGACGTCGCGGCGATGATTGGAAAGACGATTCGGCGCCAGGTCAGCATGCGATGGTGGGAGGTGATCGACGTCGCCGCGAGATTGCATTCTCACGGCAACGCCACCGTCTTACGCTTACTGGCCGGCTACGCCGAGTGCAGCGATTTCGATCTCGCTGGAGGCGCCGAACAGGCGTCCGGCCTGACCGTCCACGCCGGCTTGCGGGTCCAGCGACGGCCAAAGATCGTCCAGGCCGGCAAGAATGTCGCTGATCTGGGCGGCGGCCGCGATGGCCGCAGCGTCGCCTGCGAAAGCCGTTGATGCCGCGTAATCTTTCGCGACCTGTGTGAAGCCCCAGGCATCCTGGTACTCGTGCAGGTTGTCGATCTCGCCGTCGATGACGCCGATTTCGTATTCCACGCCCGCGGTGCGAACAAGGTTAACAATCACGTTGGCCGCCACGACGGCGTCGTCGAGGGCGGCGGTTTCCTCGCAGGCACGAATACCGGCGAGCAACCCCTCGTACGCCGCTTTGACGTCGGCCTTTGCCGTGCGCTCAACCACCGATGCGGTCAGGGCGACAAGATTGTCACCAAAACCGGCGCAGCCACGAGTGCCGAAAGCGGGCTCCAGCGCCGAGTAGATTTCTTCTCGCGGGTGTTTCATGTGGGTTTCGGCCAGTTCCGGCAGGTCGCGATCGTACAGTTCATAGCCGACCTGCAGGTGACCGCGAATCAGGCCCAGCTGGGTCAGAAAAGCGGCATCATCGACCGCCGGGTCGGCGCCACCGGCGCCTTCACCTTCGCCCTCTCCTTCACCTTCGCCTTCGCCGGCCGCCGCTTCGCCTTCACCGGCCGCAGCCAGTGCTTGTATAGGCTCACTTTCACTGGTTTCGCCAACGGCTTCTTCCGGCTCCGCCTGCTCCGACGAACAGCCCGCGCTGGTCACCATCCAGGTCGCCGCGCCGATCGCCGTCAGGGTCTTCCATTCAAAAACGGATTTCTTATCCCCGGTTATACTGTCGCCCATGTTTGCCTGCCTCGAGAATGTTGTTAGCCAGGGCCGTCTGAAAGCCCTGCAAAAGTTGATGGCGGATTCGGTCAACTTTGAATCCGGCGCTGAAACCGCGGGCAGCGAAGCCCGCAAGGTCAAATTCAACCGGCAAGCCGTAAACGACTCGCCGGAAACCCAGGCAATTATAGGCAAGCTGAGGCAGGACTTGAACGATCATCCTGCTTTCCGCCGCATCGCCATGCCGGCAAAGTTCGGCCGGCTGATGCTGAACCGCTACGAGGAGGGCATGGCCTACGGCACGCACTTCGACGAGGCGATCATCGGCGGTGCGAGAACCGATGTGTCATTCACGCTGTTCCTCAGCGAACCGGACAGCTATGAGGGTGGCGAGCTCGAGATTGTGACGTCCACCGGTGCGCAGGCTATCAAGCTGCCAGCGGGCTGCGCGGTGGTCTACCCCGGCGACCGCCTGCACCGTGTCCGGCCCGTCAGCCACGGCCACCGGGATGCTTGTGTGGGCTGGGTCCAGAGCCGAATCCGCAGCGCGGAAGATCGTGAATTGCTGGCGGACCTCGCCGAGGCGATTACCACGCTGGCCTCGGCCGGCGGGGACGAGGCGGCCTTGCTGGGTTTGCGACACGTGCGAAATCGACTGATTCGCCGGTGGTCGGAACTGTAATTCGGCGTCAGCTCCGCGGAATGTGAAAGACAACGCGCGAGAGCCGGCTGAATTCGTCGGCGTGTACGGGCCCAAGCGCACTCGACTCGGCGCTCAGGGAGTTCAGGCCGCCAACCTGCAATCCGCGATCATCGACCTGCTCCACCCGCTTTAGCAGCAAGCCCCGCTCGGGGTGGCGGTAAACGATGTCGTCACCGGCTTTCGGCATTCGCCGGCCGTATTTCAGCGCCAGCACGTAGTCCCCATCGCGATACGATGGGGACATACTGTCACCGCGGACCCGGACGAACTGCATGCGCCCCGGGGGCTTAAAGGTCCGGGTAGACGACTTCCACAGACGGCGGATACGGGCATTCGGCGCGCTTGGTGGCGACGTTTTTGGTTGCCCAGAAAATCTCCGCGAAGCGGTTGACGGCTTCGATCAGCTGCAACGTCTTTTCGCGGTCGACGTGCTGTTTGCAGGCCGATGCCAGCAACATGATCGAGTGCGTCAGCTCGTGGATCTCCGGAAACTGCTCAAACTGCGGGGTTTTAAAGTAGTCGCCCCAGATGACACGGACTTCGTCCTTCACCGCGCGACCGTGCTCTTCCTTGGTGTCGATAAAACGGACCATGGAATTCAGTGCTTTGGTGTCGAGGTTGCCGTCGGCGGCCTTCTCGGTGTCCTGGATCAGGTCAACCATGCGCAGCATGGTCAGCGCCGCGATCTGCGCGGTGGACGGGTCGTAGATCTTGCACGGAATATCGCAGTGCGCATCCGCCGCTTCGAAACCGGCAACGCGATCGATACCGGCAATCAGTTTGTTCAGATTCATCGACGGCTCCCCTGTTGCTTGGCAAGTGTCGGCCAGGCTTTCCACGCGACCACGCAGGACGCGACGACAGCCAGCGCGACGAACAGTACCAGCGCGCTGCTGCTGCTGGATGCGGCGGCGTCTTCGGTGTGGTGGTGTGCCAAAACCACAGCCGGTGCAAATGAAGCGAAGGTTGCGCCAGCAATTGTGCTCAGTGTTTTGATGGTCATACAGTGCCCTTTTTAGGGTTGAGAATTCTTGTTAGACAGGTTCGGCCGGATGGCTCCGGCGCTAATCACGTTATACCGCAAAACAGAGCCTGCGCGTTGGTTCGATTTACTCTTCGCTCGCCTGGCTGGGGCTCGGCGGCTCGTTCCGGGTGAGAATAAACAGCGCGCTGCAGCTCAGCACCGCCGCTTGTATTGCAATCACCGTCGCGGATGCGCCCAGGAACCAGGACAGCATCAGGACGGCCGCCATCATAATTACGCTCACAACCTTGGTACGGCGACTGATCGCGCGATGGTCGCGCCAGTGCTGGATCAAGGGCCCGAAGGTGCGGTGCGCCAGCAACCATCGGTGCCACTTTTCCGACGAATGCGCGAAGCAGTAGGCCGCCAGCAGAATGAACGGCGTCGTCGGCAGTAACGGCAGCGCGGCACCCAGCATGCCGAGTGCCAGCGCGAGGATGCCAGCGGAAAACCAGAGGGGGCGCAACATGGTCGCGCAGTGTAGTGAATGCGACCAGCTAAAGGAACTTGGCCGGCGCACGATCGACGCCGGGCGGTGCAACCACCACGCGGAATAACCGGGGTGAAGGCATTCACCCCGGCGCAGTCCGCGGTCCTACTGGAAAAGCATGGATGCGGTGAGCAGCACCGTGCGAGGTTCACCGCGTTTGGCGAACAAGGTCAGGCTGTTGTTCAGTACGTAAAACCGATCGGTCAGATTTTTGATGCCGAGGTTTAAAACCAGGTCTCCGATTGCGGTATCTGTCTGGTAGGTGATGTTGGCGTTGTGCACCACACCCTGGCCGTCAATAAGCGTGTTTGCCGCGGTCAGCGTTGCAAAATCCACAACCCCGGAAAGAATCTCGCTGGAATAGTCCACGCCGTAGCCGACGCTAAACCCTTCCAGGCCGATCCGGTCCAGCGCGAAGTTGTTCCACATCACAGCTTTATGCAGCGGTATACCTGCGAACCGGGAACCGTCGGTCGTGGACGTTGTACCACCGTCGACGTTTTCGGTGTCGGTGTACGCGTAACTGAAGTAGATATCCCAGTAGTCGGTAAACTTGCCGATAACATCCAGTTCGAAGCCACGCGAGCGCTGTTCTCCTGCTACCTCGGAAACGTCCGGCACTCCGGTGGGCACGATGACGTTTTCCTTGGTCAATTCGTACACGGCCATCGTCGTCGATAACTTGCCGCGCAGAAATTCACCGCGATAGCCGAGCTCCCACTGGTTGCCGCTCTCCGGCGTGGTGATCAGATCGCCGTTTCGATCGACCGCACTACCGAACGGCGCCTTGAATGACTCGCCGTAGCTCGCATAGATATTGTGGTTGTCATTGAAGTCGTACACCGCGCCTACACGTGGAATCCACTCACTCTCGTCGAAACCAGCGGTATTTCCAGCTCCGACGTTGCCGTCATTGTCGACCTGTTCGATAGCGTCGTTGCCGAAATTTCCATAGCGGAGACCGATCAACAAGTGAAGATTCATCGACGGAATGTCGATCGCGTCCTGAAAATTGAGTCCGAGATTGTCGAACTGCCAACGTGCCCGGTTGAATGGCGGGCTGTCATAGAAATTGGTGAAATGCTCGTAGTCGACCGGCACGGGGTCGTTCAGGTTCACGCTCGGCGGCAGGCTCTGAAGCGGGGTCGGGTCGCCGCCCAACACGGCAAAAATGTCGGCGGGCGACAGGCTGGCTGCGCTGTTGAAGAAACCGATATTTAGCAGCGTGGACTTGGAGTAGTTCACACCAACGGTGAACTCATGACTGACGTCGCCAAACTGCGCGTCCCAGTTCACGTGAGACGCAAGGTACTCGCTTTCGGCTTCTCGCTTCTGATCAAAGACAGAACGGAGAAACACACCGTTCGCCGCATCCGAAAACCCGGGTATCGGGAACGGCAGGGCAAAGAAGTAGCCGGAGTTTCCAGCTTCGCGTCCACCATCCTTGTATCCGGCCTGCACTTTCAGTTTCACGTCATTAGCGAACGCGTGATCAAAATACAGTTGGACACCGGTGCTGTCCTGCTCGTCGTAATCGCTGGTAAATCCGAGGTATTGGCCTTTCGGGCCTTCGATGAAATCTCCGCCAGAGAAAATCGTGTCGGAGATAATCGGGTTGCCTTCGTGTTTGATGTACTCAGCGATGACCCCCAGCTCAGTGTTGTCTGTCGCTTTCCAGAGGAGCTGGGCCGTCGGCGCAAAGTCTTCCGACCGGTCAAAGTCAACCACGCCTTCGCTGTCTTCCCAGCCCAGGGTAAATCGATACAGCAGGCGATCATTGCCAAATAGCGGGCCGGTGGCATCAATCTCGCCGCGGTACTCACTGTTGTCACCGACGGCGACCTGCGCCTGGTACTGCGCGGTGTCCAGCGGTCGTTTGTAGACATAGTTGATGATGCCTGCAGGCTCTCCGGCACCGTAGTAGAGCGCGGCGCTGCCTTTGACGATCTCGATTCGATCCAGCGCAGACGTGTGCGCAGGAGGAGCGTCGAATGAGGAGACGGGTACACCGTTGACGAGGTAGCCAAGCTGGTCCGCACCGATGTTGAATCCGCGGATGGTGTAACCCACGGCATTCTTCGAGTGCGTGTGGTTGCGCTGCACGCTGGCGTTGAGCAACACGGCGTCCTTCAGATCATCGATCTGCAGGTCGTCCATCAGGCTCTCGGTGATCACACCGATGTTGAACGGTGTTTCATCCAGCGCCATGGCAAACAGCGAGGCGGAGGTGGTGTCTTCGACGCGGTAGCCGGCGTCGCGGGCCCCGCGCACGATGATTTCGTCCACTTGCGGGTCGGCGACCGTGGTGTCGCGCGTGTCGTCAAGGGATGCCGCTGTAGCAGCACTGGCTCGTAACGCGTAGCTACCGTCACCAACGCTGACCAGTTGCAAACCGGTGCCGGCGACAAGCTGTGTAATTGCTTGATCCGCCGTCATTTCTCCCGTAACCGGGTTTGCCGCAAGAGCACTGATCGCATCCGAGTCGGCAGCCACCTGCACACCGGCCGTCTGGCTGAACGCCAGCAGCGCATCCGGCAGCGACTGCTCGGCAATATCGAAGCGATGCTGCTCGTCTCCGGCGGCAATCGCGAATGTGGTCAGGCTGGTAGCAAAAACACCCGCTACCCACGCTGAGCGACGAGGGGTTCGGTACTGTCGTGAAAACACGGCACGTTCTCCTGGCAAGTCATGGCGTGGGATTGCACGCCTCCTAGACAGTCAACGTCTGCCGGCTTGCCGACCCGTATGCAAAAAAGTCGCTTTTCAGGGCCGTTCGGGTAACGCGCGCGATATGTAGAGTTTGTTGCCGGCCTGATGGTCGATTTGCAGCCGGTTTGATTGCAGCACGCTGACCAGCGCATCGTCAGCACGGTCAATGAAGAACGTACCCGTCACACGCCCGGCGTCACCGTACACGGCCGAGGTATCCACACGGTACCGCGAGTACGGCTCAAGCGCGGCGAGCACTTCGAGCACCGGTCGGTTTTCGAATACCAGCAGGCCATCGCGCCAGGCGCCAATCTCGGCGGAGGTGCGACGCTGCGTCTCGCCCAGGGCGCCACGCTCGACCGATACCGTATCACTGGCACCCAGAGTCGTAGTCTGATCGGAGGTCGCATCCACCACGACTTCGCCCTCGAGAACGGAGACATCAACGCGACTGCTTTGTTGCCGGTTCACGACGAACTGCGTGCCGGTCACCCGTGTGATGACGTCGCCTGAGCGGACATCGAACGGCCTGCTTTGGTCCGAAACTACATCGAACGCCGCGACACCGCTGTCGAGCACAACGTGGCGCGAACGCTCGTCGTAAGTGACGGACAGCCGTGTATTCCAGCCCAGCCATATCGTCGAACCGTCCGGCAAAACAATCTCACTCTGCTGCCGCCAAGCGGTGTGGTGCTGTTCCTGGAATGCGAGCTGGACGGTCGCCCGATCGTCACCGCCTTGCATCTCCGAGGTCGGCACACCGAGCTGCCACACGCTCAACGGCACGGCGATCAAGATCAGGCACGTCAGCGCGACGGCCGGTGGGTTGCCCGTGAAGCGAGCCCAGGCCAGCTTGATGCGGAACCAACGCTCTTGCGATGGCGTCCGCGGCCGGATCTCCAACAGCGCTGTGAGCTCAACGAGTCGACGAGCACGTTGTATGGCTTGCTGGTGACGCGGTGATTGCGAGGCAAAGCGTCGCATATCCGGCGACTCCGGGCCGTGACCGGCGCGCCCGGCCGCGCGCAACAACTCGACGGCTCGTGCTTCGAGTTCGTCGTCCAGCGGTGAGTGTGTGTCTTTGCCAGTCATTCAGCGACGCGCTAATCCGGGGTTGGCCGTTTACCTTATCAGTTTCAGTAATAACGGCTGCCGGGACAGCAAACCGTAAGGCGTTGGTCAGTCGTCGTCGATGTGCGGGCGTACTCGGTCGAAACAATAGCGGCGAGACTTCGCCAGTCGTTTTTCGATTGTCGGCAGCTTCAGGCCCAGACTGTGGGCAATTGACGCGCGCGGCTCGTCGTAAACCAGCGCACGAACGAAGATTTCTCGATTGACCGGTTCGAGCTCATCGATGGCTTGCTGCAGCGCCGTCAGTGCTTCGGCACCTTCGGCCCGCACCTCCGGTGTCAGTCGGTCCGTCGTGTCCGAGAAGGCAGCAAACTGCTCCTCGTACTTTTTCCGCGTGGTCTCAGCGCGATATCGATCAACGGCTGCGTTTCGTACCGCTGCCGTGAGATACGCCGCATCTGGCTCGCGGTCAGCATTCAGCAGTCGCTCGCTGACCGTCTGGATGGCATCGTCGCTATCGCGAAACGAACCCACAGAACGCCGCAAACGGCCGCGATCCGCGATCAGTTCCAGCGTCAGATTCCAGGTGCGAGAAGACATAATTTTGCAGGCAGCCGCGAGGCAAGAAATGATAATGCGAATTATTCTTATTTACTACGGCCGACGACCTTTTTATGCTGGCGGGCAGAGAGCGAAGGACTGCCAAACGCGAAACCGTGAACGGCGGGTGCAAAAAACCGTCTGACTTGACGGTATTCGCCGGTGAGCTTCGTTATATAAGTAGGCAAGCCAGATGCGGCGGCTGCAGTGCGTGCGCCGTCAGTGGCTGAGCGGCGGGCGTTAACGCAGCAAACAACTGAACGAACAATGACAGTAAATTCCGATACGACGAGTGCACGCTCGGCCGCCGGGCGCGTGGCAGGCAAAAACTCAGCGGTACGGCGCCGATGCGCCAGCGAACAGTGCATACGTGAGCAGAGGTCTCTGCACGCGGCTTGCGCACAGCTTTCTGACAGTTTGTCGCGCCCGTGAGCCTGTTTATCCGAAGTCTGATAGGCACCGGCATTCTGGTCGCCGCCGTCATGATTGCCATCGCGCTGGCGGCGTCCAAACCGGACGCGGCGACGCGCGAGGAGTCGGTGGTGTTGCCGCTGGTCGAAGTCATCGCGCTCGAGACGTTCCCCGCGGAATTCAATGTGCGGTCTCAAGGCAGCGTCCAACCCGCCATCGAAACGACCCTGAGTGCCGAGGTGTCCGGCAGCGTCGTTGCTGCGGCCGATAACTTTGTTGTCGGCGGCGTGTTTCGGGAAGGCGATGTGCTGGTTCGCATCGATCCGTCCGACTATGAAGCGAGCGTCTCGCAGGCGGAGGCACTGGTCAGGCAGCGACAAATCGAGTACGACGGCGCGAAGAACCTCCGCGCCCAGGGGTTCCGTGCCGAAGCGGAAATGGCCGCTGCAGAGGCGTCACTGGCCGCTGCGCAGGCCGACCTCAAACGCGCCCGACGAAACCTGGAACGGACAGAAATTCGCGCGCCCTTCGCCGGCATCTTGCGAGACAAAATGGCTGACATCGGACAGTTCGTGGGACCGGGTGCGCAGGTCGGCACT
>JBCDJX010000102.1:0-12367 GCA_038747355.1 Pseudomonadota bacterium | reverse complement strand
GACGCCGAAATGGTTATCGCGAAATCGGACCTCGGTGTTGCCAAGCTCTATTCAGAACTCGCGGGACCCGCGCATGACGAGTTCTTTCCGCTGATCGAGAAAGAGTTTGAGCTGACCGTGACGCTGCTGCTGGAATACTCGGGACGGGCATCGATCCTCGAAGGGGATAACGTGCTGCAACGAGCGATCATGCTGCGTAACCCCTATGTCGACCCCATGAGCCTGTTGCAGGTGGACCTGCTGAGGCGCTGGCGTGCTGAGGGCAGCCAGGACGGTCCGTTGTTCGATGCCTTGCTGGCGTCCGTCAACGGTATCGCAGGCGGACTGCAAAACACCGGCTAGACGCGCTGTCACGGCCGCTTAAGGCAGGCTGCAGTTGTCGATCAGCAACTCTTGCTGCAAGCAGTCGGCGGCCAGCAGCGCCACCGCCAGAAACTGGTAGGTCCGCTCAGCCTGTGTTTGCCCGCTGCCGGGAAAGGTCTCCGAACTGAACACATCGATAGCACCGAATCCGTGGCCGGCACCGACGATGGTGATCAGTTCGTGCGGCAAGCCGGCTGCAGACGCGCGGTTTGCGACCAGCAGGGATCCCGTCTGGTAGTCGACAGTGCTGTCCTCGGTGCCGTGGATCATAAACACCGGTGCGTCGCTGGTCTGGATAACGTCCGGGTCGTCCTGGCCCAGGACCAGGGTGCCCCACAGTGCGGCGACAGCATCCACGTCCAAAGTCGGGAAGTTGAATCCATCCAGCGAATACGCGTAGTCGAGCGCAGTTACCGCACCCGCCGAGCTGCCGAGCAGGCCAACGCCCTGCGACGTCGCCCCCAGATCGCCGAGCGCCGAATCCAGCCACTGAATCGCCTTCTCGGTGTCCTCCAGCGCCGCGAACAACGCACGCACCACGTCGAGTTGCGTCGGGTCGACACCGAGTGCGTCCAGCAACGCCTGGCTGTTGCTGTTCAGCACCGGATCGTCCGGCACCAACCGGTAGTCGATCGACGCGGCCACGAAACCGCGTGCTGCAAGGTCCGCACCGAATTGCTGCAGCGGCTCTCCCTGTCGCGAGCCGCCGATAAAGCCACCGCCGTGGATTATCACAACGGTCGGCACCGCAGCGCCGGCCAGATCCACGTCGGGCTCGTACAAGTCGAGCAGCAGCGATGCCTCGGTGGGCGCCGCCTGGTTGACCTGCCCGGTGGCGTAGACGATGCCGGTCGTCGTGCGCACCGGGTACGGCGCCGACAGATCCGTGCCGGCGTAGCTACCGCCGACCTGCGGAGGAATAGGCGCGGGCGTGCTGTCGGTGTCGACAGAGTTTCCGGAACCGCCGCAGGCGGCCAGAAGCAGAAGCACGCAGAGCGGCAGTGTTCGTTGTCGGATCCAATACATCGCGCTGTCTTCCTTGACTGGGGCCGCGGCTTTGGAAACAGCCAGCCTTTCGCGGCGTTAGTTTGTTAACGCTCGATCGCGTGTTTGGTTGACCTGTCGGTGTCAGTCTTCAACAAACGTTGTGAAATCGTTCAGCGATTTGCGGGTGATGTCCGGGACTTCCGCGTCATCGGCCGGGTAGCCGACAACCAGCAACAGGAACGGTCGCTCGCTGGTGGGTCGTCCGAGTATCTGGTTCAGGAATTTCATCGGGCTCGGAGTGTGCGTCAGTGTGGCAAGACCGGCGGTGTGCAGTGCGGTGATCAGGACGCCGGTGGCGAGACCCGTGGATTCGGACGGGTAGTAGTGTTTGACCTTCTCACCCTGCTCGTTTTCACCGAATTTCTGCAGGAACACGGCGATCAGGTAGGGCGCCGTTTCCAGGAACGGCTTGTTGGCATCAGTACCCAGTGGCTTGAGCACCGCTTTCCATTCGTCCGACGCGCGGTGTTCATAAAACTCCCGCTCCTCGGCCTCGGCCGCTTCGCGAATCTTCCGTTTGGTCTCGGCACCGCTGACGACCACGAAGTGCCAGGGCTGTAGATTGGCGCCGGAGGGCGCCGTGTTGGCCGCTTTCAGTGCGGTTTCGATGATGTCACGGGGGACCGGGCGCTCCGAGAAGTCACGAACGGTTCGCCGCCGGTCAACGTCGGCGTAAAACGTCTCGACGCGCGCCCGCATGTCGTCTTCGGGATACTCCCGGTATTCGTCGAGGGATTTCATGTCGCCCTTGGCCACGGACGATCTCCAGGGTGTGAATCAGACGCCCTGTCTACGCTTCATCGAGCTTCTGCGCAACCGTCCACTCGTTGGAGTCCTTCTCCGACAGGCACTTGCCCTTTACCGAGACGTCCGCCGCGTGTACCGCGTTGGGGTCGCCGCTGACCAGCGGGTGCCACTCGAGCAGGTCCTGGCCGTTGGCTACGCGACGGTAGCCGCAGCTGTGCGGCATCCAGTCAAAATTGGTTTGTCCGCGCAGCGACAGGCAGTCCGGCACCAGTTTGGTGCGCTTCGCGTAGTTGGAGCATTTGCAGGTGTCGAGGTCGAACAGCTTGCAGGCGAGGTTGGTGTAGTAGATCTCGCCGGAGTGATCGTCCTGGATTTTGTGCATGCAGCACAGCCCACAGCCGTCGCAAAGGGATTCCCACTCCGCGTCCGTCATTTCGTCGAGGGTCTTGGTTTTCCAGAACTTGTCAATCATTGAACTTTTTTACGACGCTGCCGATAAAAACTTTAGGTATTGAACATCGATTCTTCAGAAACTGCGGAATACGTCAAAATGACTGGTCCAGCAACACCGTTCAACGAGGCTGCACGACTTGCCAGCCTGCATGCGCTTCACATTCTCGACACCTCACCGGACGAACGCTTCGACCGGGTATCGCGTGTCGCCAAGGCTTTGTTCAAGGCGCCGGCTGCGCTGGTCAGCCTCGTCGACACGGATCGCGTCTGGTACAAGTCGCGCATCGGCGTCGATGCCAAGCAAACCGGCCGCGACGCGTCGTTTTGCGGGCTGACCATACTGCAGGATGAGGTGTTTGTCGTCGAGGATGTGCTCGCGGACGAGCGATTCGGCGAAGGCTCTCCGTATGTCGAGGCCAACCCGAACCGGTTTTATGCCGGCTGCCCGATCTCGGGTCCCGGTGGCCAGCACATTGGTACGGTGTGCGTCATCGACCCGGAACCGCGCAGGTTTTCTGACGAGGACAAGAGCCTGCTCAAGGATCTGTCGAAGATGATCGAGGATGAGTTGCTGCTGATCCACGAAACCACCACCGATGAACTGACCTCGTTGAAAAGCCGCCGCGGCTTTGGCCTGTACGCCGAGCACATGCTCGCCGTCGCGCGCCGTGATCGCATCGATGCTCGCCTCGCCTACTTCGATCTGGACGGCTTCAAGTCGATCAACGACAGCCTCGGCCACGAGACCGGTGACGAGATGCTGAAAGCATTTGCCGGCATCCTCTCGCACACCTTCCGCCGCACCGACGTGGTCGGCCGACTCGGTGGCGATGAATTCGCGGTCCTGATGATCGGCGACAAGCTCAACTCGAACGCCGCTCTGACGCGCCTGGGTGAAAACACCAACCGCAAGAACGAAGAGCTCGACCAGAACCTGCTGTGGAGCGTCGGACTCGTCGACTTTCGGCCGGAAGAACATGCCTCGGTCGACGACCTGATGGCCGAAGCGGACGAGCGCATGTACGAACACAAGACCCGACGGCGCCAGCTCGGCTTCATCTAGACCGTCGCTGCCCCGCCACGCGCCTTCGCGCGTACAATCCGGCTTTTGCCCGGGGGCGGAATGAAGGCGGTATTTCTCGATTACGGCACGATGGGTCCGGGACTCGATCTCGCGTCGCTGGAGGCGCTGATCGACGAGCTCGTCGTCTACGACACGACCGCAGACAGCCAGATCGCCGAGCGAATCCGCGGTGCGAACCTCGTGTTCACCAACAAGATCCGCTTTACCGCGGAGGTCCTGGAAGCTGCGCCGGAGCTGGCCTACATCGGCCTCACCGCCACGGGCAGCGACAACATCGACCTCGAAGGCGCAGCACGAGCCGGTGTGGTGGTCAGCAATATCCGGGCGTACTGCACGCCGTCGGTGACCGAACACGTGTTTGGTGTCGTGCTAATGCTGACCCACCGGCTGAAAACCTACGACGAATTTACGCGCGCCGGCGGCTGGCAGGCGGCCGACGACTTCTGCCCCTTGCGCTGGCCGATTTCCGAACTCGCGGGCAAGACGCTCGGCATTGTCGGCTTCGGCGACCTCGGTCGCGGCGTCGCATCCGTTGCAGAAGCTTTCGGCATGAACGTCATCGTCTCGGCCCGACCGGACCGTGACGTCATACCGGCGGGACGCGTTTCGCTGGCGACGCTGCTGGCCGACGCGGATGTCGTGTCGCTGCACTGTCCGCTGAACGATGCGACGCGCGGATTGATGGGTGCAGACGAACTCCGGCAAATGAAGCGCACGGCGATCCTCGTTAACACCGCCCGCGGCGGACTCGTTGATTCTCAGGCGCTGGCCGATGCGCTGGCGCGCGGCGACATCGCCGCCGCGGCAATCGACGTGCTGCCGGTCGAACCGCCGCGCGATGGCGACCCGCTGCTGGACTATGCGGGCGACAACCTGGTCATCACGCCGCACATCGCCTGGGGCACGACCGAATCGCGGCAAAATGCGATCAATCAGTTGGCTGACAACGCGCGGGCGTTTCTCAATGGCGAACCTCGCAACCAGCTCAGCTGACGCGCCGCCGGTGACGCTAGCGCCGGTTTCTGGCGGCCTGCTGCATGGCGAAGATCGAGCTTGCGAACACCTGCTGCGTCGACTCGCGGAGCTTCGGGTCCGTGTCGTCCGGATGGAAAACCGGCTCGGGATCGTACTCGGCGATTAACTGCACCGTTCTCGCGTAGGCTTCGCTGCGAAGTTTGGCGAGCATGGCGAGACCGAAGTCCAGTCCGGCTGAGACACCGGCGCCGGTGATGGACCGGCCGTCGATCACGAGCCGCTGGTCGACCGCCGTCGCGCCGAATTCCGGCAACAGGTGACGCGTCGCCCAGTGGCTGGTGGCCTTTTTACCTTCGAGCAACCCGGCCTGACCGAGCAGCAGCGAACCCGTGCAGACGCTGGTCACATAGCGTGCGCGACGGCCGCGATCGGCCAAAAAATCCACGCTGCGTGTGTCGTTCATCGCATCAACCGTGCCGTACAAGCCGCCGGGAACAAACAGAACGTCGAGGTCCGTCGGACAATCGGACATCGCCATGGTGGGAACAACGGCAAAGCCGGTGTCTCCCATCACCGGCTCGAGACTGTCACTCGCGCTGACGAGGTGAACCTTCGCCCCCATCATCGATGCGAAGAAGTACTGCGGCCCAACGAAGTCGAGCATGGTCATGCCCGGGTACAAAAACATGGCCACCTCCTCCTGTCCCATCATGTTCATATCGGGATAATCGTGCAGGGACTGGTGGGCTTCTGCGGCGATCCTCGCAGCATCCTCCGCGCTGGCGCCCAGTTCGGCGGCAACGGCAGACATTGCCTGCTCGATTTTCATGAACGGTGTCATCGCAGCCGTGAGCAGGCCGGCCTTCAAAAGCGTTCGTCGTGAGTTTTGCATACGCGTCGTCTCGTTGCGGTCGGTGACGGCTAACAGCCGATGTAGTTGCGTGCCCAGTTCACGACTTCGCGAACGCGTGGCGACGCCACATCGAAGGCTTCGTCGAAGCTGAACCAGCGCCACTCATGGTGCTCCGGTTCGCCGGTGTCCGGTGACGGCCCGATGACAACATCGGCAATCGTGGTGGAGGCCAGGTAGTAGCGTGCGATCTTGCCGCGACTGTAGGGGGCTGTCTCGAAGAAACGCTCGCCCCAGTCAAAGCTGAATTCGCCGATGCCGGTTTCCTCGCCAAGCTCGCGAATCGCAGCCTGCAGCGGTCGCTCGCCGTCTTCTTTGAGACCCTTCGGGAAATCCCAGTACTGGTAGGCGCGCAGCATCAGCACACGCTTTTCGCCGGCCGCTTCCCGGACCGGCACGATACCGCAGGACAGCCGCCCGGCTACGCGGCACCTCGCAGGACGTCAACCGGTGCCGAGTTGATGGCGCTGCGCGCGGCAAAATAGCCACTGGCGCAGACGATCAGTAATCCGGCGCTGACGCCGACCACCCAGTACAGCGGATTAAAGCTGTACGGCAATTCGAACAGCTCGATCGCGATCACCGCGGCCAGGATCGTCGCGCCGGCCGACGCCAGCACGCCGGCGGCCGCACCCAGTGCGGCGAACTCGGCCATAACGCCGGAGAAGACAATGCGTTTCCGCGCGCCCAGCGCTCGCAGCATCGCGCTCTCAAAGCGACGCTCGTCGATGGTTGACTGCACGGCGGCAAACAGCACAGCGATGCCGGCAGCGAGCGTGAAGATAAATACGGCCTGCACGGCCAGGCTGGCTTTCTCGATGATTTCGCGGACCTGCTGCAGGATCGAGTCGAGGTCGATGATCGACACGCTCGGATGCTTGCGCACGAGCTCCACCATCAGTGGTCGCTGTGCGTCCTCGACACGCAGGCTGCCGATGAACGTCGCCGGGTAGTCGTCCAGCGCTCCGGGCGAGAACACCAGGAAGAAGTTCGGCTTGAAGGAGTCCCAGTTAACGCGTCGAATACTCGACACGGTCGCCTGGATTTCCTGACCGGCCACCTCAAAGGTGAGCGTATCGCCCAGCGCGACGTTGGCTTCCATCGCCGCTTCCTCTTCAATCGACACCAGCGGCGGGCCGTCATAGCCCGTCGGCCACCACTCACCCGCGAGCAACTCGTTACTGTCGTCGAGCTGCTCCGCCCAGGACAGGTTCTGCTCACGTTCGAGGAACCAGCGCTCCGGCGCATCGTGTTCCTTGACCGTGTTGTCGTTAACCGTCGTGATGCGCGCGCGAACCATGGCAAACAGGTCCGGCGGCGCCAGCTCGCGCGACGTGAAGATGTCGCGAATGGAAGCCACTTCGCTGCGCTGGATGTTGATCATGAACTGGTTGGGCGCCTCCTCGGTCAGGGTCCGCTGCCAGCCAGCAAGCAGGTCGGTGCGCACCAGCGTCAGCAACAGGAGCACGGTGATGCCGAGGCCAAACGCAACCACCTGCACAGCACTGGCGCGACCGCGCCGCGCCACGTTCGCCAGCCCGTACCGCCAGGCCACACCCACCCCGGCGGTACGGAAGCGGCCCATCGACGACACGAGGACGCGTCCCACCGCATACAGCGCCGCCGAGATCACGATGATTCCGCCCAGCAGGATCACCAGCATCGTCAGGTCGCCCACGGAGCGGTACAGCAGCGCTGCGACCGCGGCGAGCGACAGCGAGACCACGAAGATCCTCGACGGTGATGGCGGCATCGCGTCGTGGCGAAGTACCCGCAAGGGCGGCGTCTCCCGCAACTGCAGCAGCGACGGCAGCGCGAAACCGAGTAACAACACGAAGGCGCTGCCCCCCGCGAGAATGACCGGCATAAGCCCCGGATCCGGCAGGTCGGCGGCGATGATGTCCGAGAGAATGAGGCTCAATGCCGCTTCGGCCGCAAAGCCGATGGCAGAACCGGCGGCAACGCCGATGATGCCGAGAAACACCAGCTGCACCAGCGACACGGCGATCACGAAGCCCTGGGTGGCGCCGAGACTCTTCATCAACGCGACCGTGTCCATCCGACGCAGCGCAAACCGACGTGCCGACATGGCGACAGCCACGGCTGACAACAACAGGCTGATCACGGCGGTCAGCGACAGGAATCGCTTGGCGCGATCGGCCGCACTGAAGGCGCGCTCACTGCTCTGCTCAGCGGTGTTCACCCGTGTCGGCGCCGGCACGTCGTCATCGTCGAGCGCGTCGCGAAATGCCTCGATGTCGCCCTCATTACCGGCAACCAGCAGGAAACGGAAGACACGACTGCCTTCGCCAACCAGGCCGGTGGCGGCCAGGTCTTCGTCGTTGATCAGAACCGTGGGCGCAAACGACGTGAAACCGACTGACTGGTCGGGCCGGTAAGCGACGATTGCAGAAATGGTCAGGTCGAGCTCACCGACGCCAAGCGTGTCACCGACGTCGGCGCCAACGCGCGCGAGCAGGCTGCTTTCGACCCAGACCTCGCCGGGCGGCGGAATACCCTCAGCGACACGTTGCTCACCGAACAACTCGCTGGTCAGCCGCACTTGTCCACGCAGCGGATAGCCGTCGCTGACCGCCACGACGCCGGATAGCGCGCTGTTATCGCCGGCAAACACCACCGACGGCATCGAGGTGGTTGTCGCGGTTTGCAAGGAGTTGTCGGCCGCCAACGAGCGCCAGACCTCCGGAATCGGGTCCTTGGAGCGGAGCCTCAGGTCGGCGGCGAGCACCTCGTTGGCCTGGCGAGTCACGGCCTTGCCGATACGATCGGTCAGAAAGCCGACGGCGGTCAGCGCGCCGACTGCGAGAATCACGGCGGACAGCAACACCAGCACCTCGCCGGAGCGGAGTTCGCGACCGAAACTGCGGACGGCGAAATTCAGTGGCCTCATGCGGCCGCCCGTGTGTCGCTGGCCAGCTTGCCGGAATCCAGTGCGATGATGCGGTCGCAGCGTTCGGCGAGCTTGCTGTCGTGCGTCACCAGCACCAGCGTCGTCGAGGAGTTGCGGTTCAGGTCGAACATCAGGTCCATGATCGTCTCACCGGTGCGGCTGTCGAGATTGCCGGTGGGTTCATCGGCAAACAGCACGGCGGGCTCGGTCGAGAACGCCCGCGCGATGGCCACACGCTGCTTTTCGCCTCCGGACAGCTGCGACGGGTAGTGACTCCAGCGCTCGGCGAGGCCGACGCGCTCGATGATGTCGTTTGAGCGGCGACGGGCGTCGTCCACACCGGCCAGCTCCAGCGGCAACATCACGTTCTCAAGCGCGTTCAGCGACGGCACGAGATGGAAAGACTGAAAAACGAAACCGACGCTGTCGGCGCGAACGCGGGCGCGTCCGTCCTCGTCGAGCTCACCCAGGTTATGTCCATTCAGGGTCACCGCGCCGTCGCTCGGCAGGTCGAGGCCGGCCAGCAGGGCCAGCAACGTGGACTTGCCGGCACCGGATGGACCGATGATGGCCACCGTCTCACCGCGGGAAACGTCGAAACTGACGTCGGACAAGATGGTCAGAGACCCTTCAGGACTGCTAACCTTTTTACTGACCGCGTGCACCTTGAGAACGGTGCCGTCAGCCCCAGACTGATTCGACATGAAAAAACTCTTATTCCTGATCTGTTGGATGGTGAGCGTCGATGCCTACGGCAACGACGCCCCGACGGTATTGATTCTCGGCGACAGCCTGAGTGCTGGCTACGGCATCACTGTAGACCAGTCCTGGACGAGCTTGTTGCAGGCGCGGCTCGCGCAGAAAGGCTACGAACACCAGGTCGTCAACGCCAGTATCAGTGGCGAGACCACCGAGGGTGGTGCTGAGAGAATAGGGTCGGCCCTCGAGCGATTCAACCCGCAGGTCGTGGTCATCGAGCTCGGCGGCAATGACGGCCTGCGCGGCTTTCCGCCCGCCCGCACCCGCGCCAACCTGGAGCGCATGATCGACGCCAGCCGGGAGGCCGGGGCGGCGGTCGCGCTGCTCGGCATTCGAATCCCGCCAAACTACGGCGCTCGCTATACGCGGGCGTTTGAAGCGGTTTTCCGGGATGTCGCGGAGGAAAACAGCCTGCCGTGGATCGAATTCTTCCTCGACGGCGTCGCCCTGGATGACTCGCTGATGCAGGCCGACGGTATTCACCCGAATGCCGAAGCGCAGCCGCTGATGCTCGATAACGCATGGCCCGTGATCGACAAAGCCTTGAAAAGCATCGAAGAAACCGACTAATCGAAGCTAGTTCGACGATAAAGCTTAAGGTATTCTCCGGTGTCGTTTTACCGGGGGCTACGCAGTGGACAGAATCTGGCACAAATCCTACGACGAGGGTGTGAGGCCCGAGATTGAGGCGCCGCGCTTCCAGTCGCTTCGCGACATGATGGAGGCAAGCTTTGAGGAGTATGCCGACCGCGCATCGTTCACCAACATGGGAACGACCCTCACGTTCGCGGACCTGGACCGCCTGTCCATGCAGTTCGCCTGCTTCCTGCAAAGCGAGCTGGGTATCGAGAAAGGCGATCGCGTCGCGATCATGCTGCCGAATGTCCTGCAGTACGCCGTCGCGCTGTGCGGCATCCACCGTGCCGGCGCCATCTGCGTCAACGTCAATCCGCTGTACACGGCCCGCGAACTGCAGCACCAGCTGGCGGACTCCGGCTCGAAGGTTATCATCATCCTGGAAAACTTCGCGCACACGCTCGAAGAGGTGATCGACAACACCGATGTCGGACACGTGATTGTCACCGGCGTCGGCGACCTGTTGAAGTGGCCCAAGGGCGTCATCGTCAACACGATGCTGAAGTACGTGAAAAAGGCGGTGCCCGCCTACCGCTTCGATTACACAACGCGCTTTCGCGATGCGCTGCACAAGGGCGAGGGCGGTTCGCTCAAACACGTCGAGCTGGGCCATGAGGACCTTGCGTTCCTGCAGTACACCGGCGGAACCACGGGCGTCTCCAAAGGCGCGATGCTGAGCCACGGCAATCTCTGCTACAACATCGACCAATCGGTCGAATGGCAGGGTGACGCGCTCGAGGGTATCGAGCAGACCATCGCCATCACGGCCCTGCCGCTCTATCACATCTTCTCATTACAGGGTAACTGCCTCGTCGGTATCGCTCAGGGCAGTCTCAACGTGTTGATCACCAATCCCCGCGACTTCAAAGGTTTCGTCAAGGAGATCAGCGCCTACCGTTTCAACCTCTTCAACAGCGTCAACACGCTGTTCGCTGCCCTGTTGAACACCCCGGGCTTCTCCGAGCTCGACTTCTCCGGTTTGCGGGTCGTCGTTGGCGGTGGCATGGCCGTGCAGCCGGCGGTCGCAGAAGACTGGAAGCGGGTCACCGGCTCGAGCATTGTGCAGGGCTATGGCCTGACAGAAACCTCGCCTGCAAGCATCTGCAACAAACCCGGCGCCGAGTTCTCCGGCGCGATCGGTCTGCCGATCCCGTCGACCGACGTTATGATCGCCGGCGATGACGGCAATGCGCTGGGCGTCGGTGAAGTGGGCGAAATCTGCATTAAGGGTCCGCAGGTGATGCAAGGCTACTGGCAGCGACCGGCCGAGACCTCGAACGTCATGCTGCCGGGCGACTGGCTGCGCACCGGCGATATCGGCCGTATGGACGAAGACGGTTACGTGTTCATCGAGGACCGCAAGAAGGACATGATTCTGGTCTCCGGCTTCAACGTGTATCCGAACGAGATCGAGAACGTGGTCGTGGAAATGGACGGCATCCTCGAAGCTGCCGCCATTGGCATCCCGGACGAGCACTCCACCGAAGCGGTCAAGGTATTTGCGGTCAAAACCGACCCCAGCATCACCGAAGAAGACATCATCGCGTACTGCAAAAAGAACCTGACCAACTACAAACGCCCGAAAGTGGTTGAGTTCCGCGACGATCTGCCGAAAACCAATGTAGGCAAAATCCTGAGACGCGCACTGCGAGACGAAGACGGTTGAGCAGCCGGTGAATCGGGACAGAGGTGACTATGACCCGATTCGCAAGTTTTCTCGCACTGCTGCTGGCATCCGGCGCCGCTCTCGCGCAGGGCTCTGACTACCGTGATCGATGGGTGGCGCTCAACGCCGAGGCCCACGCCGCCGGCGACACTCAGGGTGTCGAGATTCTGGGGGCGTTTTTCGGCGTATCGGCGCCGGACTTTGACGACGACGACAGCCTCAGGAACGACCTCGACGGTATTTCCGACGAAGGCTGGCGCATCATCAGCGCCGCGCGACAGGCCGAAGCGCGTCACGCCGTCGATGAGCTGAACTGCAACAAGCTGGCCGTCGCCAAACTCTGCCAGATCCTGGTCGACAACCCGCAGGCCAACGCGCGTTTCATCGCCGAACAAAAGGCGGTGATCCACGAATTACCGCTGCAGCGCAAACTGAATCGCTACAACGCCGTCTATCAACAGCTATCGGATGCTGATCGACGGGTGGTCTCGCAATTCAACAACGTCATCTTCGGGCGCCCCGGACCCGAAGTTCCGCAGAGCTATCGCCAGATGCTGATGACCATCGCTGACGAATTTCCCGGCTACTTTGTGGCCGACCAGAATGACGCCTGCTTCCTGGAGCGTCGCGACGATGAGAAAGTGCTGTTGCCCGCCGACCGGGCCGAAACCTGGCTGTCGCTGGCACCCATGGCGCAGTGCCGCGAGACACAGCAATACGCACAGCAGCTCATGCTGGTGTGTCCGGAGAACTTTGATCCGCAGGACGAGTTAGAATCCTGCGAGTCCCTGCTGAATCCGGACGCCGAGGCGCCCG
>JBCDJX010000101.1:0-12429 GCA_038747355.1 Pseudomonadota bacterium | reverse complement strand
CTGGTATGCCCGACTCACCGAGCTTGCCAGTCTGACCGTCTCCAAGTATCGGCTGTTTGAGGCCCGCGGTGACTTCGACGCCGCACTGATCTACCTCGAGGATTATCTCGTGCGCGTCGGCGCTCGGCAGGACATCGAGGCTATCGCGTTGTTGTTCCGCGCCGCGTATCTCGGTGGTTATGTCGGACAGGCCGCGGACTATTACAAGGAGCGGCTCGCCCTCATCAACGCCGAAATCGAGATATCGCCGTGGAGCATTCGGCCGTACGACGGACTGTTGATTGCCGAGTTTTTGATGCAGCACGGCAGGGATTACGAGCTGAATCCAAAGACCGGTGAAGCTCTGCTGACGAACGTCAGGCGAGCGTTGACCGCGCTGCAACGAGAGGGCATCGACCACCCGGATCTGTACGCCAGTTTCGCGATTGTCGAGGCGATGGATGGTGAGTCGAATCTGGCCATCGAGCTGCTGAACGAGGCGGTCGATCGCGGGTTCCGCGACATGTCGGTGATGCTGAATTTCAAAGCGGTGCAGGCGTTAAGCGATACGCAGGCATTTGTCGAACTGCAGTCGCGTGTTCGATCCGAGCTGGACGAAGAGATTGCTACCCTGATTACCCTCGCACTCGCGCCCGTCGCCGATTTCGAGCGTCAACCCATCGAGCTCGGTCTCGACACACTGACGTCGTACGAAGGGTATTTCACGGACGGCAACATCATCGTCCGGATAAAGCTGGAAGCCGAAGGCCTGGTCGCGACGATCGGACAGCTGGGTCCACGGGCGACATTGCTGGCTTACGACACCGACAAGTTTTTCTCGCCCGTCTACAAAGGCGGCAGCCTGGTTTTCGGTCGTGACCAGGAGGGCGTTATCACGCACATCGAGTGGAATCTCTCGGGTGAGATAGACCGGCTAAAAGTCGCACCGCCGCCACCGCCGGCGGTGATACTGCCGCGCGCGATGCTTGAGAGCTACCAGGGCACCTATGCGTGGCTACGACCGGGCACCAGCGGTGACATGGAGGCGGACTACTGGGTTGCGCGGATTACCGTGGACGAGGACGACACGGTCTGGCTCGACCTCGACGACCAGCCTCGACTCGAAATGGTGGCGTATGCTGAGGCCAATTTCTTTGTGCCGGGCTTTATTCAGCGCTTTGAATTCGTGTTTGAAGGCGATGCGAGCGAGCCGTCGCGGATGGTGTTCAAGGCCGACGGACGCGAGATGGAATTCCTGCGGCGCTAGTTGATGCCGTCCAGCAGCGAGCCCTCGCTGACGGGCCGTCCCAGCGAAAACTGGAGTCGAACATCGTTGCTGTCCAGCCAGGACAGCGACAGGACCACCGCACCGATCGGTGTGCGACCCAACAACGAACCGGTTACGCCGTAGATCGTGCCCTCATCGAGACCATCCAGCTGATTCTGCATGTCGCCGGCGGTCAGGCGAAGGCCGGCATACAACGATTGTCCGAATAGCGGCTGAATGATCGCCAGCTCCTGCGCGTAGCTGATACCGGAATACCAGTACCGTTCGCCGCGAAGCTCGCCACGACGCAGGCCCGGGAAGGTGCGGATGCCACCCAGCATGAACTGCCGCGTGATCGGTGGTGTGCCCGACAAGGTGTCACCACCGCCGAGGATCACGCTGAACGAATTGCCATTCAGGTCGAACGCTCGGGTGAACACCGCCTCGATCGTCTCGTAATCCAGGCTGCCGCCGAGGCCCGGGTCCGCTGTCTGGTATTCGATACTGACGAAGCTGCCCTTTCTTGGCAGATCAACATTGTCCCGGGTGTCGTAAATGCCGCGAACGTCCAGTCGCGTATACGCCGTCGACGCAAGTTCGGCCAGCGCGGTAGGACCCGTGTCGATATCGGCCTCGGTCTCGCCACTGACGATCCCGGCGCGCAGTTGTGCGCGCGTGCCGATATTCAGGCCGAGATCCAGGCGTGCGAAATCTTCGAAGAAGTCGTAGCGCGCCACGCGATCCTGCCCGTTATAGATATCCTCCAGTGAGTTTTCGATACCGACACTCAGCTCGAGGAAGACGGTCTGGGCGACGTCGAGCGGCTGGTACAGGCTGCTCGTGGCGAGCTCGCGCTGTCCGAGTTGCAGCGTGTTGTACCAGCGCCCGCCGCGGGCGTTGATCCACGTCCGCGTGTGGTCCGCGCGCAGCAATTCGTCGCCGTTCGACGTGATGCCGAAATCGAACTTCAGGAAGTTGGGCCCCCAGGATTTTTCGCGAACGTTCAGTGCCAGCGCCTTCGCGCCAGCGTCCCCCGTCAGTTCGTAGTCCACCTGTTCGAAGTCGCCGAGTGCTGCAATACGTCGCACGTCGTCGGCGATCATCTGTTCCGTCAGTGTCTCTGACCGATTGATGTTGCGAAGATTGCGGCGAATAAAGTCGGGATTCACGCGCTCTGCGCCGTCGATCGAAATATCGGCCACACGAACAAACAGACTCTTCGGGCGCTCCGTCAGCCGGGCGCGCCAAGCGACGTATTCGTCCTCCGGAAGCGCATAGCGCTTCAGCGCGTCGACATGCTGCAGGGCGTATTGCCTGCCGAGCTCGATCGCTTCTTCAGCGCGCAGAAAATCCGCGGCGCTGATATCGCCCATCTGCACCGGGATGCCAATGTCGTCGTCGGTCAGGGTTTTGATCTGCTCGAGTTCGTTGGCAATGATCATGACGTTGACCGAACGATCGACCAGCGACAAGGCGTCGCTCAGGTCATCGGGTGTAAACGGCGGCACTTCGTTCCACACCGCGATGACCACGTCGGCACACAGCTCACGGGCGATATCGATCGGCACATTCTTGGTCAGGCCACCATCGGCAAGCACCTGCTCGCCAACCACCACCGGTGAGAACGCGCCCGGCGCCGCCATGCTGGCGCGCATCGCAACGGTCAGGTCGCCCTCGCTGAGCACCACGGTTTCGGCCGTGATCAGGTCCGTGGCGATTGCCCGGAACGGTATCGGCAGATCGTCAAAGTCTCGCGTATCGCGCGCGCCGCCGATCAGGGATCGGATGACGCTTTCGATCTGTTGCGACGGTATCAGGCCGCCCGGCGCAACCAGGCCCTCCTTCTTGACGCCGATCTCGAAACCCTCGCCTGTGTGAATCCCCGCGACCTTGTTCTCGATCGGGATATCCCGGCGCAGACCGAGGCTGCCTACGGTTTCACGCCAGTCGATGTCCTGGATCAGCGCCTCGATGTCGTCGCCGGTGCGACCGGACGCGAACGTGGCACCCACCAACGCGCCCATGCTGGTGCCTGCGACACAATCCACAGGAACATTCAGTTCGTCGAGGACCTGCAGCACCCCGACATGCGATGCCCCCTTGGCACCACCACCGCCGAGAACGAGCCCGATCCTGGGTCGCTCGTCCGCAGCCAGGGGTGCGCTGCTTAACGTAAGACAGAAAAGAAACAGTAAAACTCGAGGCATTGCGACATGCTCATAGGGAATGTGCCGAAGTCTACCAATTCGGGGATAATCCGCGACGTGGCAGATCCATACGCAGCCACGATCACTGACCTTGGGAGATCAGACGATGCTTAAATCACACACTACGCTCATGGCCTGGCTGGCGCTCGCGGCAGCTTCGCTCTTGTTCCTGGCGCCTGCGGCGCAAGCCGATGGCGGCCTGTACGTTGGCGGCAGCGCCGGTGGCTCCACCCTGGAGGCCGATTTCGATCAGGGTGAGTTTCCGGAGTTTCCGTCTTCGATCGATGAAGACGACACCGCCTACAAACTGTTCATCGGCTACAAACTGGACCTGCCGGTCTTCACGCTCGGCGTGGAAGGCGGCTACGTGAACCTCGGCGAGCCCGAAATTCCCGTCGTCGGCATCCCCGGTATTTCCGAAGTCAATCTCGAGACCACCGCCTTGAACCTGTGGGGCACCGCCGGTATCGAGGCCGGACCGCTGGATCTTTACGCGAAACTGGGTTTCGTCAGCTGGGATGCCGAAGCAAGCATCGGGAACCTCGGTTCCGCCAGTGACGACGGCACGGACCCGGCGTACGGCGTTGGCGTGTCGTTCGGTCTCGGCTCACTGGAAGTGCGCGGTGAATACGAGATCTATGATTTCGACGGTACCGATATCGACATGCTGTCGGTCGGAATCGCGTTCTACTTCTAGAGCACCTGAAGCTTCGGGGCCGACTCGCCAGGCGGGTCGGCCCTTTTTTATGGCCGCGGTGCCGCGGCGCGTCGCAGGCGGTCGTTGATCGCTTCGCCCAATCCGGTGTCCGGAATCGGCATCACCGCAATGGTGTCTGCGCCGGCTGCGTCCAGTTCGCGCAGCAGTCGATACAGGTTGGCTGCCGCCTCCACGGTGTCTCCCGCGGATGACAGATTGGCGGCATCGGCGGGGGCGCGGCTGCCGAATCCCAGCAGCACTTCACCCGGTTGCGCGTTCGTTGCCTCGAGGCGAATCGCCGCGCGCGGCGCGTAGTGAGACGACAGCTGTCCGGGCGCCGAAATCGTGTTGATCTCCGCGCCGGCCAGCTCGCCGACCAGCGCTTCTATCGCGTCGCGACCGATGGCGCCGGGTCGCAGCAGGCGAACGGGTTCGTCGGGCAATACAGAAACAATGGTGGATTCGATGCCGGTGTCGCAACGGCCGCCGTTAATAATCAGCGCCACCGAGTCACCCAGCTCACGCGACACATCGGTTGCGTCTGTCGGGCTTAGCCGTCCCGACGGGTTGGCCGACGGTGCCGAGAGCGGGCCGGCAAACTCGCTGAGCAAGGCCTGCGCCAGCGGATGCGCCGGTACACGCAGGCCCATGGTTGAGAGGCCCGCGCGCGCCAGTTCCGAGCTGCGCGCCGTCTCGGCAACCGGGACAACCATGGTCAACGGGCCTGGCCAGAACGCATCAGCCAGCGTCCGGGCGCGCGCATCGAGCTTGCCCTCGATGTGGGCTTCATCGACATTGGCCACGTGCGAGATCAGCGGATTGAAACTGGGTCGCCCTTTTGCGGCGAACACACGCGCCACCGCGTCCGGATTGCCGGCGTCGGCGGCCAGGCCGTAAACGGTCTCTGTCGGCATTGCGACCAGCGCGCCGTCGCGCAGGGCACGAACGGCGTCGACCAGCGTCTTGCGAATGTCAGGCGAGAGTTCTTGCACGGTCACCGGTGTTTACACGTTGCAGGCGCGTGATTCTATCCTGCTCATGGCGATCATTGCCGCTACCATGAGGCTCCCATCGAACAAGAGGCCGGCAAGCCTATGAAAATCTGGGTTGATGCAGATGCCTGTCCGGTCGCGGCCAAGGATATCCTCTACCGCGCGGCGGAGCGCACCGGGATTCTGCTCACGCTGGTCGCCAACCAGGCGTTGAGTACGCCGTTCTCCGAGCACATCAAGACACTGCAGGTACCTCGCGGCTTTGACGTGGCCGATGACGAAATCGTCAAACGCGTTGCAGCCGGCGACCTGGTTATCACCAGCGACATTCCGCTGGCGGCAGAAGTCGTTGAAAAAGATGCCTTTGCCCTGAGCCCGAGAGGCGAGCGCTTCACTCGAGAGAACATCGGCGCAAAGCTGAACATGCGTGACTTCCTGGACACGATGCGCTCAAGCGGTGTCGACATGAGCGGTGGCCCGTCCGCCTATGGCCAGCGCGACAAGCAGGAATTTGCGAACCAGCTGGACCGCCTGATCGCCAAAGCGCGGGACTAGTTGCTGTCGTTGAGGTCGGTCTGCCGCCCACGCTCCGGCCGCTGTACGACTTCCCGGTCCGCAAAGTAGGCCAGCGCGACGTCTTTGACGGACCCGGCACGTCGATCCTCCGGAAGATCGGCAAACACCGTGTACAAATCGCCCCCTTCGGCGAGAAAACCGGGCGCAGCGACGCTGTAGGTCTGCTGATTATCGAGCTCGGCGCCGTTGTGCGTGACGTCCACGAGGCGGTCGCCTTCGGAGCGTGAGAGGTCGTAGCGAACGTTCAGGCCGGACACCTGCAAGAGGCCGCGCTCAAGGGTGAGCGACTGTTCCAGTGCGCGCCGGATCTGTTCACCGTTCAGGGTTTTTACGATGACGTCGTCCACAAACGGGTAGGTGTCGAGCAGGTCAACGAGCCTGACCGCGCCACCCGGCAGATCTTTCCTGAGGCTGCCGCTGTGAATAAAGGCGATGTCCGTTTCCGCGACCTGTCGGAACGCATCCGCGAACAGGTTGCCAACGTCCGACTCCTCGATGTAGCGCCGCGCCATGTAACCCTCGGTCCTGCCGACAACCTCGCGGATTTGTGGGTACGCATCGCGGTACTCGTCGAGTATTTTAGCGATTCGAGGGTCCGGGGCATGCTTCGCCGGATCGACGCTGATCAGCTTACCGTCGTGCGACAGGATCGCCTTGCTGTCGTTGTCGATCGTCAGCTGCAGAAAGCCCAGATGCGTAGCCTGGCCATAGGTCTGCATGATGATCGTGCCGGTATCCGGCTGGATGATCGGCTCTGGCGTGCCGGCGTCCGTATGTCCCCCAAACACGACGTCGACGTCAGTGACCGCACCGGCCAGTGCGATATCCGCATCGTTGCCGCGATGCAGCCTGGGATCGCTTTCCGCATCGGTCTGCATCGGTGCTGTCTTGCCCTGGTGGGTCAGCAGCACAATCAGATCGACAGCGTCTTTGATCTCATCCACTGAACGCTGCACGGCGACACTTGGCAGCGTAACGTCAAGCGGTTCGATAAAGGACGGAATGATTGCAGACACCGCGTCCTGCCCCATGATGCCGATAACGCCAATGCGGATACCGTTGCGCTCGACAATCGTATGCGCCTGCGCATAGGGATGATCCGTGCCTTTATAGAAGAAGTTGGCGCCCAGCACCGGGAACGGCGCGCGATTTTTCTGCCAGGCAAAAATCTCGTGGCCGTATTCGAACTCGTGGTTGCCGATGGCCATGGCGTCGTAGTCCATCGTGATCATCAGGTCGAAAGCCAGCCTGCCCAGTGTCAGCTTGGCCAGTGCGCCGGTGAAGATATCACCGGCGTCAAACAGGAAGACGTTGGGCTCGCTCTCGCGCAGGGATTCGATCAATGTCGACATTTCGGCGATACCACCGATCATGTCCTGGTCGTCGAGCCAGAATGCCGGAATCGGGTCGTACGCACTTTCGACGTCGTTGGTAAACAGCAGGGTTACGACGGTGGTTTCGTCGCTAGTGTCCGCAAGCAGCAGCCCGCACGGGCAGGCGAGAAACAAAAGGCTCAATAAAATGCGCTGCATGAGGCCGAGCTCCGTCTGTGGTTGGCTCCAGTCTAGCAATCCCGCTGTTGCCAACCTACAGGCGGCCCTGGCCCGAGCAATTAGCCGACCGTAAACGCCAGCACCCGACTCACGCGTGTCAGCGACTGACCGCCATCGTCCACCCAGTCATTAAACGCAGCCTGGATACTCTGCCTCGATGTCTTCGAGGTCGGCGTGCCGTCAAACACCTTTTCGCGACTGAGCGCTGCGACGACATCGCGCGAAAGGATGAACGAGTCCTTGCCCATTTCGCGCAGGAAGTATTGCCCCGTGACACCACCGAGAAAGGCACCGCGCGACTTCATGTCGGCCAGGAGGTCAACGTAATTTTCGGACGGAAACTCGGCAAAGTAACGGGCCGCCGAGCCAAACTCCTCGGCAAGGTCGACAAGGTACTGGGCGTTGCTGCGGATCGCCTTGACCTTTTTCCAGTGCCGAATGATGCGCTCGTCCTTGATGAAGCGCTCCAGTTCCTCATCCGGCTGCATGGCCAGCCAGACCGGGTTGAAGCCTTCGAAAACGTCCTCGATACCGGGCCACTTCTTTTCGACAACACGCCAGTTAAAGCCGGCGCGAAACACGCCCTTGGCGATACCGGACAGCCAGCGATCATCCGGGATGCGCGCGAGCGACGCCGGTTTTTTCGGCGTCGGTATCAGGCCTTCAAGCGCCTCTTCGCCACCTTTGCGTGCCGCGGCCAGCGTGTACAGGGAATCAAAAGAGGTCATGAACCCGATCCGTGGTTGGCTATCCCCAGGTCGTCATGCCGATGACACCGTAGCTCAGCAAGTACACGGCGACGAGGACATGCGCGGATGACGAAATGGTCGAGAACCAGTAATTCACACGGTTCATCGGCGTCGCACGTTCACGCCAGGCGGTTACCAGGCCCAGTACGGCGAAGACCGCAAAGGCGATAGTCATCAACAAGATCAGGATCGAGAACACGCCGGGCTTGCCAAGCTTTTCGAAGGGGTCAGACGCCGCGACGATAAACAACACGACGAAAGCGATGATGCTGAGTCCCGCCAACAGCGGCCAGGTACGAACGCGAATGGTCGGACCCGGCGGTATCTTGCCGCGCAGCCGGCGCACACCCCAGACCAGCAGGTAGGGGATCGAGATCACGATCGACAGCAGCCAGACAGCGACCACGACCAGCTGCCCGTAAACCACGACCGGTGACACCGGTTCGTACACCGATGTACCAATATGCACGACCGACCCGGCCATCGCGTCATTCACTGCCGACAGCGTCGTGATGCGAGACTCCTCGTCGATAAACACCTGCCCGGACACCGGCAGGTAACGACTGACATTGTCCGCGCCGCCGATCAACGGATGCGTGGACAGGGCCTCATCGTCGACGGTAATCGTGCGGATGCCCAGCACGTAATCGATAAAGCGGCTCATCTCCTGACGCGGATTGACCAGGCGGTAGAGACCGGTCAGCGCTTTGTGGCCATCCGTTATCGCGACCGGCTCTGGCGACGCCGGTGCCTCCAGGTCGTGCGTCAGGTAACTACGAACGAGGCGCGAGATTTCACCGAACGCCTGGCCGTTGCCGCTGTTGATCATGAAGGCGTAGCCGCGTCCTGCCGACGGCAGATACGAGAGCTCGGTCAGACCGCCATTAACGCCGCCGTTGTGTGTCCGGAAGTCCCACTGCTCGTAGATCGATGAGTAGTTGTGCAGCGCGTAACCGGCATGCTGTCCGGCTGCGGCCGCCGGCGTGGAGCCAACGGTCTCCATGCGAGCCAGCGACGCTTCCGAGACCAGCGCGGTGTCGCCGACGCGACCACGGTTGAGGTACAGGCTGACGAATTTCGCCATGTCCTTGGGTGATGCGTTAATCGACCCGGAAGGGCGCATGATGATGTGCCAGTAGTCCTGCGGTTCGTCGCCCTGGTACGACGTGACGCCGAGTTTCTCGACATCCTCGGACAAGCGGTAGGTCATGGTCTGCATGCCCATCGGCGTGAAAAACCGGTCCTGGACCCAGGACTCGAATTCTTGCCCGGTGATCTTCTGCACGATGTACGCCGCAATCGGTGGGCCCGAGTTGCAGTACGAGCTGCGCGTGCCGGGCTTCCAGCGCGAGGTGCGCGACGCCGGGTGATAGTCGAGGCCGAACTTGAGCGTCGCAGGTGCCGGATCGTTGTGTGCGTACTCGCGCAACGCCAGGTCGTCCCAGCCGGTGGTGTGCTCGAGCAGATGCACCACGCGAACCGGGTCGGTCTCTTCCCACGGGTTTTCGAACTCGATTTCCGGTGCGAGATCGGCCAGCTTGTCGTCCAGTGACAGCTTGCCTTCCTCAACCAGTTTCAGCACGGCGAGGGCGACAAACATCTTCGATGTCGAGCCGATCCGGTACATCGTGTCCGTTGTGGCGGCTCTCTCACTCTCGATGTCCGCGTAGCCGAATGCGTCGATCCACAGCGGGCCGCTCTCATCAACCACGGCGATACCGACCGACGGAATGTCGTACTCCTCGACGGCCTTCTCAACCTCGGCCTTCAGTTCTTCCAGGGTGGTGGGAACCACCGGTTCTTCGTCGTGCTCTTCGTGGTCGTGCGCAACGGCGGTGAGAGGTGCAAGCACGCACAAAGCGGCGACGCTGCGCCACGATGCTTGAACAGTCATTGTTATCCCCGGTTTTTAGTTCTTTTGTGACGTCCAGACTACCACTGCGGCGCAGTCGGGGGCGAACCCGGGCCGCTTGTTGACGACCAGGTAAAAAACCCGCGGCAGGTGCCGCGGGTCAAGCAGCCAGCGAAGTGACTGGCCTTCTCGGGGAGTGGAGCAGGGTCCGCCCGGCGACCACGACGTCCGAGGGGATGGCGGAGAGCGTCGTGGCCGGGGGCGGTGGGGAATTACTGGCCGAAGCGTGCCTTGATGCGCTTCTGCATGCGTTCTTTACCGCGCTTGAGCCTTGCCTTTTGCTCATCGGTCAGAACGGCGGCGACCTCGGTCTTCACGCGAACGCTCAGCAGCGTGCCGGTCGTTGCCAGTTCGCCGTTGGACAGCGCCAGGTTATTCAGCTCGGCAGCGTACGACGTGCCGGCCGGGTCGAGCGCCTGGATCGCTTCGCGGTTGGCTTTCAACTGCTGACGCAGCGCCCGCATTTCCGGCTTTGATGCTTCGAGGATGCTTTCGATCGCCGCCTGCTGGTCGGCGCTCAGGTCGAGGTGGTCGCTCATGCGCTCGAGCATCGCGGCAGGGTTACCGGGTCCTCCGAAGCCGCCGGGGCCGAAGCCCGGAGCTGCGTGAACAGCGCTGGTAAATCCCGCGAAGGCGAGGACAGCGATCAACAGGACGGTGGGTGTCTTCATCGTATTTCTCCTTGGTCGTTTCGGGGACACCGCAATCGGTGCGAGTTTCAGATTAGGGGTTCGAACGTGGAGACAGGTCAGGCCAGTGTTGAGGACTGTCAAGAAGTGTCAGGACGCGGGGTTAGTGCATTGCAGGGGCTGCAGGATTGATCCACGATAATCGCCATGACCGATACCGCTATCCTGATGATCGACGACGACCAGGCGCTGAGCGAGATGCTCAGGGAATACCTGGCGCCAGAGCACCTCGGCCTGGATTCGGCGACCACCGGCGAGGCGGGCATCGAGTCGCTGAAGTCGGGCAACTATCGCCTGCTGATCCTCGACATCATGTTGCCGGGCATGAACGGCCTCGAGGTGCTGAAGCAGGTGCGAGGCTTCAGCGAAATTCCGACGATCATGTTGACGGCCAAGGGCGATGACGTGGATCGTATTCTCGGGCTTGAGCTCGGCGCTGACGACTACCTGTCCAAGCCGTTTAACGCGCGCGAGCTGCTGGCCCGCATCAAGGCGATTCTTCGACGCTCGCCGGGTGGTAGTGGCAGTTCGGGACAGCGCTTGCTGGTCGGCGGACTGGAACTCGACGTTCGCGCTCAACGCGTGGTCGCTGGCGACACGGAACTGCGCCTGACCGGTACCGAGTTTGAATTGCTTCGTCGACTGGCCGAGTCGCCGGGTGTCGTGGTGTCCAAGGATGAGTTATCACAGACGGCGTTGGGGCGCCGGCACATGCCGTATGACCGCAGTATCGACACCCACGTCAGCAATGTCCGCGGCAAGCTCAGCGACGCCGGCGTTAACAGTCCACAGATCCAGAGTCGACGAGGCGTCGGCTACTGCCTGCTGATCGAGGCGTAGCGATGCACGGCCTGCTGCTGCGAATCTTTCTTTCGTTCTGGCTGATCATCGTCCTGATCGGACTGACGGCGGCCTCGGTCGGTTTTCTGTACGCCGAGCGCGCACGGGCATCACTGCAGAGTTTCGAGGTCAGCGATGCGATGCTGGAGGCCAGTGAATCACTGCAGGCGCGTGGTCGTGACGGGCTGGTCGACTGGATGGAGAGTTTGCCCTCGGTGACGGCGTCACTGATTTTTGTCATCGATGAGCGCGGCCGCGATCTGCTGGATCGACGCATTCCACCGCCCGTAGAGCTCGCACTGCGTCGCTTCGGCAAGCCCGGGATGCGCCCGCCGCCGCGGCGAGAGTCCGGCAATCTTCGACCGGCAAGACCCTTTGCCGAACTGCTTGGACCGCAGGGCGAGGTGTTTACGCTGATTGTTTTGCCGCCGCAAACCGCCGTGGGGCGCTGGGTGTCAGAGCGCAGCCAGGCGAGCTTTATCCTTATCGCGCTGCTGGCCAGCGGCGGCGTGTCGTACCTTCTGGCGCGGGCGATCTCCGGACCGATTCGGCGCTTCCGCGAATCGACGGTTGCGATTGCCGGTGGCGATCTCGACACGCGTGTCGACCAGGGCATCGAGCAGCGTCGCGACGAGATTGGCGGTCTCGCCCAGGACTTCAACCGCATGGCGCGCAAACTGCAAATAGCCTGGCAGCGGCAGTCCGAGCTGACCAGCAACGTCTCGCATGAGCTGCGTTCGCCGCTGGCTCGTCTGAAGATTGCGCTTGAGCTCGCTCGCCGCAAGACCGGTGATATCCCGGAGCTGGATCGCATTGATGTTGAGACCGAAAAACTGGACGTATTGATTGGTCAGTTGCTGACACTTTCCAGGCTGGATTCAGGAAGCGGCGATGTCGAAAAGCTGGAACTCGGTGACCTGGTCAGCGCTGTCTTCGACGATGTTTGCTTCGAATTTCCAGATCTCGAT
>JBCDJX010000100.1:0-12691 GCA_038747355.1 Pseudomonadota bacterium | reverse complement strand
GTGTCGTGTGCACACACCTGCACCCCGACCACGTCGGCTGCGCCGGCTGGCTGACCCGTGAACACGACCGCGACCTGTGGATGACACGCGAGGAGTACATGCTCTGTCGGCTGCTGGTTGCCGACACCGGTCGGGAAGCCCCCGAGGAAGGTGTGCGCTTCTACCGCAGAGCCGGTTTCTCCGAGGACGCGCTGGCGGCCTATCGCAACGTATTCGGGTTTTTCGGCCGATTTGTGTCGAAACTGCCAGAGGCGTATCACCGCATCGAGGATAAGGACGTCATCGAGATCGGCGAACGTCGCTGGTCCGTTGTCATCGGCAAGGGGCACTCGCCAGAACATGCCTGCCTGTACGATCGCGACAACAATGTTCTGATCGCGGGTGATCAGTTGTTGCCGACGATCTCGTCGAATGTCGGCGTTTACCCGACTGAGCCGGACGCGAATCCGCTGCAACGCTGGTTCGCGTCATTGCGTCGACTGAAGTCGGAACTGCACGAAGACGTACTCGTACTTCCCGCGCACGGCAAACCGTTTCGCGGAGCTCACGCGCGCCTGGATGCGCTGATCGACGAGCACCAGGCCGGACTCAACAAGCTGATCGATCTCTGCCGCGAACCAATGCGAGCGATCGATGTCTTTCCCGCGCTGTTCAGGAGCAAGGTCGGGCCGGACAACCTGATCATAGCGACCGGTGAAGCACTGGCCCATCTCCACTACCTGGTCGAGGATGGCGAGCTCGAACGCGTCGAAGTCGACGGTGTTTACAAGTTCAGACGCCGCTGAAACCGACAGCGTCCGCGAGGTGGATGGAGGCAACCAGGAAGACGGCACCGGCGGCGAACAATTTCAGCAATAGCGGTCCGACGAATTTGACCCAGGCCGTGTACGGTATGCGTCCGAGCGCCAGCGCGCCCATGACCAGCGCACTTGTCGGCACGATCATGTTGGTCAGGCCATCACCGAACTGGTAGGCGAGCACCGCGGTCTGCTGCGGTACGTCCGTCAGGGTGGCCAACGGGCTCATGATCGGCATCGTGACAAAGGCCTGGCCGGAACCGGACGGAATAAACAGGTTGCAGACGGTTTGCACCAGCAGCATGCCGAGCGCCGCGATCTCGGGTCCGGTGTTTTCCAGCAGACTGGCGATGCCGTGCACGACGGTATCCATGATCTGGCCGTCGGACAGCACGACTTCGATCGTGCGGGCGAAACCGATCAGCAGCGCGGCTGCGGTCATGTCGGCTGCGCCGTCAATAAAGGTGCGACTGGTTTCCCCGGCGGGGATGCGGGCGATCAGCGCTGCCACGAGCCCAACGGCAAGAAACACAGCGAGCAATTCGGTGATGTACCAGCCGTAGAGTTTGACGCCCGCAAGAAAACCCAGAATACCGGCCAGAAAGACCAGCAGCACCAGCACCCGCTGCGGCGTAAGGCGAATATCGTCCGGTGCCTCAAAGCCCGTGCTGTAGTCGACATCGGCGACCAGGCTGGTCGACGGATCACGTCGTACCCGCATGGCGTAGGCGTACAGGTGGTGAAAGGCGATGACGAGGAAAACGACAAGGATCAGTAGGCGAAACCCCATGCCGGAGGTCAGCGGGACGCCGGCGATGTTCTGGGCAATCAGGACACCGAACGGGTTGAAGCCCGCGGTCGCCCAGCCGATCCCGTAAGGTACCCAGACCATGCCCATAGCGACAATCGCGTCCATACGCATGGCCAGCGACATCGACACGATAATCGGGATCAACGGGACGTATTCCTCGCCCATACCCACCGAGAAGGCGCCAAAGCTGAAAATAATGAGACAGCCGGCGATCAGGATCCAGGGACTGCCGCCGAGTCCCGCGACGGCGCGGTGCAGAGCGGCATCAATCGCGCCGGTTCGACGCAGTACTGCGATCACACCACCCACCAGAAAGACGAGAAAAATAATGTCCTGCGCCGCCGCAAATCCCTCCGGAATCGCTTCGAGGAAGTACCAGGGGTGCATGGTGACCTCGGCGTCGCCGCTGGCGCGCTCATAACTGCCGGCAACCACCATCTCGCGGTTAGGGTTGTCCGGATAGGGCTCTCGATCGAATTTGCCCTGCGGCAAAACGTAGCTCAACAGCTGCGCAACAACGATGAACGAAAAAATCAGGACGAGCGAATCGATCTGGAAGCGGCTTTTTGTCATTGTTTTCAGCCTCGGTGAACCCCGGCGCCAGCCTACCGGGATGGCCGACATAAAAAAAGCCGGCATCTTTCGATGCCGGCATCAGCAATCCTTGGGGGGATTGGCTCTCGGGACGCGATCGGGGAATGCGCGTCCCGGGGGAGTGGACTAGCGGCGGCGGTTGACGCGCTCACCGCGACGATCAAGCTGGCGGTTTTTCGCTTCTCCGCGATTGTCCATGCGGTTATTGATCCGGTCGCCCTTGTTGTCGAGACGACGGTTGGCACGGTCGCCGCGATTGTCGAGCTGACGATCGATACGGTCGCCTTTGCGATCCAGCTTGTTGGCCAGGCCCTCACGTCCGTTCGCTTCGGCGACATCAGCACGACGGTCGAGGCGGTTGTCGATCCGGTCGCCCTTGTTGTCGAGCCGTTCGTCGCGTCGGTCACCGCGCTCGTCAAGACGATCGTCGATACGATCACCCTTGTTGTCGAGACGCTGCTCGATGCGGTCACCGCGATTGTCGAGGCGCTCTTCGATGCGATCACCGGCGTCCTGTGCCAGTGCCGCGCCGCTCATGAGTAAAGAAAGAATGGCGATCTGAATTTTCATGTTACGACTCCCTGTAAGGCAGAAAACAGTGCGTTGTCGCTAGGTTCAACGCGGCGGCGTCAGAACGGTTGACAAGCGGTGCCACCTTTTTTGGCGCGGGGGCTCACTTATGTCGAAAAGCCAACAGCGACGGGCGCTCCGTTCGGCGCTTGCCCGTTGACGAGCTGTGCTACGGTTCGCACATGACGCTTCGAGTACTCGCGGTCACCGAGGGCGCTGACCGACCGACAATCGAGTCCTTCATCGGTCTGCACGCCGGCGGCATCGACATCACCGTCGTTTGCCCGGAAACGAGTCCGAATCACCGACGGCTGACCGAGGCCGGCGTTCGCGTCGTCGATATCCCGTTGAAACGGAACTTTGACAGGGCCGGCCAGCGTGCGCTGCGCGAAGAGCTCGATCGCGGCAACTACGACATCCTGCACACCTTCAACAGTCGCGCGGTGACCAACGGCCTGGCCGCCAGCAAAGGGCTGCCGATCAAGGTGATCTGCTACCGGGGCATTGTTGGCAACGTCAGCTTCCTCGATCCGATGTCATGGATGCGGTACCTGAATCCGAGGATCGATCGCATTGTCTGTGTTTGTGACGCGATCCGTCGCTATTTCCTCACCATGCAACCGGCTTTTTTACGCATGCCGGACAACCGACCGGTAACGATTCACAAGGGCCACAAGCTCGAGTGGTACACCGACACGCCGGTACCGCGCAGCGAGCTCGGTATACCCGATGACGCGTTCGTGGTCGGCTGCACGGCCAGTTATCGACCGCGCAAGGGTGTCGAATACCTTGTCGCGGCGATGGACCTGCTGCCGGCGGACATGCCCGCGCACCTGTTGCTGGTCGGCAATATGTCAGCCGACAAACTCGATCGCCAGATTGCGGCCAGTCGCGCCGCCGGGCGAATACATCGGGTCGGTTTCCGCGGCGATGCACCGGCGGTCACCGCCAGCTGTGACGTCTTCTGCCTGCCATCGACCAAACGCGAGGGCTTGCCACGTTCGGTGATCGAGGCGATGGCATACCGTGTTCCACCGATCGTGACCGACAGCGGCGGCAGCCCGGAGCTGATTGAGGCCGGCAAGAGCGGTCTGCTGGTCCCGGTCAAGGACGCACAGGCGATCGCCGACGCCATTGTCCGGCTGTACCGCGACGCCGACGCGCGCCGGGCCATGGGCGATGCGGCACGGCAGCGTATCGGCAGTCACTTTCGCAACGAGGATACGGTGGTCAAAACACGCGAGCTGTACGAGTCGTTGCTGAGCGCTGATACGTAGAACACCGTAGTGAAGTCAGCCGCCCGCGAGGGGACACTGATCGGATGGCTACGCAGATCGACCGCGAGGAAATGCCGTTTGCCGCGCCGTGTCGCAGGCTATCGCCGCTGGCGCCGTTTCGCTGGCTGGCGTGCGGCTATCGCGACCTGCTGGCAGCACCGAGGCCGAGCCTGGTGTACGGCGGTGCGGTCGCTGCACTGACCGCGATTGTCACATTGCTGGCCTGGTTCCAGGGCAGCCAATGGTTTCTGTTCGCGATGCTTGGCGGTTTTGTGTTCATGGCACCGTTATGCTGCATTGGCCTGTACGCCATCAGCGCACAACTTGAGCGCCAGCAGCGTCCGCTGTTACTGCGCAGTCTGCGAGCCGCGTTGTACCGGCATGTCGGCAACGAAATGGTTTTCGCGCTGGTGCTGCTCGTTGTGTTCCTGGTCTGGGCGCGCGCTGCGGTGATGGTGACGGTGTTCTTCCCGACCGATGCGGATGCGACCACGGCAGACTTCGTCGCGTTCTACGTTTTCGGCACCTCCGTCGGCTCGGTTTTTGCCGCCATTACCTTTTCGGCAAGCGCGTTCAGCCTGCCGATGATCATGCACCGGGACGTCGACAGCATCACGGCGATCGTCACGTCGGTGAACGCGGTGCTGCGCAATCTGCCGACGATGCTGGTCTGGCTTGGTCTGATCGTTGCGTTGTTGGTGGCGGGAATTGCGACAGCCTGCCTGGGGCTGGTCGTTGTCGTGCCGCTGATCGGCTTTGCCGCCTGGCACGGCTACCTCGAGACCATAGATGCCAGCGACTTTCCGCGACACCCGCAAGGCATCACGGCAACGCCGCGCGGCTAACGATCGCAGAGCGTCTTTGCGATGTAGGCCGCACCCAGTAGCCCCGGTTGCGGATGCATGATCAGTTGGGTGGGCGTGCGCTCCAGCTGGACCCGATGTCGGCCTTTGCGTTCAAAGCCGGTTCGAAAGAGGCTGTTAACGACCAGTTCCGGATAGCGCTGCGCGATACCGCCGCCAATGTAGATACCGTCGTAGGCGCTCAACGACAGGCTGAAATCGCCGGCGAACTGCCCCAGAACCTCGAAGAACAACTGAACGGCTTCGATGGCCAGGGGATCGCTGTTGGCGACCGCCGCCGCAAAGATCTCAGCGGGCGACTTCAGCACGCGCGACTCTTTGTGCACCCGGGTCAGCGCCCAGTACAGATTTTCGAGACCCGGGCCGGACACGAGTCGCTCGGTCGACACGCGGTCGAAACGTTCACGCAACACGTTCAGAATCTTGATCTGGACGGCCGTCTCCGGTGCGAAACCGCCGTGACTGGATTCACTGGGGATCGGCAGGTATTGCCCGTCGACGCACTTTAAGCCCACTGCGCCGAGGCCCGTGCCGGGGCCAACAACGCCAATCATGAACGCATCCTTGCTCAACGGTTTCGGCAACGGCAGACCAATAGGCAACAGTTCGTCCTCGCCGATGAACGGCATGGAATAAGCAATCGCCTCAAAATCATTCAACAGTTGCACCCGATCAATACCAAACTCACGACCGAGCGCCTCGGCCGAGATAATCCAGTGATTGTTGGTAAATCGGACGCTGCGATTGACGATAGGTCCGGCCGCGGCCAGGCAAATGACATCCGGCTGGCCAGCGTCAACTTCATCGAGATAGTGACGAATGGCCACGTCCGCCGAGTCGTAATCCTCGCACTTCAGCGTCAGGTCCTTATCGAAGCCGGGACTCGACGGATCGGCCAGCGCGAACCGCGCATTGGTGCCACCGATATCGCCAATCAGCAGGGTGCTCACGCCCGTCAGTCCCCGAGAGCTGCCGCGGCCGACGCCAGCTGCGCGATCGCGTCGAAGTCACCCGCAGCCAGAAGGTCTTTCGGCGTGATCCACGAACCACCGACGCAAGCCACGTTCGGCAGGGCCAGGTAGTCAACGGCGCGTTCCACCGAGATGCCGCCGGTTGGCATGAAGCGCACCTCCGGCAGCGGTCCGGACACGGCCTTCAGCATGGGAATGCCACCGGCAACCTCTGCGGGGAAGAATTTCTGCGTCGAAAAGCCGAGCTCATAGAGACGCAGCATTTCGCTCGGCGTAGCGCCGCCCGGGAAAAACGGCACCCCACTCCGCTCGGCCGCAGCAACCAGCTGCTCGGTGGCGCCGGGACAGACGGTGAACTGAGCACCGGCGTCAACAACCGCCTGCATCTGTTTCGGTGTGCGGACGCTGCCGGCACCGGTCACCATGCCGGGAACCGCTTTCGCGATAGCGGCGATGGCGTCCATTGCGGCGTCGGTACGCAATGTAACCTCGATCACTGAAATACCGGAAGCGACCAGCGTCTCGGCCAACGGTACCGCTGTCTCTACCTGGTCGATAACCACTACGGGCACGACACGTGCCCCGCCGAGAATGTCCGTCACGACAGACCCTCCGTAAATATGCTGCCGCCGGTCTCCGCCGTGCTGCAACCGTTCCTGAAATTGGCAAACAACTCGCGACCCATGCCGAAGTGACTGGTGGCAAGATCCGGCACCACAAGTTCACGAGCGTCGAGTGCCACCGGCGGGTCGACGTGCAAGACGCCAGCCTCGGCGTCGATGCTGATCATGTCGTCATCGCGAATCAAACCGATACTGCCGTTCTCCAGCGCCTCAGGTACCACCTGGATTGCGGCGAGCACTTTGCCCGACGCGCCGGACATACGACCGTCAGTGAGTAACGCCACTTTGAAACCGCGATTCTGCAACACGCCAAGATACGGCGTGAGTTTGTGCAGCTCCGGCATACCGTTTGCGCGCGGGCCCTGAAAGGCCAGCACAGCCACAAAGTCGCGCTCCAGTTCGCCGGCGTTAAACGCATCGGCAAAATCGGACTGGGTGTGGAACACGCGCGCCGGGGCCTTAATCGCCCGATGCTGTTCGGCGACCGCCGATACCTTGACTACCGCGCGGCCCACATTGCCCTGCACCAGGCGCAAACCACCTTCCTTGTCGAACGGGTCGGACGCCGGTCGGACGATGTCGAGGTCCAGCGATTCGCCGGGCACATCGCGGTACGCGAGCTCGCCGCTCTCAAGTGTCGGCTCGACGCAGAACCTGCGCATGCCCTCGCCCATCAAGGTCTTCACATCCTCGTGCATGAGGCCGGCGTCGAGCAGTTCGCGCATGACAAAGCCAAGACCGCCGGCTGCGTGGAAGTGATTCACGTCAGCGATGCCGTTCGGGTAGACCCGCGCCAACAGCGGCACCACGCGCGAGAGTTCGTCAAAGTCCTGCCAGTCGATGACGACGCCGGCCGCTTTGGCCATCGCGACCAGATGGATGGTGTGGTTGGTCGAACCGCCGGTCGCCAGCAGTCCGATGATGCCGTTGACGACGGCCTTCTCATCGACGACCTCGCCGATGGGCACGTAGTTCTTGCTCAGATGGGTAATGGTGAGCACCCGCTCGACGGCGTCCAGCGTCAGCGCGTCACGCAGTTCGGTGCCCGGGTTGACGAACGAGCCACCCGGCAGCTGCAAACCCATAAACTCCATGAGCATCTGGTTGCTGTTTGCCGTCCCGTAAAACGTGCAGGTACCGGCGCCGTGATACGCGCCGGATTCGGACGCAAGCAATTCGTCACGTCCGACCTTGCCCGCCGCGTAGTCCTCACGCACGCGGGCCTTCTCCTTATTGGACAAACCGGTCACCATCGGACCGGCCGGCACAAATATCGTCGGCAGATGGCCGAAGGCGAGTGCTCCGATCACCATCCCCGGGACGATCTTGTCGCAGATACCGAGGCAGAGGGTGGCGTCGAACATGTTGTGCGACAGCGCAACCGCTGTGCCCATGGCGATTACATCGCGACTGAACAGTGACAGGTCCATGCCGTCCTGGCCCTGCGTCACGCCGTCGCACATCGCCGGGACACCGCCGGCAAACTGCGCAACGGCACCCAGCTCGTTGGCGCGCGTCTTGATCATTGCCGGGTACGTCTCGAACGGCTGATGTGCACTGAGCATGTCGTTGTAGGCCGAGACAATCGCGATATTCGGTACGTCTCGCCCCGAGAGTTTTTTCTTGTCCGCTACGCCGCTGGCGGCCATACCGTGAGCGAGGTTCGAACACGACAGTGCCTTGCGGTTGGGGCCATCGTCGGCCGCTGCGCGAATGCGTGCGAGATACGCTTTTCGCGAGTCCCGGCTTTTGTCGATGATGCGCGCGGTAACGCGTTCAATACTTGCGTGCATGAAACCCTCCGGGTTCAAGGGGCCCAGAAAACGTGGACCGGCGCCTGTTTCTGGCGCAGCAGAGTGGCCACCGGGTACTGCGACTCGCCGTCGATAGCTGCATTGATCACCCTGAGCTTGTCGTCACCGAATATCAACAGCAGCACGAAATCGCTGCGTGCGATGGCCGACAGACTCAGACTCAGGCGACGGTGTGGGCTCGCCGTCGTGTCCACCGGCAAACAAAAATGGGTGCGCTGCTTGTCGAGTCCGTCTTCAAGGTTGCTTGCGTCGGGAAACAACGAGGCGAAGTGCCCGTCGGATCCCATGCCCAGCAAAGCCGCTGCAAACGGAATCGGCAGCTGCTTGAGTTCCGAGTCGAGCGTATCGACCCGCTCTTCGAGACGTTCGCCGTCGCGATACACGCCAACAAGATTCGCTGACGCCGCATGCCCAACCAGCAGCGTTTCGCGGGCCTGTCTCTCGTTGCTGTCGTCGTGGTCCGCCGGTACCCATCGCTCGTCACTCAATACGAGATCGACACGCTGCCAGTCGATAGGTGCCTCGCGCATCTCCTCGTAGCACCTGCCGGGCGAACTGCCGCCGGTGATGATCATCGAGGCTCTCGCCTGCAGGTCCAATCGACGATTGATCGACCCGACCAGCGCTTCCGCGGCGGCGACGGATGCGTCGTCGCGGCTGTCGAACTTGAAGATTTCCATCGTGTATTTCGTCTTAGTCGTTTGCGTGCCAGGAACGGCCGTCGCGATCGAGCAGCAGCGAGGACGCCGCCGGCCCCCAGGTCCCGGCCACATAGGACTCGACCTTGTGGCGAGTCTGTGACCAGCCGTCGATGATCGAGTCGATGTAGTGCCACGCCGCCTCAACCTCGTCACGCCGCATGAACAGCGCCGGGTTGCCGCGCAGCACCTCCATCAGCAGGCGCTCATAGGCGTCCGGGTAACGCACCCCGAAGGTCTCCTCGAAGCTCAGGTCCAGCGACACCGGCTTCAGGTCGAAGCCACCCGGGCCCGGATTTTTCGCCATCACCGAGAGCTTCACACCTTCATCTGGTTGCAGGCGGATGCTCAGGCGGTTCGGTTGGACGTTGTATTCCTGTTCCGGAAAAATCGAGTGCGGCACATCCTGGAACTGCACGACAATCTCGGAGTGTTTTTCCTTCAGTCGCTTGCCGCTGCGAAGGTAAAACGGCACGCCGGACCAGCGCCAGTTCTCAATCTCAAGTTTCAGCGCCACAAAGGTTTCGGTGTCGCTGGTTGATCCGTCGAGCTCGTCGAGATAACCGGACACCGTACTGCCATTGATCGCGCCCGCCTTGTACTGCGCACGCACCGTGTTGTCGCGGACAAACTCCGGCGAAATCGGCTTCAGCGCGCGCAGCACCTTCATTTTTTCGTCGCGGACGGCATCGTGGTGCAGGCTGCTGGGCGCTTCCATCGCTACCAGGCAGACGAGCTGGATGATGTGGTTCTGCACCATGTCGCGCAGCGTGCCGACCTTGTCGTAAAACTCCACGCGGTTGCCGACGCCGAGATCTTCCGCGACGGTGATCTGTACGTGGTCAATCGCGCCACGTCGCCACAGCGGTTCGAACAGCGAGTTGCCGAATCGCAGGGCCAGGAGATTCTGCACGGTCTCTTTGCCGAGATAGTGATCGATGCGGTAGACACGATCCTCCGGGAAACACTGACCGATCGCCGCGTTGATTTTTTTCGCGGAGTCGTGATCGTGACCCAGCGGTTTTTCGAGAACGATGCGGCTGTTGTCGGTGATCAGCCCGTTGGCGTGCAGGCCCTGTGCGAAAGCCCCGAACAAGGACGGCGCTGTCGCCAGGTAAGCGACACGCACCTTCTGCTCGTGACCGCCCAGAATCTCGCACAACGCCTGCCAGGCATCGCGGTTCGAGGCGTCAACGTGGACGTAGTGAATGCGAGCGGCAAACGTCTGCCACTGCTGCTCATCAAACTCGCCTTCGCCGAGGTTGGCGCGCAACGCCTCCTCAACGCGGGACAGGTAGTCATCTCGTGAAAGTTCACTACGACTGGCGCCGATGATCCGGCTGTCGTCAACGAACTGGCCGTCGCGATCACGGTGGTACAGCGCCGGCAGCAATTTGCGCATCGCGAGATCGCCGGTACCCCCAAAGATCACCAGGTCGAATTCGTCGACCGGTACAAAATTCGCCATAAGTCTGCTCCTTCAAGCTGAAATTTTACTAGCTGAAGACCGAAATAACGAGCATTGAATTCGATTTCATGGGTCTATTTGTGTAATTTTGCTACATGCTCGAGCGAATTGAGAAAACGATCGACCAGCTTAGCCCCGCCGAATCGCGGGTTGCGCGATGGGTGCTGGAGTACCCGAGACGCGCTGCAGATGCGACCCTGGCCGAGGTCGCCAGCGAGTGCGGAACCAGCCAGCCGACCGTGATTCGCTTTTGCCGGCACGTTGGACTGGCCGGCTTTCGAGAGCTGGCACTGCGACTCACGGAAGACCTGAGCCGGCCCGGCCGATTCGTTCACCGCGACGTCAACGAGGACGACCGACCCGCGGACGTTGCCACCAAGATCATTGACTCCGCCGTGAGGACCCTGCTCGAACAACGGCAGTGGCTGCAGTCCACCGACATTCAGCAAGCCGCAAGCCTGCTCGCGAACGCGCGCCAGATCGTGTTTGCCGGCGTTGGGGGATCCGGCCATGTGTCCACCGATGCCTGCCACAAGTTTTTTCGGCTGGGTATCCCCTGCTCGGCGCTGACCGACGTGCCAAGTATTCGCCAGTCGGCATCCATTGCAGGCGCGGGCGACGTATTCGTTATCACCTCCAACAGCGGTCGGTGGTCCGCGATGGAAGATGCTGCGGTCAGCGTTCGTCGTCTCGGTGGCGCCGTTATTGCGATCACGGACCCGGAAACCGGGCTGGGAAAGGCGGCCAGTCTGGCCATTCCCTGCAGCTATCGGGAAGACACCGGCGTCTACACGCCGATGAATTCCCGCCTCGCCCAGCTCGCCGTTCTTGACGTGCTGCAGGTCGCCACCGCTCTGGTTTTGGGGCGCCCGGCGGCCGACAAACTGGCAAAAACCAAACAGGCACTGACCAGCAACTTGTCGACTTGAGCGTAATCCTTGGGCTAAGGTGTTGAAAAACGGCCGCAGCGGATCGCGGTCAGCCGGCGCAGCGGGGGGCTGCCGGAGCGCAAAATCCATGCTTTACAAGCGTCCCGCGACCCCGAAACGGCTGAATTGAAGGACATGCTCGGGGGAGTATGAAACAGGTCAAAGTCGAGAATCCGACTTCTCGAGACATTGCTGATATCGCAGGCGTATCGCAGGCAACCGTTTCGCGCGCCCTGCGAAACAGCCCGCTGGTGCGAAAAGAGACCCGCGACCGCATCCAGGAAATCGCCCGCGAGCTCAACTACTTCGTTAATCGCAACGCCGCCGGCCTGCGGACCCACCAAAGCCACACCCTTGCGCTGCTGATGTTTGATGACACACCGGAGGGCGCCAGTCGACCGAAGCAAAACCTGTTTTTGCTGTCGATGCTGGATTACATCACCCGTTCGGCGGCCCGACACGGCTTCGACGTGCTGGTGTCTCTGCAGCAGCTGCATGACGACTGGCATATCGAATACCAGGCCAGCCATCGTGCCGATGGACTGATTCTGCTCGGCTACGGTGACTACGCCGAGTACCGGGACAAGCTCCAGGCTCTGTCGGAAGCCAACACGCGCTTCATGATCTGGGGCCCGGTGATCAAGGACCAGCCCGGCCATTCCTTCGGCTGCGACAACGACAACGGCGGCTTCCAGGCAACACGTCACTTGCTGAACATGGGACGACGCAAGGTCGCGTTTTTCGGCGCGACCACCTCCCGCATCAGCCCGGAGTTGTCGGCACGCTACAAGGGGTATGTCCGCGCGCTCGGTGAACGCGGCATCGAGGAAAATGACAAACTCATCCTGCCCGCGAGAAATTCCGAACGCGAAGGCTACTGCGCAGCGATCGAGCTGCTCGAAAGCGGCGAGGAATTCGACGGCCTGTTTGCCGTGACGGACCTGGTCGCGATCGGCGCAATGAAAGCCCTGCAGGACCGCGGCGTTCGCATCCCCGACGATGTCAGCGTCGTCGGTTTTGACGATATGCCGCTCGCCAGCCACGTGTCGCCGGCGCTCACCACCATGCAGCAAAACGCCAAGTTTGCCGCCGAGGGCCTGGTGCGCGGCATCGTCGGTCTCATCGAAGGCAAACCGGTTGAATCGACGCTGATGGCACCCCGCCTGATCGTTCGCCGCTCCTGCGGCTCGGAATCCTCGTAGCGGACACTGACCGGCGGCGGCGGTCGTTGAAATACGCCTCCAACGTGCGCGTCTGGCCGACCCTCACCACTAGC
>JBCDJX010000099.1:0-13277 GCA_038747355.1 Pseudomonadota bacterium | reverse complement strand
GGCGGATTACCGCGCGGGGCGCGGGTGGCCCGGCGCGTTCCACACCATCCGCCCGCCCGCCGTTCTGGGCGGTGGGACGGCCAGCATATCGTCGCAACCTGTTAAACACCGTGATGATTCGCTAAACCAAAGACGTCGGTTTAGCTGGGGTCGATCTGCGCGCGGAAGCGGATCGTGACCGTGTCAGCGCCGACCGAAATAGTCACCGGCTGGCTGGCCGGCGGCTGAGACGAATCGCGGCCCGCAATCGTCAGCGTGTCGACGCCGTCGAACGTACAACCGTCGCCGTCAGCATCACCCACATCGGCCGTGCAGTACGTCGTCGTACCGTTTTCGGTGATCGACACGTTGCCCGTACCCGCCGGGAGATTGCCTGTTTCGAACAGCAGCTCAGGCGTCAGCACGTCACCGATGGAGATGTTGGTCGCCGTTGCGGCACCCGCATTGGAGATCTCGATCTCATACTCGATCACCGCACCCGGGATCGCGAACGGATCGGTCGTGCCGTTGACCGGATCCGAGATGACCGTCGCATCCTTGGTGATCGCAAGCGTTGCGGCCTGCACTTCGTAACCATCCTGCGACGTTTCGAAGCCATTCTCGTCCGTATCGTTGAAGACCGTCTCGATGGTGCCTGCACCATCGGTAGTGACTTCAGCAAGGTCAGCACCAAGCGCACCGTCCGGTGCCGGGTTCAGACCAGCGCCGGGATCTGCGGCGGTAGCCGTCAACTCGATGTGCGCGAATTGGCCGTCCGTCAGCGAAATCGGCGCATCAGCCAGTACGGCGACCAGCACAGAAGCGCCTTCCGCCAGTGCATCGACGAACGGGTTGTCGCCGCCTGACCCGAAGGTCGTGTCGCCATCGTTGTCAGCGATGAACACGAAATCCGTGTCCATGTCGGCGTTATCGACCGTGCCGTTCACCGTGTCGCCGGTCAGGTTGACTGCCGACAAGCGGAGGTCCAGAGGCGAGTTACCGGTGTTCGTGATGGTGAAGGTCGCGACGGCATCCTGCTCGTTCGGCGCAACCACGGTGTTCACGGCATCGGTATTGGTAATTGTGAATGTGACAATACGGTCTACGACGAAGGTCGGCGCAATCGCGTCGATCGGCGTCTGGGCGTTACCACCTACCTGGTAGGTGATCGTCGCCGTATTGTCGATGGGGGTGCCGGCATCCGTGCCGTCAGCCATCGCCGCCTGGCCAATCGCCAGGAAGGTCACGGCCGTGCTCAACTTGAGCATCATCCCGATACGGGGGGTTACGATTTTCATCACGGTACTCCTTTCAGTTCCGTTCGGTTTTTCCATTTACCTGGCAGACCATCAAAATCCGGAAACCGCAGGTCTGCCTGCTGCGGATTCCGGGAAACTCATTTCAATATTGCGGAGAAGCGCACGATGCCCTGCGCACCGGTGTCGAGGCTGCCCGGCATGCTCCAACGAATGTGTGTGTAGTCGTCCGGCGTGGCGCTGCGTTCGGCATCGCCCTCAATCACGGTCAACGACTCCGCGGCTGCGAACGTCTGCCCTCCGTCGACCGAGAACTCGAGCTCGAGTCCCGGGCCGAATGCCGAACCTTCGACATACAAGAGGTTCTCGGAGATCGGGTTGGTGATGACGACATTGTCAGCAGGGTCAGACCCGGTATTGCGAAAGCTCGTGGTATAGATCACACGCTCACCGGGAACGACGGTCTCTGCCGGCACGAGTTCAGTCACTTCTTCGCCAGCCGCATTTGTTGAGACCTGGACCTTTTCGACCGTGGTCTGTACGTCCAGGGTGCCCTCCTGCTGTGCGTTTGCACTGCCAAAGGTCAGCACAGCCAGCAGGATCCATAGTGTTTTTTCGCTCTTCATCGTTTTCGCTCCATCAATCAATGACGACCTGGAATTCAATCGTCTGCACACCGTCAGTACTCGTGAGATCACCCAGTCGGACGACAATGGTCGGCGCACCCGAGGTGTCGAGTTCGCCTTCGTCGGCGTCGACGGCATCGCTGAGCGCTCCGGTATTCAGTAACAGGCTGTTGGACACGTAGGTCGTAAATGCAGGAATCGCATCGCGGACGATGCTGCCCGTCGCCGTGCCCGCCGTGACCTCGACAACGATGCTGTACGTGATCGTTGCTCCCGGCACCGGTTCGGAACCGCCAAACGGATCCGTTACCTGCTGTGATTTATTGATCGTCAGAAGCACATCGGAGACGAGGTACTCGCCCGCGAGCGTGACCGTCGCCGTGGTCGCACCGACCACCGCGTCTACGCCGCCATCACCCTGGCCGGCAAACACCGTGCCCGGCGCACCGCTGCCGGTCGCCGCGGTCACGATGAGCTCGGATAATCCGCGCTGGCCGTTGGTCGCTGAGCCCGGAATGTCGTTGAGGATAAAAACAGCAACCGACGCGTCGGCAGCCAGAACCGGATCGTTGCTCCCGGGGCTGTAGGCGACATCGCCCGCATTGAAGTCGCCGCTTGCGTCTGTATCGAAGTAGATCGACGTTGCCGACGGCGTCGGGTCAAAGTCGTCACCGCCCACCGCGCTGTTCACGGACAACTGAAAGGTCTCCGTGCCGTTGCCGGTGTTGACGATGGTGTAGAGCAATGGCTGGTCGCTGCTCCCCGCCGTTACCAGTCGCTGCGCCGTCTGCAGGCTGACACTGACATCGATGCGTTCGACGACCGTGACGCTCGCCGTATTGGAGGTCAGCGTCGTCGGCGTGCCGCCGAGATCGAAGCTGATCGTCGCGGTGTTTTCAATGACCGTTCCTGCCGGCGTACCGTCAGCGAACACCGGCGCTGAAAGCGCCATCACACAGGTGGCCACGCACGCGAGCGCGGCTTGTCGTTTCCATCCCGTCATCGAGGTTCATTCCTTCTGAGCCAGGGCTCTAAAAAACGGGCGCAATCCATGCGCCCCATCGCTTCATTGCGACGTAAACCGGACTTTCCATAAATCCGATTGAGACTTTAAGTTCCGAGCGCGATTAGTCCGCGTTTTGTGAGCGACTTCACGGTTTGCCTGTGAAGTCCCTCACATTGCGTCGGCACCACGATTGGCAAGGGTTTGCCGGGTTTCCGGCCGGCTGCGCCCCCGCGGCAATCCGGCTTATGTCAAGCAACCCTCGTGGTGTCGCAAATGCGACCCCGCTAGTGGGGTTTGACTATGTCGAACTTTTTCATTTTTGACCGTAACGTACTGGGCGGCAGCCCGAGTCGGGTTGCCGCTCCGTTGGGCCCGGAGATCCGCCAGGCGGTGTCCTCGAGCACGCTGATAATGTGTTCCCTCTCCACCAGTTTGAGGTCTGCAATCGTCGTACTGACGACCTGCGTGTCTGCGCCGTCGCTGTGAACGACCAGTGGATCAGGCAGCTCCAGCACTTCGCCGTCACTGGCGATCGCTGCCCTCTGAATGACGCCTTCCAGCTCACGCACGTTGCCGGGCCATTCGTATTCACGGAGTTGCTGCATCATTTGCGAGGAGATGCCGCGGTAGTTTCGGCCCATGCGCGTGCCGTAGACGCCGACAAAGTGCTGGGCCAGCAAATCGATGTCGCCATCGCGTTCCCGCAGTGGCGGGATACTGACCGGGAAGGTGTTGACGCGGTAGTACAGGTCCGAACGGAACGTGCCCGCCCGGACTGATTCGGCGAGGTCGCGGTTTGTCGCTGCGATCAGGCGAACGTCGACTTTGACCGTCTCGGTACCGCCCAGGCGATCAAACTCGCCTTCCTGCAACACCCGCAGCAGCTTGGTCTGCAACTCCAGCGGCAGCTCACCGAACTCGTCGAGGAACAGCGTTGAGCCATCGGCCAGGTCGAAACGACCCCGCTTGCGCGTATCCGCGCCGGTGAATGCGCCGCGCTCGTAACCGAACAATTCACTTTCAATCAGGTTGGCGGGCAAGGTCGCACAGTTCACCTTTACCAGCGGTCTGTCTGCCCGCTTGCTGCGTTGATGAATAGCGCGCGCGACCAGTTCCTTACCGGTGCCGGTCTCGCCCAGGATCAACACCGGCGTATCGGTCTCTGCCACCATTTCGACCATCCGCAAGGTCCGCAGAATCGCCTCGCTTTCGCCGACGATTTCGTCAAAGCCGTGGGTCTGGTGAATTTCTTCTCGCAGGTAGACGTTTTCAGCTTCCAACCGCTCTTTTGCCTGGCTGAGCTCATCAAGGGCGTCCGCCAGCTGCGACTGGCTTTTGATACGACTCACGAAATTGGCGAACAGCTCGGCGACAACTCGCAGGTCGAGAACGTCCTGGTCTGACCAGTTTTTCGGACTTGCCGAGCTTGCGAAGTTGACGACACCGACGAGCGATGCGGCAACGGTCAGCGGCAGAGCGACGAACGACCGAATACCGAGCTTATGCAGTGTTTCCCGGTCGGCGGACTGACTGTCGGGCATGCTCGACACGTCCTCCACCCTGACCACACCGCCGGCCTGAATCGTTCGCGACAGGACCGGAAAGTCGGCAACCGTGATCTCGTCCCAAAACGGCTGCGGCGTCTCGCTCCATCGGTAATTGATTGCACCGCGTTGCTCATCGTCTCCGGACCAGATCAGCGAGCTTCGATCGGCGCCGATGAACTGACACACCTCGCGCAGGCAATGCTCGATAATCTCACTCGATCGATCCACCGGGGTCATGATCATGTAGGAGCTGACGCCGGCCATCAGATTCTGGAACTGGCGTCGACGGTCCAGGGCCGAACGTGCCGCGAGAATCTCACGAAGATCCGTTTGTGCGCCCCAGATCCTCACCAAATGCCCTTTTTCAATGATGCCGGTCAGGCTGAGCTGCAGGGCGCGCTCGGTTCCGTCACTTCCTCGATACCGGCATTCGTGGTCCTTCAAGGTGTAGTCACTGGCGATGAACGCGCGAAACACGTCTTCGAATGCCGCGCTGTCCCCCGCTGCGTCCAGCTTGCCGAGCGGAATACCGATCGAATCGGCCATCGATGTTTTGCCGAGCACCTCGACAAAGTGCGGGTTGCATTCAATCAAGCGAGCCGCTTTTGCCGACTCGAGCAGCGACTCCAGCGTGGCCGGGAGTTTCAGCGGTTGCTGGAACGCGAAGCAGTAAACGGGATCCTGCGTGGTGTCGAGCAGGTTGCGAAAACGCGACTCAAGCTGGAGGACGCTGTCCTGGGCCGCCTTGATGATACGAGCCTGATCATCGCCGAACAGGTTCTCCGCCTGGCGACGCTCGAGGAGCGCGTACAACGCCCCGAAGGCAAGCAGCAGGAAACCGGCACGCGTCATCAGCCAGTGCAACGAGGTCGGTACGTTGACCGGCAAGAAGACCGGATTCGAGAAATAGCTCAGGGTTGGGTCGCTGACCTTGAACACGAGTTCGATGAGCGACTGGCCCAGTATCAAGACGATACCCGCGAAAATCATCCAGCGGCCGGCGTTCGTCTGGTTACGCGAGCGGACCAGTCCCTTGCGGTGAATCATCACGAAAACCGCCACACAGACCGCGATGATGACCAGGTCGAGCGCCCGCATCAGCATAATGGCAACCGGGAAGTCGACCATCAGTCGTTACCTGTCCGTTTTGCCTGCAATCCGTGCCCTTTGCGTCCGTCAAAATTCGGACGTCGTTCTTGATTCTGTCGGATATGTATCACCATTTTTCGCGACAAGTCACGATATTTCGCGACTTACGTCGCGGATTCCCGACGATTGGTTCAAAAGTAACAATTAAGTTAAATCAAAAATTCCCGTAAGTTATTGAAGAACAACAACATAAACTAAAAGCGTGAAATATCGCACGGTTGGCACACTTTCTGCTTCTACTTGTTATTAAAGGCGGCTGCAGCGACTGCGAAAGTCGATTCGCGCCAAGACCTTGGGCAGAGGAGAGGACGGAATGACCAGCAAGGAATTGAATTTACTGCTGATTGCGGACAGCACGGAACGCGCGGGCTTGCTTCGCCAGGCGATGGAATTGCAGGGCATCACCTGCATGATGCGACGGGTTGAACCCGGTAACGGCGCTTGCGCCTATGTGCGGCGAACCGGCCTCTACCGGAAAACCACGCCGCCGGACCTCGTGCTCATCGACTTCACCGTGCCCGATGGCGAAAAGCTGTCGCTGCTGAAGAGCGTCGCCTTCGGCCCGAAACGCTCCGGTGCGCCGGTGGTCATTCTGACCAGCGAAAACGGCGAACGCCTCATCGGCCGTGAAGGCCTCACCGACAGTTATTCAACGATGTTTGCCCCGACCGAGCTAAACGCCTTTCTCGCGAAAATGCGCCAGCACCGTCGTCGGCGTTTTATGCGGGCACTCGATGTCATGTACCAGCTGGGACCGGTCATGGTCCGAATGCCACGCAGCTTCGTGCAGCGTCCTCACCAGTACGCTGCACTGACCGCCTGACTCTGCAGGCAAAACGGCAACTGGCCGCTCGCGAGGAGCGGCCTTTTTTTGCGCGCGGCACGCCAAAGCGACCCCCAGGGCCAGGGGAGCTGATTTCAGGGATTGCGTGATCGCCGACGCGACTTAGTCGGGCTTTCGCAGCTCGTAGCGGCGAATCTTTTCGACCAGCGTCGTGCGCCCGATGCCAAGACGCTTGGCCGCGGCCTGCACGACACCGTCGGACGCCTGCAGCGCCTCCTCAATCATGTCGCGCTCGATCTTGGACAGATAGGCTTTCAGGTCGATACCCGTTTCCGGCAGTGCGACGGGCGACAGATTGGCGCTGAGAACGCGAACATCGTCGTCCGCGTCGAGAACGCTATCGGCCAGCGGCCACGGTAAATCGGCTTCACCGACAATGCCATCCGGCTTGATGACCGCCAGCCGTTCCACGAGATTCGCGAGTTCGCGGACGTTGCCTGGCCAGGTGTAATCCGTCAGCCGCTGCATGGCTCGGTCGCCGATCGCCAGATCCACACCCTGCTCCCGGGAAAGGCGCCGGATAAATTCGTGGCACAAGGGCTCGATGTCCTCGACGCGCTCTCGCAACGCCGAAATCTCGATCGGAAATACGCTGAGACGGTAAAACAGATCTTCGCGGAACTTGCCGGTTGCGATCCTTGCCGGCAAATCACGGTGGGTTGCCGCGATCACGCGGATGTCTATCGGGATTTGTTTGGTGCCGCCGACCCGTTCAATCACGCGTTCCTCAAGAACGCGAAGCAACTTCACCTGCATTGCCGGTGGCATATCGCCGATTTCGTCGAGGAAAAAGGTGCCGCCCTTGGCCAGCTCAAAACGCCCGGCACGCGCCGATACAGCGCCGGTGAACGCGCCCTTTTCGTGACCGAACAGCTCGCTTTCCAAAAGATGATCGGGGATCGCACCGCAGTTGATCGCCACAAACGGGCCCTTGCGACCGGATCTTTCATGAATTTCGCGGGCGACGACCTCTTTACCCGTACCCGACTCGCCGGTAATCAGTACATTGGCCATCGACGGTGCCACCTGCTCCGCCAGGCGACGAATGGCCTGCATGTCAGCGCTGGCGCCAACCAGGCGGCTTTCGCGGCCAACGTCGCTGTTCGCACTGAAGCGGGTGACGCGGATAGCGTCGAGGACGTCGCTCAGCTGATCGAGCCGAACGGGGTATTCCAGGCTGTGGATGCGTGCCCAGGGGTATTCGTCACTCAGCGCATTCACGTCGAGTTTTCTCCCTGCATCATGACAATGGGCACATCCGGGTTGATTCGGCCAACGTCTATCAGCAGCTGCTTGACGTCGGACTCGCTGAGATCAGCGCCGACGAACAGCGCCTCCAGCGGATCGTCACCGAGACAGTCACGCCATGCCTCGGGGGTGGCTGTCAGAACCTCTGGCGTGTCCATGAACTCGATGAGCTGTTTGAGACTGCGCGCCTGGTCCTGGCCGTGATTCACCACCAGGATCAATGCAACGCCTCCACAGCCGTTCGCGGGCGAGAGGCCCGGCGGCTTCCAGACAGCGACATCATTTCGCGGTTTTCCGGCACGTAGATTCAGTCTCCGACGACGCCGAGTTTCGGCGTTTGCGTTGAGGGTAAAAGTTAGAGACTCCGCGCAAGCCGCACCATCGGGAAATCCCTGATATTCCCCTAAGTGTTCGGTTTTTCCCATTTGGCTATTTCGCTCAAGGACGGGGTCAAATCGCCGATACAAACGGTGAGAACCGGTCATCACGGCCGTCCGTCCGTGGGCGGCACTATCTGCGAGAGAAGCTATGCGCCGACTGTTTGGCAGTGACAATAGCCGCGACGAGCCTGTCGCCGGCACGGATATCGAGCCGCAGGACGCCGCCAACGAATCGATGGAGACCAACCACCTGGCGGGGGCCGTCGACACGCTGAGCAGCGTGGTCAGGACGTTTGGCGACGAGTCCTTTCCGCTCGATTCCGACATCGATCCCAACCTGTTCCGACGCGAATGCTCGGAATTTGTGCGTCACATCGAAAACGGTGAAGCCGTGTCCAGCCGGGATATCGCGCGCTCACAGCGTGGCGAGCGTGAGTGGTCGCAGGTACGGAGTTTCTTCGGCGATCGGCGCCGGGCAGAACGAAAATTTGTGACCGAACGCATCGGCGACTATCGCGAGCTCGTTGAGGAGTTGATCAGTGGCCTGCGCCGCATCGGCGAACGTGACCAGGACACGCAGGACCGGGTGACATTGTCGCTCAGCGCCATGGAAAAAGCGGTCGAGAGCGGCGAACTCCTGCGCATCGAGAAAGCGTTCAAATCCACGATTGAGCAGGTGTCCGACACGTTCGAGGAACAGCGCCTCGCCTACGAGCGCCAGCTGGGCGAGCTGAACGACCGTATGGCGGTGCTCAGGCAGGATCTGGTCGCCGCCCGCGAGGAAATGAAGCGGGATTCGCTCACGGACGCCTTCAACCGGGGTGCATTCGATATCGCGATTGAGCAAAGCCTGAACATGCACTTCGTGCTGCAACAGCCGGTTACACTGGTGATGATCGACTGCGACAAGTTCAAGGTCATCAACGACGAACATGGCCATGCTACCGGTGACCAGGCGCTCCGGGCGGTCGGCGAATGTCTCGCCCGCGCCTTCATTCGCAAAAGCGACCTCGTCGCCCGCTACGGCGGCGACGAATTCGCCGTCATTCTCAACGAGACCTCGGCAGACGCTGCCGCACGGGTCATTGATCGCTTTGTCAAAAGCATCGAGAAAATTCGCCTCGACGCCGGCGACGGCCAGATCGGTCTGACCTGTTCGGTCGGCTACACGGAGCTGTCGAACCAGGATACCGCCGAAAGCGCCATCCGTCGGGCTGATGAGGGTCTGTACGCCGTGAAGTCACGCGGCGGGAATGGCGCTGAATTCCGGTCTGCCGACGCTGACTACCCGAACGGCGAGGCCTGAAATTCCTTGCCACGGAACCCTAAAGCGACACCGTTTCCAGCCGATAAACGGTTAGGAACTGTGCGCGTGGACGGCGGCTTAAGGAGTAGACATTGGACCTTGCGACACTTATCGGATTGATCGGCGCGTTTGGCATCGTATTGACGTCGATCATACTCGGCGGCTCTGCGTCCACCTTCGTCAACACGCCGTCGCTGCTGGTCGTACTCGGCGGCACCGTCATGGTCGTCATGATGAAGTTCAGCATCGGCCAGTTTGCCGGCGCCGCCAAGATCGCGGTGAAAGCCTTCCTGCACAAGCCCGTCAAAGCGGAGAGCCTGATCGAGAATGCCGTTGAGCTCGCGAAAACCGCTCGCCAGGGCGGTCTGCTGGCGCTGGAAGACGCGGAGGTCGTTGATGATTTCATGAAGTCCGGCCTCGGCCTGCTGATCGACGGTCACCCGGCGGACACGGTCAAGGTCATGCTGCAAAAAGATCAGAACCAGACCGTGCAGCGCCACCAGGACGGCCAGCAGATTTTCAAGGCGATCGGCGATGTCGGTCCGGCGATGGGTATGATCGGAACGCTGATCGGCCTGGTGCAGATGCTGGCCAACATGGACGACCCCAAGCAGATCGGTCCCGCGATGGCGGTCGCTCTGCTCACGACCCTGTACGGCGCGATCCTCGCAAACATGTTCGCGCTGCCCATCGCAGACAAACTTGCCCTGCGCAGTGCCGAGGAACAAAACAACAAATCGCTGATTATCGACGCGCTGCTCAGCATCCAGAGTGGCCAGAATCCACGCATTATCGAAAGCATGCTGGAGTCTTATCTGCCGAAGTCCCAGCGTAAGGTCGAGGACGACGCCTAGGCGTCGGCGGCCGCATGGACGGACCACCGGATAAACCCGAAGAGAAAGGCGTCCCGGCGTGGGTGATGACCTTCGCCGACCTGATGACGCTGTTGATGTGCTTCTTCGTGTTGCTGCTCGCCTTCTCAGAGATGGACGTTGAAAAATTCAAGCAACTGTCCGGCTCGATGAAAAATGCCTTCGGTGTGCAGGCCGAAATCGAGGTCAAGTCGATCCCGAAAGGCACCAGCATCATCGCCAAGGAATTCAGCCCAGGACGACCCGACCCGACGGCTCTGAATACGATTCGCCAGTTCACTGTCGAATCCAACCGCAACACGCTGGATGCCCTGAACCGGGAGATCGCCGAAACGCGTGAGCACGCGCGACGCCTGAAGATGGCACTGAAAGATGAAATCGAGCGCGGTGCCGTCGCCGTCGAAACCGAAGGCAAGAAGATCATCATCCGGATCATGGAGCAGGCATCGTTCGATTCGGGGCGCGCCGTGGTGCGGCCCGAGTTTATGCCGACGATCACAAAAATCACCGGTCTGATCGACAACGCGATCGGCGAAGTAACGATTTCCGGCCATACCGACAACGTGCCGATCAGCAACGAGGAATTTCGGTCCAACTGGGAGCTGTCGACGTCGCGCGCCGTTACCGTCGCGCACGTGCTGTTCGACCAGAAGCGCATCAACGAAAACCGGGTCATGATCACCGGGCACGCCGATACGCGGCCGGTGGCCGAAAACGACACCGCTGAAAACCGCGCCAAAAACCGTCGTGTGGAAATCAGCATCGTGCGTGGCAATGAACTGGACAGGACCAAGACGATGGCTATCGAGGACGCCGGACAGGTCCTCGAACCGGCCAACAACAACCGACAGAGCCCGCAGGCCGGCGATGGCAACGAGCCACAAACTAAGGATGGCGAAGTATGAGTAACGAATACGATAACCGACGTTCATTCCGCGTCAGCGAAATGGCCTACGTCAAATTCGAGAAGCTCAGCGACCTCGACTTTGAAGCAGGCCTCGAGCACCGCAAACTCAAACTCGGCCTGAATGACGACGCACAGGCGATGTTGCTGGATGTCGAAGCCCGGCTCAGCGAAGCCATGTTCATGCTGAATGCCGAGTCGGAAAGCATCGGCCGCTGCATGACCCTGTTAAACGACAAGTTGAATATTGTCGTCAAGCAGCTGCCTGCGCTTCGCGAAACACGCTCGGCGCTGGCGAAACTGCCGCCGCAGCGCTGCGATGTCAGTGCAGACGGACTGGTGTTCTCCAGCGAGCAGGCGCTCAAAGTTGGCGACAAAATGCACCTGCAGTTCCTGCTGTCGTCCGACAGTCGATTCGTGGAGACCTTCGCGACCGTCGTTCGCCTGACGGACGCACCCGATGACAGCGACCCGAAGCGACGCTACGGAATCGGTGTGGAATTCAGTGGCATGAAACCCGAGCAGCGCGAAATCCTGATCCAGCACATGTTCAATCTCGAATCAGAGACACTCCGCATGCGCCGTCTGAAGCTGGAAGAACTCGAGCAGGAATAAGGCGAAACCGCGTCGGCAGCACGCGATACTCGCAGCTGTGGTTCAGACGCTTCGACGGGCGTGCCGCTCAGCGGGTGTTGCTCAGGCGAGCGAGGCCTGCATCGTCTGGAGCTTGTTGCGGTAGTTTTCCAGGACACCACCGACGCTGTCCTTATTGATGCCGAGGCGACGGGCTGCCGGGATTTCCGAGAGATCCAGCGATTCATCGGCGTCGTCAACCAGCAGCTCAGACACGTACATTGCATCGACGAGTCGCGGTTCCTCGGCGCCGTTTTCGTTATCGGCCATGTAGCTGGCAACGTCCGCAGACTCCGCCATTTCTTCGTTGAAGCCCCACGACTCGATGATGCTCTTGCCGATCTGCGGGTTCCACTGACTGACAATATCGTTAAACGAGGCCTGGTCGCCCAGCAATGACGGGAAATCGTCGGTCTTCGTAATGACGTACAAGGTGCCAACGTCGTGCATCAGGCCAGCGAGAAATGCGCTCTCGTCGTTGAGCAATTTGTTGCACCGTGCGACGGCCCAGCCCATTGAGGACAGCTTCATGCCGCGCGCCCATGCCGCCTGCAGATATTTTTTTGCGTGCGAGTGTTTCTCGGCGGCGTACAGCTGTTCCATGGCGATCGACATCGCGGTATTGCGAACCACCTCGAAACCGAGCCGGCCGATGGCGCCGTCCAGCGTGTCGATGGTGACACCTGCGCGGTTGTACAGTGCGGAATTGGCGAACAGAAACAGCTTGGACACGAGCACCGGATCGACGCTCACCGCCTTGCTGATCTGGTCAAAATCGCTGCTGTCGTTCTCCAGCATGTTGCGGATCTTGATGACGACGTCCGGCAAGGACGGCAGGGTGATGTCTCCGTTATTCAATTCCAGTGCGAGAAGATTGATAAAACGGAATTGGTCGTCAGCCGTAGCATTCATTTGCAAAGATCCCTGTCTGAGAACTAGTTGATCGAATAGTGTTGCCTGCCATGCAGCTTCCGCAGCAAGCGCGCCTCGCCGACGTTCAGGCCACACACCCGAGTCAGCTCTTCGACGCTGGCGCCGCTTTTGGCCATTCTCTGTGCATTCTCTATCGGCAGGTTGCGCTCAATCTCAAATGACACCGGCATACGGCTGGGGGGCTCGCGTTCGGAGAGCGTTTTCAGGCGTCGCTGCAGATCCGCAATGCGTTGATCCAGCTTGAGTTTTTCGAGCAGCGCCTGTTCCGTGTCCACGTTGATAATGCGCTGCGAATCGTCGTTATGTGAAACCTCTGGATTGTCGTCCTGCAGCATCGCGCAGGTCGGACTCGACCAGAAGGCCTCAATGTCGCGACAGCGTCGCTGGAATCGCGCAAGGGCAATCACCGCCGCGCCGAGCAGCACGGACTGGGACGCCAGGATCAAATACAGAAACAGGCTTGAATCAATCATCACACACGCTCGTCTATCAGGGGTTTGTGTTCATCGTCATCGGGGTCCTTGCGCTCTTTGTCCGGCTTTTTCTGCTGGCGCTCACCGCTTTCCGAATCTTTTTTCGGCGGTTGCACCGGCC
>JBCDJX010000098.1:0-13503 GCA_038747355.1 Pseudomonadota bacterium | reverse complement strand
TGGACGCCAACGTGCTTATATTCGAGCGAATACGCGAGGAGCTCGCGGCCGGGAATTCGAGCCAGGGCGCGATTCACTCCGGTTACGAGAAAGCGCTGTCATCCATTGCTGATGCGAACATTACGACGCTGATTGCGGCGATCGTGCTGTTTGCCTTCGGTACAGGCCCGATCAAGGGCTTCGCGATCACGCTGACGATCGGCATTGTGACGTCGATGTTCACGGCGATTATCGGTACACGTGTTCTCGTGAATCTTGCGTTCGGCCGTCGCCGGCTTGAAACGCTGCCGGTCTAGGAGACTGCCCCGTGCGCCTGATTAAACAAAAAACCAACATCAACTTCCTGGGTAAGCAGCGCCGCACGCTCGCGCTTGGCCTGTCCGTTCTAATGATCGTCGCGTCAATCGTGTCACTGGCGACTCGTGGCCTGGATTTCGGAATTGATTTCACCGGCGGCTTCCTGCTGGAGGTCGGCTACAAGGAACCGGCCAATCTGGATGCCATCCGCACCAAGCTCGGCGACGCGGGATTCGAGGAGGCGCAGGTTCAGCTTTTCGGTGCTGAAACTGATGTGCTGGTTCGTCTGCCGCCACAACCGGGCGCAGAACAACGCGAGGTGCGTGAGCAGTTGCAGGGCATCCTCGAAGCCAGCGGCATGGCCTTCGACCTGCGCCGCCTTGAAACCGTCAGTCCGCAGGTCGGCGAGGAACTCGCCAACCAGGGCGGCCTGGCGATGATCTTTGCACTGATGATGATCTTCGCCTACGTAATGTTCCGCTTTCAGTGGAAGTTTGCAGCGGGTGCCGTAGCGGCCCTCGTGCACGACGTGATCATCACGGTCGGCTTTTTCTCAATCTTCCAGCTGCCGTTCGACCTGACGGTTGTCGCGGCCGTGCTCGCCGTTATCGGTTACTCGCTGAACGACACCGTTGTGGCTTTCGATCGTATTCGGGAGAACTTCTTCAAGATGCGCGGCGTCGAAGCGTCCGAGTCGATGAACACGTCGATCAACGAGATGCTGGCGCGCACCTTGATCACCGGTATCACGACCTTGCTGGTGCTGTTCGCACTGTTGTTCCTGGGCGGGGAGTCGATCGGCCCGTTCTCGATCGCGTTGATCGTCGGCATCATCATTGGTACCTACTCGTCGATCTACACAGCGAGCGCGACGGCGTTGCTGCTGGACGTCAACCCACAGGACCTGATGGAACCGGTCGAAGATCCTGATCTTGTGGACGACATGCCCTAAGTCGTCAAACAAAGCGCAGGAGGATCCTGGCCTAGTCGACGATATGCCTTAGTCGTGCGGAGCCCCCAGCCGGCGTCTGGCACACAAAGATGCCGATTTGAAATGCTCACGTAGGTGCGCAGCGCTTTCAAATCGGCTTTTTTGTGCGCGATGCCTCCACCTGGAGACACCCTTGAGCCGGGTGCAAGCCATGGTTGGGCTATGCGCTTAGGTGAAATCGTCCACGGCCATGATGCCTTTGATTTCGGCCGCGCAGCTCTGAGCGAGGGCGGCATAGATTTTCGGGGTGCCCGCCAGGACGTGGCCGGTATCGAGGTAGTCTTCGCTGCCGTCGAGGCCCGAGATGATGCCGCCGGCTTCGCGGATCATCAGGCTGCCTGCCGCCAGGTCCCAGGGTGCAAGGCCGGTTTCCCAGAAGGCGTCGAGCCGTCCTGCGGCGACGTAGCACAGGTCGAGCGCTGCGGCGCCCGGTCTGCGAACGCCGGATGCGGTCGTGACGACCTTGCGCAGCATGGTGAGGTATGGACCGATCGCGGACTCGGACTGGCGGAACGGGAAACCCGTGCCGATAAGCGCGCGATCGAGATTCGTCTGGCCGCTGACGCGGATGCGTCGTCCGTCCAGCTGCGCGCCGGCGCCTCGTGATGCAGTAAACAGTTCCTGGCGCGTCGGGTCGTAGACCACCGCGTGTTCGACGCGGCCCTTGACGCGAACGCCGATCGAGACGCAAAACACCGGGAAGCCGTGCAGGAAGTTGGTCGTGCCGTCCAGCGGGTCGATCACCCAGACGGTGTCAGAATCCCCGGATTCGCCCGCCACCTCACCGGATTCCTCACCCAGGATCGTGTGGTCGGGGTAGTGCTTGTGCACGACATCGATGACGGCCTTTTCGGCGGCGTGGTCGGCTTCGCTGACGTAATCGTTGCGTCCTTTGACCTCCACCTTGATCTTGTCGAGGTTGGCCTGGTATCGCATGAGCGTGTTGCCGGCGCGGCGAGCGGCCATGACGGCTACGTTGAGCAGGGCGTGCATCGGGGGATTCCGTGTTGTCAAAAGAACGTCGCGGCCTGTCGCCGCGGCGGTAGAATACCGGACTTTATTCACCAGCGCCGTAAAAAGCCGCCTATGAGCTCTCACCCCATTCGCATCGTCCTTGTCGGTACCACCCACCCGGGCAACATCGGTGCCGTCGCGCGCGCCATGAAAAACATGGGGCTGTCCGAGCTCGCGCTCGTGGGGCCAAGGCACTTTCCCCACGAGGAGGCGACCGCACGTGCCTCCGGCGCCGACGACATCCTCGACAACGCGACCGTGCTTGCTTCGCTTGCCGATGCGGTGGCCGGTTGCATTTACGTGACCGGCACCAGTGCCCGGTCCCGGTCGCTGGCGTGGCCGACGCTCGAACCGCGCAACGGCGCGCAGAAGTTACTGGCCGAGGCCGAGCGCGGACCGGTCGCGGCGGTGTTTGGCCCGGAAAAGACCGGGCTTTGCAACGACGACATGGATCTCTGCGACAGCCTGCTGACGATCCCCACGGACCCCGAATTCAGTTCGCTGAACCTGGCCATGGCGGTGCAGGTGCTGACCTATGAAATTCGGTCGGCCACGGCCGAGCCACTGCCGCCCTTCGAGACCGAAGCGGAAGCGGCGACGGCCGACGAGATGGCGTATTTCTATGAGCACCTTGAAAACGTGCTGCGAGACGTGCGGTTTCTCGATCCGGACAATCCGCGGCACCTGATGCGTCGACTGCGGCGCCTGTTTGTTCGCGCGCGGCCAGACAAAAACGAACTGAATATCCTGCGCGGTATCCTGACCGCCATTGACCGAACGCGAGCATGACGATCTACCTCGACTACGCGGCGACGACGCCGGTCGACCCCGCGGTTGCCACGACGCTGGCGGACGCAATGGCGAATCCGGCCATGCTCGCCAACCCGTCCGCCAGTCACGCGGCGGGTCGGGACAGCGAGCGGCATGTCGCGCACGCCGCGGACCAGCTGGGGGCGTTACTGCAGTGTGCACCGTCTCAGATCGTCTGGACCTCGGGCGCCACCGAGGCAGACAACCTGGCGTTGTTGGGCGGAGCGCGCTATCGGGCGCGGCGCGGCCGGCACTTGGTCACCATGCCCACCGAGCACAAGGCCGTGACCGATACCTGTCGCCAGCTTGAACGCGACGGCTATTCGGTCACCTGGCTGACCCCCGACGCATCAGGACGCGTGGACCTGGCCGAGCTTGAGGCGAGCCTGCGCGAGGACACCCAGCTCGTGTCCATCATGCACGTCAACAACGAGACCGGCGTGACCCAGGATATCGAGACGATCGGTTCGCTGTGCCGTGCACGGGACATCCTGTTCCACGTCGATGCGGCGCAGTCGGTCGGTAAGCTGCCGCTCGATTTTGCAGACAGCACGATCGACCTGCTGTCGCTGTCGGCCCACAAAATGTACGGCCCGAAGGGTATCGGTGCCCTCGTGGTCGCCGACCGACCGGGCTGTCACGTCGAGCCGATCCTGTACGGTGGCGGCCAGCAGGGTGGTCGCCGGCCGGGCACCTTACCGGTCCCGCTGATCGTTGCCTTTGGCAAGGCGGCGCAACTCGCAACGACACACATGGCGGCCGATCTCGAACGAACCCGCGAACTCCGCGATCGTCTCTGGCAAGGTATCGCCGACCTCGACGGTGTCACCCTGAACGGTGATGCCGAGGCGCACTATCCGGGAATCCTCAACGTCGGCGTGGACGGCGTCGAGGGAGAGAGCCTGTTACTCGCGCTGGACCCGGTTTGCGTTGCGACCGGCTCCGCCTGCAACTCACGCGATCGAGAGCCCTCGCGGGTGCTGCGCTCGATGGGCCGCAGCGACACCGAGGCGCAAAGCGCGATCCGCTTCAGCTTCGGTCGATTTACCCGCGACGACGACATTGACGAAGCGGTTGCCCGGTACCGAGACGCGGTCACCCGGCTGCGCGCGCTGGCCCCGGCGGCATGAGCCGGGATCCCTACAACACGGAGGTTCGCCAGCGATTCGCGGCGCCGGCCTTCGCCGGCCGCGCGGACACGGCGTCCAGAGGCCGCGGGCAGGGCGTCGATATCGAGTTCTCGGCGTCTTGCGACGACCAGCGGATTGCGAGTATGCGGTTCCGTGCCTACGGCTGTCCGCACACCATCGCGGCCTGCGACCTCGCCTGTGAACAACTCGAGGGCCAGCCGCTGGCCGCTCTGGTCTCGTTTTCGAGCGACGGACTAATGCGAACCCTGTCCGTGCCTGTCGAGAAAACCGGGCGTATACTGGTGCTTGAAGATGCGCTGCGAGACCTTAATTCTCGCCTGGAAAGCCCATGACGATTTCATTGACAGACAACGCAGCAGACCGCGTCCGCGGTTACCTCAACAGCCGCGAGAACGCGATCGGTCTTCGCCTCGGCGTGTCCGTGACCGGTTGCTCGGGTTACTCCTATGTTGTTGATTTGACAGATGAAATGAAGGAGTCGGATGTGGTGTTTGAGGACAAGGGCATCAAGGTGCTCGTGGATGCCGAGGCACTGCCACTGGTCGAGGGTACTGAGGTCGATTTCATCAAGGACGGGCTGAACGAAATGTTCCGCTTCACGAACCCGAATGCGGCCGGCGAATGCGGCTGCGGCGAGAGTTTTACCGTCTGACGCATTGCCCGCCCTGACAGGGCTTTGTAGAATCCCCGCCACCGGCACACCACCTCGCCGGGTTTTGTCTTAAAATTCAATAAACTAAAGGAATATACGCATGGCCGTTGAGCAGACGCTCTCCATCATCAAGCCTGATGGTGTTCAAAAGAACCTGATCGGTGAGATCTACAGCCGTTTTGAGAAAGCCGGACTGGAAATCGTTGCCGCCAAAATGCTGCACCTGAGCAAGGAGCAGGCGGAAGGCTTCTACGCTGTGCACAGCGAACGTCCGTTTTTCGCGGATCTCGTCAGCTACATGACCTCCGGCCCGGTGATGGTCCAGGCGCTGCAGGGCGAGGGTGCTATCGCGAAGAACCGCGACATCATGGGCGCCACCAATCCGGCCGACGCCGATGCCGGCACGATTCGTGCGGATTTTGCCGACAGCATCGAGGAGAACATTGTGCACGGCTCGGATGCCGCAGAAACGGCAGCGGTCGAAATTGCGTTCTTCTTCGGCGCCGACGGCGTAGTGCCCCGCACGCGCTAGACGGGCGTCCATCGCATGACCACCGACGCCGCAAAGACCAACCTGCTGGGACTGTCCGAAGACGGACTGAAGCAGTTGTTTGCGGCGCTCGGTGAGAAGCCGTTTCGTGCACGCCAGCTGATGCAGTGGCTGCACCAGCGTGGCGTGACCGATTTCGAGTCGATGACCGACCTGTCGAAATCGCTGCGCCAAAAACTCGCGGCCTCGGCGGATATCCGCCTTCCGGAGCTGCTGTCGCGGCACGACTCCAGTGACGGCACCATCAAGTGGTTGTTCGGCAGCGGCAAGGGGCAAGCGGTCGAGACCGTGTTCATCCCGGAAGCGAACCGCGGCACATTGTGTATTTCGTCGCAGGTTGGCTGCGCGATGGATTGCTCTTTCTGTGCCACCGGTGCGCAGGGCTTCAACCGCAATCTCGATGCGGCGGAGATTATCGGCCAGGTCTACCATGCGGTCCGCGAGTTGCCGAAGCGCGCGGACGGAGAATCCGTGATCAGCAACATTGTGCTGATGGGCATGGGAGAACCGCTGGCAAACTACCGTGCCGTGGTGCCGGTGGTGCAGCTGCTGATTTCCGACTACGCCTACGGTCTCTCGCGTCGCCGTGTCACGGTCAGCACCTCCGGGATCGTGCCGCACGTGGACAAGCTTGGTGATGACTGCAACGTGTCGCTTGCCGTCAGCTTGCACGCGCCGAACGATGCGCTGCGCAACGTGCTGGTACCCATCAACAAGATTCACCCGATTGCCGAGCTGCTCGACAGCTGCTGGCGCTACGCGGGCAAGCATTCCAATCGCTTCATTACCTTTGAGTATGTGATGTTGCGAGACGTCAACGATTCGCTGCAGCACGCCGACGAACTGATCGCCTTGCTGCGTGGCAAACCGGCCAAGGTCAACCTGATACCGTTCAACCCGTTTCCGGGCACCCAGTACGAGTGCTCGTCCAGCCGTACGATTCACCAATTCCAGGAACGACTGCGGGCCAAAAACATTGTGACCACGACTCGCAAGACACGCGGTGACGATATAGATGCCGCCTGTGGCCAGTTGGCTGGTAAAGTCAGTGACCGGGTCCGGGTGCGTCTCGGTGAAAAGAAGATCAAGGCTGTAGGTGGCGTATGAACAAGTTGACGATGGTGTTGATGCTCGTGTTGCTGTCCGGTTGCGTGTCGACGACCAGTGGCCCGCCAAAACCGACGCCGGACAAGGAAGACGCCGCCGAATACAACTACCAGCTCGGCGCGCGCTACTACCGAAATGGCAGCTACGAACTGGCTCGCGACCGGCTCCGGCAGTCGCTGGAATTCGACAGTCGCCGGGCGATTACCTGGTACACACTCGCGCTGACCTATGAAGCACTCGAAAATCCGCGGCTGGCCCGCGATGCCTACGAGCAGGCGGTGCGCGTTGACCCGGACAATTACGATGCGCAAAACGCCTACGCCGTCTTCAATTGCCGGCAGGGCGATTTTGACTACGCCGCGCGCTACTTCGATCGTGCGTCCAAAAACAACCGAAACGATCGCGCCTGGGTCACGCTGACCAACGCCGGTGTCTGCATGGTGCAGAAACCGGACGTGATGAAGGCGGAGGAGTACTTCCGCTCGGCGCTGGATCTGCGACCCAGCTACGGTGAGGCGCTGCTGCAGCTGGCTATTCTCAAGCACCGAAACTCGGATTTCCTCGGTGCCCGCGCTTTCATGGAGCGCTTTCTCAGCCGCAACGTACCGAGTGCCGGCGTCCTCTTTCTCGCCGTGCAGATCGAAACGGAACTCGGTGACAACACGGCACGGCGCGAGTACGTCAATCGTTTAATTCGCGAATTCCCCGAGTCGGCAGAAGCACGTCGCGTGCTGGAAAGCGGCTAGATGAGCGACGAGGAATCAACGGAAGCTGAACCGCAGGGGCCCTCCTGCGGTGAGCGACTGCGCGACGCGCGGCGTGAACAGCAGATCTCGATCGACGAGATCGCGAAAGAACTGCACATCGACGAGACCAAGGTTCGGGCGCTGGAGGCGAACGACTTCGAGACGCTTGGTGCACCCGTCTTCGCCAAGGGCCACCTGCGCAAGTACGCCCAGCTGGTCAAAGTCGACGAGAACGATATCTTTGCCGAGTATCACGCTCTGACGCACAAGGACGGTCTGCCGCAGGTGGTTCCCAGCCGCCGGCGCCCAACCCTGTCCAAGTCACCTACACCACTCTTTGCGCTGATCGTGGCCGTGGTGGTGATTATCCTGGTCGCGGCGGGCTACTACTGGTTTTTCCTGCGCGGTAGCGAGCCGGCGAACGACGTTGCCAATGTTGAAACCGCGGTCGCATCGCCCGCGGCGTCGGTCTTGCTGCCGCGCGAGACGACGCCGGAGCCGGCCACGGCAACGGAGGCCGCAGACGAGCCTGCGCCGGAGGTGGTCGTCGAGACCACCGTTGCGGAGCCGGCTACCGAGCCAGACGACCTACTGCAAATCAGCCTGTCGTTCAGCGGCGATTGCTGGACGGAGATGACCGACAGCAGCGGCCAGCGCCTGTTTTTCGATCTCGGTCAGGCCGGTCGCACCGTCGACGTCAGCGGCGAGGCCCCGGTCTCGGTGCTGCTCGGCAATGCGTCCAACGTTGAGATCAGCGTGAACGGCGCGAGTTACGCCATCGACCCTGCCGACCGGCGCGGCGAAACGGCACGCTTTACCCTCTACAGAAACTGACCTCGAAGGCCGCCGCCGCGGCTACGGACGCAACGTGAAACCAACAGCTATACGCGGAATGAACGACATCCTGCCCGGGCAGACGGCGACCTGGCGCAAACTCGAGTCGGTTCTGATCGATATCGCCCGGCGCTACGGCTATCGGGAAATCCGGCTTCCCATCGTCGAACAGACGGAGCTCTTCAAGCGCTCGATCGGTGAGGTGACGGACATCGTCGAGAAGGAAATGTACACCTTTCTCGATCGCAACGAGGAAAGCCTGACGCTGCGGCCGGAAGCGACCGCCGGCATGGTGCGCGCCGGTATCACCAACGGCTTGTTACATAACCAGAAGCAGAAGCTCTGGACGACGGGACCGATGTTTCGCTACGAAAAGCCGCAAGCGGGTCGTTATCGGCAGTTTCACCAGTTCGACGTCGAGGCATTGGGCTATGAGGGGCCGGACGTCGATGCGGAGCTCATCATCATGAGTGCGCGCATCTGGGAGGCCCTGGGGATTGATCGACTCGAACTGGAGATCAATTCACTCGGCACCAACGAATCCCGAGCGCGCTACCGCGAGGCTTTACTGAGCTACTTTTCCGGCGTGAAAAACGAGCTGGATCAGGATAGTATTCGCCGCCTCGACAAGAACCCGTTGAGGATTCTGGACAGCAAAAACCCGGATATGCAGGGCATCGTTGCCGACGCGCCGGTCATGCTGGACTACCTCGACGACGAGTCGGCGGCGCATTTTGACACGCTGAAATCGCTGCTCGATTCAGCCGGTGTGGCATTTTCGGTGAACCCTCGACTGGTCAGGGGACTCGACTACTACAACCGGACGGTTTTTGAGTGGGTCACGGATGCACTGGGTTCCCAGGGCGCGGTTTGTTCCGGTGGACGATACGACGGTCTCGTCGAGAAACTCGGCGGTCGGTCAACGCCGGCCATCGGCTGGGCGATGGGCATCGAGCGTTTTGTGGCGCTCTACGAGGCCTGTGGCGGCCAGCCTGGCAGTGACGCGTCGGACGTATTTATCGCGGCCGTCGGTGACGACGCGCAGCGTGCTGCGTTTGCGCTGGCGGAGACCATCCGCAGCGGCGCGCCGGAGCTGCGGGTCGAGATGAATCTCGGCGGCGGCGGCTTCAAGGCGCAAATGAAACGCGCCGACAAAAGCGAGGCGTCGATTGCGCTGGTGATCGGCGAACAGGAAGTCGCGAACGGCACGGTGGGTATCAAACCGCTGCGCAGTCGCGAAGATCAGGAAACCGTGGCGATGGACGACATCGTCCCGGTGTTGCGAAAACGAGTGTCCGGCTGACGGGCGCTGGCGGAAAGACAAATGGCAGACGAGCTAAAGACCGAAGAAGAACAGATTGAAGAGTTTCGCGCGTGGTGGTCGAACTACGGCGCTTACGTCATTGGCGGGATCGTGCTGGGTGTGGCAGCGCTGTTCGGCTGGAACACGATGCAGGACTCGAAACTCCGGACCCAGACCGAAGCGTCGGCACTGTATGAAACGCTGGCGGATCACGTGACCGAGGGCAGGCTGGAAGAGGCCGAAACCGTGTCTGCGCAGATTGCAGCAAATTATGCGAACACCGCGTACGTCGGACAGTCAAAACTGACTATGGCTCGACTGTACATGGACCGAAACCGCGATGAGGACGCCGCGAACGCGCTGCGGGAGTTGCTCACGCTCGAAGGTTTTAACGAACTCAAGCTGGTCGGCAGCCTGCGACTTTCCCGGATTCTGCTCTACCAGGGCAAGGCCGAAGAAGCGCTGGAAGCCGTCGCCGATCCGAAAGGCCAGGCGTTTGCGGCTCGCTACGCCGAAGCCCGCGGTGATGCACTGCTGGTTCTCGAGCGCTACGCTGACGCGCGCGCTGCGTACACCGACGCCATTGAGCAACCGAACGCCGACCAGACCCTGGATGTCGGTTTCGTGCGCCTGAAGCTGTTCGACCTGCCGCCCGACGCGATCGTCGAGTCGGACGACGAGCTCGTCGAACCGGACGGCGATGAGCTGATGGATGCGGCAGACGCTGCGGCGGCGGAAGCCCCGGTCGCTGACGAGACGACGGACGACGCCGATGCGATGACCGACGCAGAGGAATCGCCTCAATGATCCGCCGCGTCCTCGTCGTTGCCGGTCTGGCACTGAGCCTGTCTGCCTGCGGCATTATTGGCGGTAAAAAAGACGAGGAACTGCAGCCGCTCGAACTGCAGCCCATCGACAGCACGGTCAGCGTCAAGCGTGCCTGGTCCACGACCATTGGCAAGGGCGCCGATAACCTGCGGCTGTCACTCAGCCCGTCGGGTGACGGCGAGCGCCTGTTCGTGGCCGGCTTTGACGGACGCGTCGCGTCTTTGAACCCGGAAAATGGCAAGACGGTCTGGCAGCAGGACATCGGCGAGGAAATTTCCGCGGGCGCGTCCTACGGCGAAGACCGGGTCGCGATCATCAGCAAGGATGGCCGCCTCATTGTGCTCGATGCCGACACCGGCGAAGAACGCTGGCGCGCGTATATTTCCGGCGAGTCGCTGGCGCGACCGCTGATTCGCAACGGTACCGTCGTCGTGATGACGGTCGATAACCGGCTGCGTGCCTACGGCCTGCTCGATGGCAACGAGCGCTGGACGCTGGAAGAATCGACGCCGGCCCTGACGATCCGCGGCAATGCCGCGCCGGTCGCTGTCAGCAACGCGGTGGTTGCCGGCTTCGATAACGGCCGCATCATGTCGGTGGACCTGCAGTCCGGTGACGTGCTCTGGCAGCAGATGCTGTCGCCGCCGTCCGGCCGTTCGGATCTCGAACGTCTGTCCGACGTCGATGGCAATATCGCCGTCGTCGGGCAGGATGTGTATGCCGCCGGCTACCAGGGCCGGCTCGCGGCACTGGCAGCCGAATCCGGCCAGCCACTGTGGACGCGCGAGATTTCAAGCTCGGCGGGCGCCTACGCAGACTTTGGCAGCGTCTACACCGTGCTCGACGGCGGTGAGGTTGTGGCGATGTCACGCCGCACCGGCACCGAGACCTGGCGACAGGAAAGCCTACTGCGCCGTGAGCCAACGTTGCCGGTGTCTTTCATGCAGACCGTGGCCACCGCGGATCTCGAAGGCTATCTGCACTTCTTCTCGTCGGTGACCGGCGATCCGGTCGCGCGGGTACGTCCGAGCAAATCGGCCGTGACCGTCGCGCCGGTGGCGATTGCCAATCGCCTGTACGTTCAGGCGGACGACGGCAGCCTGACGGCGTACTTTATTCCTGAGCCGGCGCGCGACCGTCGCGCACCGGACATCGCTGACGACGACAGCTGAGCCCTGATGCCATGCTTCCGGTTGTTGCACTTGTCGGTCGACCGAACGTCGGCAAATCGACGCTGTTCAACCGGCTGACCCGCTCGCGGGATGCGCTGGTCGCGGACTACCCGGGCCTGACGCGGGATCGACAATACGGTTTTGGCAAGCTCGGACCCGTCCCCTACATCGTAATCGACACCGGCGGCATCGCCGGTGGCGAGATAGGTATCGACGAGCGCATGGCGGACCAGACCGCGCGTGCGCTGGCGGAAGCCGATCTTGCGCTGGTCATGGTCGACGGCCGTGAAGGACTTACCGCGGCCGACGAATACGTCGCGGACCTCGCCAGGCGCAACGCCAAGCAGGTGTACCTGATCGTCAACAAGGCCGAGGGCCTCGACCCGGCGATCGTCGGCAGCGAATTCCACGCCCTTGGTCTGGGTGAGCCGCTGGCCGTGTCGGCGGCGCACGGCGACCGGATCCAATCCCTGATGGATACCGTGCTTGAGGGCTTTGAGGTCGAAGATGAGGACGACGATGACGACGACAAGCCGCTTCGGCTGGCTGTGGTTGGCCGTCCCAACGTCGGTAAATCGACGCTGTCGAATCGATTGCTGGGTGAAGAGCGTTTCGTTGTGTACGACCAGCCCGGTACGACGCGTGACAGTGTTGCCGTGCCGTTCGAACGTCATGACCGACACTACCTGCTGATCGACACGGCCGGCATCCGGCGCCGGGCACGCGTGCACGAGGTCATCGAGAAATTCAGCATCGTCAAGGCGCTGCAGGCGATAGAGCGCGCGCAGGTGGTTGTCGCCGTTCTCGACGGTCAGGAAGGTGTCACCGAGCAGGACGTGAGTCTGCTTGGGCTGGTGCTGGAACGAGGCAGGGCACTGGTCGTGGTCGTCAACAAGTGGGATGGCCTGTCACCGGAAGAGCGCAAAAAGATTCGCGACGACCTCGAGCGGCGCCTGCCGTTTCTCGATTTCGCCGAGCGCATGACGATCTCGGCTCTGCACGGTACCGCCGTGGGCGACGTGTTGCCGGCCGTGGAACGGGCTTTCAGCGCCGCGATGCGCGACATGTCGACCACCGAACTGAACCGCGAACTCGAGGCCGCCGTGGCGGCGCATCCGCCACCACTGGTGCGTGGCCGGCGCATCCGCCTGCGTTACGCGCACCAGGGCGGTCGAAATCCGCCGGTGATCGTGATTCACGGCAACCAGACGGACCGTCTGCCCGAGTCGTATCGGCGCTACCTCGTTAACCGCTTTCGCAAGGCGTTCAAGCTCAAGGGCACCCCGGTGCGCCTGTCGGTCAAGACCAGCGACAATCCATTCAAGGGCAAGCGCAACACGCTGACGCCGAGACAGGAACGCAAGCGCAAACGTATGATGAAACACCTGAAGCGCTAGGGAGACGGCAAGACACCGATGACCGACGCCCGCAAATACCTGAGCATTGACGGCCGCTTCAGTATGCACCGCGGCGGCTACCTCGAGTCGCCGACGCTCGCCTATGAAACCTGGGGCGAACTGAACGCCAGCCGGGACAACTGCATCATTGTGTTCAGCGGCTTGTCACCGTCCGCGCACATGGCGTCGTCGGCCGAAGACCCGTCGGCGGGTTGGTGGGAAGACATGGTGGGCCCAGGCTTTCCGCTGGACAGCGATCAATTCTTCATCGTTTGTGTGAATTCGCTCGGCAGCTGCTTCGGCTCCACCGGCGCGGCGTCGGCAGATCCGGCCAGCGGTGAACCGTATCGGCTGCGTTTTCCGGTGCTGACACTGGAGGATGTTGCGGAGGCGGCGCACCACGTTGTTCTTCACCTCGGCATCGAACAAATTCACACCGTCGTCGGCTGTTCGATGGGCGGTATGACCGGGCTGGCGTATTGCGTACGTCATGCGGATATTGTGCGCAACTTCATTTCCGTGTCGTCCGCGGCTCGCGCGCTGCCGTTTTCGATCGCGGTTCGCTCACTGCAACGCGAGATGATCCGTTCGGATTCGAACTGGAAACTGGGTAACTACAGCGAGGACGAACCGCCGGCCGTGGGCCAGCGA
>JBCDJX010000097.1:0-13521 GCA_038747355.1 Pseudomonadota bacterium | reverse complement strand
GCGGGGCCCAACCTCCGTGGCCTCTGCTAATATTTCCGCCGATGTCTGATTCCCATCTCAACGTGGCAGGCAAACGCGTCGTCCTCGGCTTGTCCGGCGGCGTCGATTCTGCCGTCTGCGCCCTGCTCCTGAAGCAGGCGGGCGCTGACGTGCACGCGCTGCATATGACCAACTGGGAAGACGACGATGGCTACTGCACGGCGGCGGACGACCTGCAGGATGCGCGGCGGGTCTGCGAGCAGATCAATATCCCGCTGCACCACGTCAATTTCGCACGTGAGTATCGTGATCGCGTGTTCGACTATTTTCTGGACGAATACCGCAACGGGCGTACACCGAATCCCGACGTGCTGTGCAACCGCGAGATCAAGTTCGGCGTTTTCCGGGATTACGCCAAACGGCTTGGCGGTGACCTTCTCGCCACCGGGCATTACGCGCGCGTGGATCACCGTGGCCAACGCGCCAAACTGCTGAAGGCGAAGGACATCAACAAGGACCAGACCTACTTCCTGCACGCGATCTCCGGTGACGCTCTTGCAGAGACCGTGTTTCCGCTGGGCGACCTCGACAAACACGAGGTTCGGGACATTGCACACCGGCACGGCCTCATCGTGCACGGCAAAAAAGACAGCACGGGCATCTGTTTTATCGGCGAGCGTCCGTTTCGCGAATTCCTGCAGACTTACCTGCCGGCCAGCCCGGGTCGGATGGTGACACCGGACGGCGACGACGTCGGCGAACACGTTGGCCTGATGTTCTACACGCTCGGGCAGCGCCAGGGGCTCGGTATCGGCGGTCGATCGGACTCGGGAGACGAACCCTGGTACGTGATTGCGAAGGACCTGGAGTCGAATCAGCTGGTGGTCGCACAGGGCGAACACGAACGGCTTTTCAGCCAGGCGCTGGACGCCAGCGGCTTGAGCTGGATCAGCGGCGAACCACCTGACCTGCTCGGCCGACGCCTGGCGGTCAAAGTGCGCTATCGCCAGAAAGACCAGGCGGCGACGGTCGTTGCGGTCGACGATGAACGACTCACCCTCGTGTTCGACGAGCCACAACGGGCCGTCGCACCGGGCCAGTTCGCCGTCCTCTACGACGGCGAGACCTGTCTTGGCGGTGCTGTCATCGACCGCGTTATTCACGAAAAAGCCGGTTTGGCCGACGCCGCATCCGCTTGACGGGCTGCCGTCAGCAGCCGCAACGCCCATTCGATATAATTTGCACGCCCCGTGACGCTGGGTCGCGGATCCACCAACACAGGAGTACGCGGTGAGCGACAGCTTTGGTGCACGTTCGACGTTGCAGGTCGGCGACAGGGAATTCGATTTCTATCATCTCGATGCCGTCACGGAGGGTCATGCCCAACGCCTACCGTACTCGCTAAAAATCCTGCTCGAGAACCTGCTGCGCCATGAGGACGGCAGGGACGTCACGCGCGATGACATACTCGCACTGGCGAACTGGGATCCGAATGCCGAACCCAGCACAGAAATCGCGTTTACACCCAGTCGCGTTATCTTGCAGGACTTCACCGGTGTGCCGGCCATCGTCGACCTCGCGGCGATGCGAGACGCTGTCGTCAAGCTCGGTGGGACAGCGGACAGCATCAATCCCCTGTCGCCGGTGGAGCTGGTCATCGACCATTCCGTGCAGGTCGACAAGTACGGCACGGCAAACGCGCTGGATCTCAACAACAAGATCGAATTCCAGCGCAACAAGGAGCGTTACGCGTTTTTGCGCTGGGGCCAGTCGGGGTTCGAGAATTTCCGTGTTGTTCCGCCAAACACCGGCATCGTGCACCAGGTCAACCTGGAGTACCTCAGCCGGGTTATTTTCGACGTGCAGCAAGGCGACCGCGCAGTCGCCTACCCGGACACCGTCGTCGGTACCGACTCTCACACCACCATGATTAACGGCCTGGGCATTCTCGGCTGGGGTGTGGGTGGTATCGAGGCTGAAGCGGCAATGCTTGGTCAGCCGATTACGATGCTGATCCCGCACGTCATCGGCTTCAAGCTCACCGGCAAACTGAAAGAAGGTGCGACCGCCACCGATCTCGTGCTGACCGTGACCGAGATGCTGCGCAACAAGGGCGTTGTCGGCAAATTCGTGGAGTTCTTCGGCGACGGTCTTGCCGACATGCCGCTCGCCGATCGCGCGACGCTGGGTAACATGTCACCGGAATTCGGATCGACCTGCGCGATTTTTCCGATCGATGGCCAGACCACCCGCTACATGGCCCTGTCCGGTCGCGACGAACAGCAGATTGCCCTTGTCGAGGCCTACGCCAAGGCACAAGGGATGTGGCGGGAAGACGGTGAGCCCGATGCCCTGTACACAGACACGCTGGAACTGGATCTCTGCACCGTCGAACCTTCGATTGCCGGTCCGAAACGTCCCCAGGACCGCATTGCCCTTTCGGCCGCTGCGAGCACCTTCGCAACGCAGGTCCAGCAGGAAATACAAGGCCGCGAAGCGCCGGGCACAGCGACCGCAAGCATCGACGGCGAAGACGTGGAGATTCGCGACGGTGCCGTGCTGATCGCCGCGATTACCAGTTGCACCAACACCTCCAACCCGGCCGTCATGGTCGCCGCCGGTCTGCTGGCGCGGAACGCCGCAGCCAGGGGCCTGAAGACACGGCCGTGGGTAAAGACCAGCCTGGCACCGGGCTCACGTGTCGTGACCGACTACCTCGAAAAGGCGGAGCTACTGGACGACCTGCAGGCGCTCGGCTTCCACATCGTCGGCTACGGCTGCACCACCTGCATCGGTAACTCCGGTCCACTGCTGCCGGAAATCGCGGCGGCGGTTCGCGAGGGCGATATCGCCGGCACCGGGGTGTTGTCGGGCAACCGCAATTTTGAAGGCCGTATTCACGCACTGGTGCCGATGAACTACCTGGCATCTCCGCCGCTGGTCGTCGCCTACGCGCTGGCTGGCAATATGGATGTTGATCTCTACAACGACCCGCTGGGTGAGGACCCGGACGGCAATCCGGTGTACATGCGAGACGTCTGGCCCAGCCAGGCGGAAATCCAGGCCGTTGTCGGCAGCACGGTCAGCTCCGACATGTTCAAAGAAAACTACGACAGCGTGTTCGAAGGCGATGCCAACTGGAAGGGCATCGACGTGCCGGAAGGCAAAATCTACACCTGGGACGCCGATTCCACGTACGTCAAGAACCCGCCGTACTTTGAAGGCATGACGATCGACACCGGCGCGATTACCGGCATCTCTGGCGCGCGCGTTCTGGCCTTGCTCGGTGATTCGGTGACCACGGACCATATCTCGCCCGCGGGCGCTATCGCACTCGACAGCCCGGCAGCCGCTTACCTGCAGGCGCAGGGCGTGGAACCGGTCAACTTCAATTCTTACGGCTCTCGTCGAGGCAACCACGAAGTGATGATGCGCGGAACGTTCGCCAACATTCGTCTGCGAAACCAGCTCGCACCCGGCACCGAGGGCGGCTGGACAAAGCACCAGCCGTCCGGCGAACAGATGTCAATTTTCGAGGCTTCGCTGAAGTATCGCGACGAGGGCACACCGCTGATTGTGCTGGCTGGCGGCGAATACGGCACCGGATCTTCACGAGACTGGGCGGCCAAGGGCACGCTGTTGCTGGGGGTCAAGGCGGTCATCGCCAAGAGTTTCGAACGCATTCACCGCTCAAATCTGATCGGTATGGGTGTGCTGCCGCTGCAATTCACCGACGGTGACAGTGCCGACAGCCTGGGACTTGACGGCACGGAGCTGTATGACATCACCGGCCACCAGAGCGAGGATGCCAAGCGGGTCGAGGTTTCGGCCACGCGGGAGGACGGCAGCACCGTCAGCTTCCAGGCAAAGATCCGTATCGACACCCCGAAGGAACGCGACTACTTCGAGCATGGCGGTATCCTGCATTACGTGCTGCGCCAGCTCGCCGCCTGAGGGCCACATGCACGAGACGCCGGAATTGCCCGACGGACTGATACGGTCACTGAGGGACGCCCGGCGTATCTTCGTGCTCACCGGCGCAGGCGTGTCCGCCGAAAGCGGCATACCGACATTTCGCGAGGCGCAGACCGGGCTCTGGGAACAGTATGACCCACTGAAGCTCGCAACCCCGGACGCATTTCAGGAGGACCCCGCGCTCGTCTGGCGCTGGTACCGCTGGCGCCGGGATCTCGTCGCGGACGCAACCCCGAACCCGGGCCACACGGCGCTGGCCGAGCTGGAAGACCGCGTCGAGCAGTTCACACTGGTCACGCAGAACGTTGACGGCCTGCACGCCAAAGCCGGCAGCAAAAACCTCGTTGAGTTTCACGGCAACCTGTTTAGCGAACACTGTTTTCGCTGTGGCAGGCCCGGAAACGCCGGCGACGAGGTCCTACCGAGCTGCGATCGCTGCGACGGATTGCTGCGTCCGGGCGTTGTCTGGTTCGGCGAGGCCATTCCCGATGACGCCAGCCAGCGTGCCGCGGCTGCGGCAGAGACGTGCGACCTGATGCTGTGCATCGGCACCTCGTCGAGCGTGTTTCCGGCGGCCGCGTTGACCGATGTCGCGCACCAGGTCGGCGCAGTGACGGTGGAAATCAACCCGGAGCCCACGCGTGGGCCTCTTTTTGACTACGTTTTGCCCTACCCGTCCGGCTTGATTTTGCCGAAACTGGTGGCATCTCTTTCACCGTAACTTCCCAGGGAGAAGAAGTTGGCTGAGAAAAGCGCTGCATCACTGATGAAACGCCCTATCTGGTTCCGCACTGCCGGCATCGCTTTGGCGATTATCGTGTTGATCAACCTGGCGCTGGCCTTCTACTGGTCGCGCTCGCCGGGCATTTTCTGGGTCAATGACTATCAGGAGAATGGCCAGCACCTGACGGGCTATTCGACCGCAGACACCCTGGTGCGTGTGGCCGAAACCCTGCTGGAGAAGCCGGGCGGCTACCTCAGCAACGACCGCACCCCGCCGAGCGTTTTCCTGGACAACATCCCCAACTGGGAGTTCGGCGCGCTGCAGCAGGTGCGTGACCTCGCCCGCGTCATACGCAATGACTACAGCCGAAGCCAGTCCCAGTCCAGCGAAGACCCGGATATAGCCGCCGCGGAACCGCTGTTCTTCTTCGACAACAACTCGTGGATCCTGCCGCCAACCGAAAGCGAGTACCGTGACGCCATCAGTGGCTTTACCCTGTATCGCGACCGCCTCACCGGCCAGACACAGCCGGATGCCCAGTTCTACGCACGTGCTGACAACCTGCGCGAATGGCTGGCCCAGGTCGAGAAGCGACTCGGCAGCCTGTCGCGGCGACTCGGAAACAGTGTCGCCAGCAGCGTGATCAACGAGGAACTCGCGGGCGATCCGTCCGCCGAAGCCGCGCAGCGCCAGCCGGATGTTGTTGATGTCCGCACACCGTGGCTGGAGATTGACGATATCTTTTTCGAAGCCCGCGGCTCCGCCTGGGCACTGCTGCACTTTTTCCGGGCGGCAGAACTCGATTTTGCGCAGGTTCTGGAAGACAAGAACGCGCAGGCCAGCGTTCGGCAGATTATTCGAGAGCTCGAAGCCAGCCTGCAGCCACTGCGCTCACCCATGGTGTTGAACGGCAGTGGTTACGGCATGTTCCCCAACCACTCGCTGGTCATGGCGAACTACCTGGCGCGCGCGAATGCCGCCGTCATTAACCTGCGGGAATTACTCGATCAGGGATAGTCGGTGCGTCTCGATCGGTGTGACGGGGCATTAAATACCGTGTTGGCCTAATGCAGGCCGAGCCAGACCGGAATGTCCCGCCAGGCGCCGGAGAGCTGCTGATCCAGGTTGCGGTAGTCAGGCTCGAAGCGCTCTACGAGCCGCCAGAATGACTCGGAGTGGTTCATGTGCTGGGCGTGGCAAAGCTCGTGAATCATCAGGTAACGAACGAGCTCCGGCGCAAGAAACAGCAGGCTGTAATTGATGCTGATCGTCCCGGTACTGCTGTGACTGCCCCAGCAGGTCTTCTGGCCGCGAATCTGCATGCGCTTGTAGGCGTTCCCCGTCAGCAGCGACAAGCTCCGCAGCTGCGGCTCAAATCGACGTTTCGCGGTTTTTTTCAGCCACCGCACCAGCGCATCAACACACTGCGCCTCGTCATCGATATTGCCACGCAAGACCAGCACGTCCCCGTGTTCGCGCAGTCGCAGCTTGTCGTCGCGCCGCTGGTAGCAAACGCGCACACTGACACCGATGGACGGCAGATCAATGCGTTCCGGCAGAGCAAATGCCTCGGGTGGAACGTGCTCTGCAAACGCGGCACGTGCGCGGGCAATCCAGTCACGGTGCTCTTCAACGAACGCCTCGACGTCACCGGCACGCGCGCGTTTCGGTGCGACAACCTCGACGCGCCCTCGTGGGTAGACCTTGATCGACAGACGCTTCGCGCGACCCGAGACGCGCACAGAAAAGCCCGGCGCGGAAACGCCGGGCTCTTCGCTGAACAGTGAAAGTTGTTTGGCTGCGCGATGCACAGCCCCTATTCTACGGACGATCGCCGTCGAAGCGAACCATGTCGTCCATCGAAATCTCGCCGGAAACGCCGCCGATCTCCGCAGAGCTGTGCACAAACAGCTTGATCTCGCGCTCGGTGCGGATCTCGCCTTCGACACGGGAATTCGCGCCGATCATGACACGCGGAATGCGCTTCTTCTTGCTACTGAAGAAACCCCAGCCGCCCGGCTTCTCGACAACGATGTCGCCTTGTACGGTCGAGCCGTTGGTCACGGTGATGTCGCCGTTCACGGTGCCGATACCGCCTTCCAGCAGCGTGCCGTCGAGCATGATCTCGCCGTTCACATTTTCGACATGGCCTTTGACGACACTGGCGGTGCCCACGGCAATTTTACCGTTGACGGCTTCGATAACGCCGTTAACCGTCGAATTTCCGCCGACGCGGATACCGCCGTTGACGGTTTCGAGATCTTCGGTCTGCACGCTGTCATCGATCCGAAGCGAACCGTTAACTGTCGACACCTGGCCAACAATCGCTGACGAGCCGATGCGAATCGTGCCGTTTACGGTCTCCACTTCGCCGGTCACCGTGGCGCCGGAACCGACCGTGATGCTGCCGTTGACCGACGACGCGCCGTCTGACGATTCGCCATCTGCAATGCGGATACTTTTGTTGATCGTATCGGCATGCGCGGCCATCGACAGGGCGAGCAATCCGGCGAGCGCCGAGATGCAGGCAAATTTCTTGAACATGTGAGGCTCCCTGTTTGGTTTTTCTGCTTGTTTGATACCGCTCAGACGGCTTTGGTTGAAACGTCGCCCGGAAAAATCGGCTACGCCGGGGTAAGCTCGCACGGACCCCGCGGTCGCCATAGCCGTTCCCCCGAGATTCGGCTACCCTACGCGCCTGCGTGAATCCCATGTTTATCCTAGAAGCCCGACAACTGGTCAAGGCCTATCCCGGTGTGCTCGCCGTCGATGGTGTGAGCTTCGGTGTGCGCGAAGGAACTTGTTTCGGCCTGCTGGGCCCCAACGGGGCCGGCAAGACCACGACGGTTGAGATCATCGAAGGTGTGACACCCGCCACGTCCGGAGAGGTTTTGTATCGCGGCAAGCCCGCCGGCCAGCAGTTCCGCGAAGAAGCCGGTATCCAGTTTCAGAACACCGCGTTACAGGATTTCCTGACGGTCGGTGAGACGCTGAAAATGTTCCAGACGCTGTACGACCGCAAAGGCAACCTGGATCGCATCATCGAGGCCTGCGCGCTGGGTGATTTGCTCGAGCGCGACAATCGCAAACTCTCGGGCGGCCAGCGCCAGCGCATGCTGCTGGCGGTCGCACTGGTAAACCAGCCGAGCGTGGTGTTCCTCGACGAGCCGACCACCGGCCTGGACCCGCAGGCCCGTCGCAATTTCTGGGACCTGGTGCAGGCGATTCAGAAAGACGGCACCACAATCATCCTGACCACGCACTACATGGACGAAGCACACGTGCTGTGTGACGAGATCGCGATTATGGACGCCGGCAACATCGTCACCCAGGGCGAACCGGACACGCTGCTGCGAGAGCGCTATGCGGGACTGATCATCGAACTGCCGCTGGACAACGTGGCCGACGGGCTGGGCGACATCGAACACACGGTTTACGAAAACCTGGGCGTCGCCGAGATTTCGTCCACGGACATTGCCGACAGTCTTCAGCAGCTCACACCGTATGTGCACGACATCAACCGCATCAAGATTCGCCAGGCCAATCTCGAGGACCTGTTCCTCGACCTGACCGGCCACAGCCTTCGGAGCTGACGTGCTGAAACGTATCTACGCTATCTTCCTGGCCCGCAACCTCGAGTTCATGCGTGACCGCGGTACGCTGGCCTGGAACATTCTGCTGCCGATCCTGCTGATGGCGGGCATGGCGACGGCCTTCGGTGGCGAGGGACGCACGCTGTACACCGTCGGCGTCGTCGAATCAGACGGTGTTCTGGATGCCGAGCGACATCCGTTTCTGCAGACTGACTACATCGACTTTGTCGTGTTCGACAGCGTGGATGCCGCTATGCCGAAAATCGCCCGGCACCAGATCGACCTGCTGGTCGACGTGTCGAGCAGCGATCGTTACTGGGTCAACCCGAGCTCACAGAAAGGCTACTTCGTCGAACTCGCGCTTCTGCAGGCCGACTCCACCGTGGGTGGCAGCATCGCCAAATCCGAAATTACCGGCGATGCCATCGACTACGTCGACTGGGTGCTGCCCGGCATTCTTGGCATGAACATGATGTTCAGCTGCCTGTTCGGTGTTGGTTACGTCGTCGTGCGCTACCGTAAGAATGGCTTCTTGAAGCGCTTGCGCGCGACGCCGGTCCGCCCGATCGAATTCATCATTGCGCAGGTATCGTCTCGCCTGTTGCTGACACTGACCATCACCTCGATCATCTTTGTAGTAATGCACCTGGTTTTGGATACACGCATGGACGGCAGCTTCCTGACCCTGCTGCTGGTCGGTTTCGTGGGCTCCGTTGCGCTCGTGTCGCTCGGCCTGCTGGTGGCTGCCCGAGTCACCAGCGAAGAGCTCGCCGGTGGATTGCTGAACATGATCAACTGGCCGATGATGCTGCTGTCCGGCGTCTGGTTCTCGCTGGAAGGCGCGGGCAGTTTCGTGCAGAACACGGCCAACATTTTCCCGTTAACGCACATTCTCGACGCTTCACGAGCCATCATTCTCGATGGACACGGCCTCGCCGAGATCTGGCCGAACCTGGCCATTCTCGCGGCCATGAGCCTGGTGTTTATGGGCCTGGGCGCCCGCTTTTTCCGCTGGGACCCCGCCTGACGTGCATGAACTCATCGATATCGGCGCGAACCTCGCGCACGACAGTTTCGATGATGACCGCGATACCGTGCTCGACAGAGCCCGCGACGCCGGTGTCACCCGAATTGTTCTGACCGGCAGCAGCGATACGAGCAACAGAGACGCCTCGGACCTGGCTGCGGCGCAGCCCGGGTTTCTTTCGTCAACGGCCGGCGTGCATCCGCATCATGCCGCCGAGTACAGCGACGACAGTGATCGACTCATTCGGGAACTCGTGGGGCATTCGCACGTTGTCGCCGTCGGTGAATGCGGGCTGGACTACTTCCGCAACTACTCACCACGCGACGCGCAGATCGATGCGTTTCGTCGCCAGCTGGACATCGCTGTCGAGTCGAAAATGCCGGTTTTCTTGCACCAGAGAGACGCTCATGAGGATTACCTCGCCGTCCTCGACCCCATGCTCGACAGTCTGTCACACGCCGTGACGCATTGCTTTACCGGTACCGAGCATGAACTTCGGGACTATATCGAGCGGGATCTGTACGTCGGTATCACCGGCTGGATCTGCGACGAGCGCCGCGGCAAGCACCTGCAGGACATCGTGCACCTCATCCCTGATGATCGTCTCATGATCGAAACCGACGCCCCTTACCTGTTGCCGAGAACAATACGCCCGAAGCCGAAGTCGCGTCGCAATGAACCGCACTACCTGACGGAAGTACTGGCTATGGTGGCTGGTTGCCGTCAGCAGGATACCGCAACGGTCGCGCGTTTAACGACGGACAATGCGAGACGATTCTTCGCTCTCGACGAGGCTGCCTAGGACCACTTCCCGGAAATCGCGGTGGCTTTCAGTGTCTCCCAAAAAGGCTTGAACGCTTCGACCTTGCGTCCCGCAGCCGCTGCATCGGACTCGCCGAATTCGGAGCGAACCTCATCGATCGTTGCCACCATTGCCGGTACGCCTTTGGAAAACGAGGCACCATCCAGAAACAACACGCGCCCTTCGACCGGCACGTCCTTCACGATCTGGCGAACAGCCGCGACGCGATCGTAGAGGCCTGGCTGCGGGTTGGAGAAGGTATAGCGGCGCTCCGGTGCGATCACGGTCCAGTCGGACATTTTGTCGCTGCCGAATACGCTGCCGGTGACCTCTTTGATATTCAACAGCAACAGACCTTTCGACGTCAGCAGCAGGTGGTCGATATGGATTTCTCCATCGTCGCCGTTGGGTATCACCAGTGCGTCGATGCGTGCGTGGCCGATCGCACGAAACATCTGCTCCAGCCGATCGCCTCCGCGGAATCGGCGATACAGCAGGAATGCGAGCAGCGCTACCGCAACAAGCAGTAACGCAACAACAGGCATGAGATCAGTCATTCGCAGATTGTAACGTCGAAAAGTGGTTGTTCAGAGCGTCTTCGAGCGCCGCCTGCTCCGCGGGGATTCGAATGGCCTTGCTCGGGCGCTTGAGCAGCGCCGCCAACTCCGCCGGCAGCGGCACGTCGGTGCCGATCAGCGGCTCAACGACGGTCTCGAACTTCGCCGGGTGGGCCGTACCGACCAGCACCCAGTCCTCCGCCGAGCGCACATCGTCCGGCAGGTGGCGGTAGGTCCAGCTGGCCGTCGCCGTATGCGGGCAGATCGAAAACCCGAACTCAGCAAAACTCCGGCGAATCTCGTCACTGATTTGCTCGTCATCGACCGCTTGTACGCCAATGCGCTCGCGCAGGACATCGGCCTCGCCGAGCAAGTGACGCAGACGCTCCATGTTGCTCGGATCGCCGACATCCATCGCAGACGCCAGGGTTTGCACGCTGGCACGCGGCAGCCACTCAAGCGTCTCAAAAAAGTCGGAAATGGTCCGATTGGCGTTGGTCGCAAGTATGACGGACCCGATGGGCAGGCCCATCTCCCGGGCAAGCAGGCCGGCCAGTGCATTTCCGAGGTTGCCCGTGGGAATAATGTAGCCAGGTCGCTCGCCGGTCCGACGATAGTGAGCCAGCGACGAGTAGGCATAGTAGATGCTCTGCGGCAGCAGGCGACCGATGTTGATGCTGTTGGCTGAACTGAAGCGATATCGCGACGACAGATCGGTATCGGCGAGTGCCGCCTTCACCATCGCCTGGCAATCATCAAACGCAGCATCGACACACAGCGACAGGACGTTGTCGCCCCAGCAACTCAGCTGGTGGGCCTGCCGATCCGACACGCGACCGTTCGGAAACAAGACCGCAACCCGCATGCCCGGTTGACCGTCAAACGCGGCGGCCACGGCACCGCCCGTATCGCCCGACGTAGCAACCAGGATGGTGACCGGGTTCGCCGCATCGCCCTCGAGACGCGTCAGGCATGCCGCAAGGAAACGTGCACCCACGTCTTTGAACGCTGCGGTTGGGCCGTGATACACCTCCAGCAATTCCGCCGGCCCTTCGCCGTGAGCGATCGGCGTTAGCGGAATCGGAAAGCTGAATGTTTCTGCAGCGATAGCGCCCAGGTCGGCGGCAAGCGCTGAGCCCTCGAAGAACGGTCGAATCATAACCTCAGCGACGCTGACTAAGTCCTCTGCACGCTCAAACGCAGCGACGTCGAATATTGGCAATCCTTCCGGCAGGAACAGACCGCCGTCGTCGGCGATACCACGAACCAGTGCCTCATCGAGATTGACGGGTCCGCTGCCCCGAGTACTGAAAAACCGCATGACTTAGTCCCTGACCACAGCGCCCGGGCTCGCCATCGGGCTGACCCAGACCTGCGCCTCGACGCCGTCCTCTTGCGCGGCTGCCAGCATCGCGACAGCCACCTCGTCGGCGTACTCGGAGCGCGTCAAGGCAAAGATACTGGGCCCGCTGCCGGACAGGCTGCCCGCCATGGCGCCAGCATCCAGCGCCGCTTCGCGAACCGAGCCGAAACACGGCACGGCGGCAGCTCTTTGCGGTTCGATGACAAGATCCATCAGGCTCTCACCCATCAAATCGATATCGCTGTTGGTACAAGCCAGTACGAAAGTAGACAACAGGCCCTGCTGGTCGACCCAGCGTTGACGATCGACGCGAGGATCGAGGCCACGACGTGACTCTGCCGTGTTGACCTTGAGCTCCGGGTGCAACAGCACACTGCTAACACCGTCGGGAACCGCGACTGCCATCATGCGCGGCGATAAAATCGTCGGACACAGCACGAGTCCGCCGAGCAAGCTTGGAGCGACGTTGTCGGCATGCAGGCCGCCGCTTGCAAACGCCTCGCCTTCGAGCGCGTACGGCAGCAACTCGTCAACCGGCAGCGGGTCTTCCAGCAATGCGTTGGTAGCGACCGCCGCAGCTGCGGCGGAAGCCGCCGAACTCCCCATGCCGGATTGCAGCGGAATCCCCTTTTGAATGGCGACATCGAGCCCGCCGTTTCCGCCGCGAGCGTTCCACAACGCCATCGCGGCGATCGATGCGGTATTGCGTTCCGGATCGGTTGCGAGCTGGGCGATCGTCTCGCCCCGCTCGTCTGTGATGCTCGACACGACCGTATTCGGGCCATCACGCCGCGATACGGTCACCGTGTCACCGGCACCACTGATCGCCAGGCCGAGCACGTCAAATCCAACGCCGACGTTGCCGATGGACGCCGGCGCGAAAGCGGTCGCTGAATCCCTGCTAGACATGGGAGTGAAGATACCGTGACAAGCGCAGGATGTCGGCAAAAACGCCGGCGGCGGTGACCTCCGGTCCGGCACCGGGCCCCTGCACCACCAGCGGATTCGCGGAATATCGAGCGGTCTCGAATTGCACGATGTTGTCGGTCAGGTTGATGTTGCTGAACGGGTTGCTGGTATCAACCTCGGTCAGACCGACGGACGCATGACCCTGGGCGTCGAGTCTCGCAATGTAACGCAGAGTCTGATCTTTGGCCGCCGCCTCTCGGTAGCGCGACTCGAAACCGCCGTCGTACTCGGCAAGCCCGTCAAGAAACTCATCAATGCTGCAATCGCGTAGCGATTCCGGCACCAGGTTTTCGACCGGAAATTCACCGATCTCGATGGACAAGCCAAACTCCCGCGCGAGGATCGTGAGCTTGCGGGCTACGTCCATACCGGAAAGATCATCACGCGGGTCAGGCTCGGTGTACCCGGCGTCTCGTGCCTCGCGGACGATGGTCGAGAACGGCTTGCTGCCGTCGTACACGTTGAACAGGTAGGCGAGCGTACCGGAGAAAATGCCTTCGATGGAGCGAACTTCGTCGCCGGTATCCACGAG
>JBCDJX010000096.1:0-13615 GCA_038747355.1 Pseudomonadota bacterium | reverse complement strand
GCGTTTGCGTTTGCGCCGAAAGACCATATCGAGCTCGGCGAGGCGCTGGGCGGTCTCGACTTTGACGCCGCGGCCAAGGTGTCCGGTGCCCGATTCGCAGTGATGCAGGGCGGGCTCGCTCGTCTCCAGCGTGCCCTGATCCAGTTCATGCTGGACACGCACACCAGCGAGCACGGCTACCGGGAAACGTACGTGCCGTACTTGGTTCATGCGCACGCCCTGGAAGGCACCGGCCAATTGCCGAAATTTGAGGAAGACCTGTTTAAAACGACGACCGAGCGTCCGTTTTACCTGATACCGACGGCGGAGGTACCACTGACCAACCTCGGCAGGGACCGCATTTTCGACGCGGGCGAGTTGCCGCTGCGGTTGACGGCGCACACGCCGTGTTTCCGTTCTGAGGCCGGCTCGCACGGGCAGGACACGCGCGGCATGATCCGCCAGCATCAGTTCGAGAAGGTCGAGTTGGTACACCTTGTTGCACCGGACCAGTCGGAGGCCGCCCTGGAGGCCATGACCGGCCACGCTGAGACGATACTGCAGCGCCTCGAGTTGCCGTACCGTGTGGTGGCGCTGTGCACCGGCGACATCGGCTTTGGCGCCAGCAAGACCTACGATCTCGAGGTCTGGCTGCCGGGTCAGCAGAAGTACCGCGAGATTTCGTCCTGCAGCAACTGCAACGACTTCCAGGCGCGCCGCATGAAGGGCAGGGTGCGCAACGCCGATACCGGCAAACCCGAGTTGTTGCATACGCTGAACGGCTCCGGTGTAGCGGCGGGGCGTGCGTTGATCGCCGTTCTGGAAAACTATCAACAGGAAGACGGCAGCATCCGAGTGCCGGATGTTCTGAAGCCGTACATGGGTGGCATCGACACCATCGCCTGAGAGTCGACACGGCCGCCGCAACGGGGCGTGCTGCGTGTCAGCAAATCTCCGACCCAGGTCACAAAAGGCGACGGGCGTTATGTAATATGATCGCCGTTTTCAGGAGAGCCCATGCCTCTTCTCGCCCTCATTCCGCTACTGGGCTACACACTTACGGCAAGACGCCGGCTTGCGCTCGACACCTCGTTCTCGCTGGTGCTGGCCGTCAGCGGATGGCTGGTGCTGGTCTACGCGTTCGGACTGGTCGGTCTGTTGCGCGAAGGCGCCGTTGCGATCTGGGTCGTCGGCGCTGTTCTTTTTCTTGTTGAGCTGCCGTCATTGGTCGCCGGTCTCCGGCAGCGGCAGGCCGAGATCGTCATCGGCTTGTTCGTCCTGTTCTGCCTGGCGTTCTGGTTCGTGCATCACGATAGCCAGTACTTTTTCTTCGATGAATACGCGCACTGGGGCGTGTTCATCAAGGACATGTGGTACTTCGACCGCTTCTGGCTTGCGGACACCAACGCCTGGCATCCGCACTACGTGCCAGGCGCCCCTGTATGGCAGTACGCACTGACGGTTTTTGCGCCGGAAGTCGACGCCAGTGCGTATTTCGCGCAGTTCATCCTGCTGATTGCGCCGCTGATGGTGATGTTCGACCGACTGGGCGTCCGACAGGCAGTCTGGTTCGTTGCAGTCATCATCGTTGCGGTCATCGGCCTTGCAAACTTCGGTCACAGCGTTGCCAGCCTGTACGTGGATCACGTCATTGCGACCTGGTTTGCCGGTGTGTTGTTAATCGCCGCATTTCAGCGTGACCTGGCTGCCTGGAAACTGGCCTTATTGTTCCCGTCGCTGGTTCTGCTCGCCTTGCTCAAGGACGTGGGCATCGGTTTTGCGCTGGCGGCCGCGGGTCTCATCTCGGCCATCGTATTTGCTCGCCAGCTTCGCGACAGACCCCTCGGCAAGGCCCTGGCGACTTCGGCCGCCGTCGGCATCGTATTGCTGTTGCCGTCGTTGTTGGCCGTGACCGCGTGGTCAGCCAACCGGGATGCAGCGGGCGTGGCATCGAGCAGCTATTCGCTGTCCGGCGTTGTGAAGCCGATGTTGTCGGGTGCCGAGGCGGAGGATCCGGAAGAAGCGGAGATCATCAGGCAGCGGTTCTGGTATGTCTTCCAGCATCAGCAGCTGTCCAAGGACGAGGTCTCGGCGCGATACAACGCATTCAGTTTTCCGATCATCCAGGAGTTCCAGGATGCGTTTCGACTGACGACATTGAATTTCTACCTGCTGTTCGCGCTGTTTTTCGTGATCGCGCTGGCGATACGACAACCCACCCAGGCGCGTATCGAGTGGGGCATTTTGGCGGCGGGCCTGCTGTTCACGGCGCTGAGCTACACCCTGGTGATGTACATCAGTTATCTCGTCGCCTTTGGCGAGCGAGGCGTGTTGATCTCCTCGTATATCCGCTACGTGCATTCGATCGTTCTTGCCATGTTCCTGGTGGGTTTCGCGGCCCTCTTACCGCAGTCCGGGCTCTTTGCCGACCGGCGGGTCGTTGTGTCCGGCAGGCCTGTCCCGGTCACGGCACCGGTGTTTGCAGTGCTTGCCATGATGATGCTGGTTTTCGAAACGCCGTATTTGCGGGGCTTTACCACGACGAACCAGGTCGTTGGACTTCGCCAGCAGATGGAACCGCTAATGGCTGAACTGCGTGAACGCTTTGCGGACGAAAGGGTCTGGTTGTTTTTGCCGAACGACCAGCCCAACGGCATCTTCGGGCAGATTCTGCAGTTTCAGATTGCGCCGGCATCGACGACGGTGGAACGCTCAACGGCGTTTCTCGGCCAGGATGCGGCGTCCATTCGCGAGGCTGTATCGGCGTTCGACGTGCTCTGGTTCCCGACTGAAAACGCCGAGCTGGATGAGCGTGTTGGATCTGTGCTCGGCCTGTCGCTGGACGGTCGCTTTGTCCGTGTGCAGCGGGGACCTGACGGCGAAACGACGTTTGAGCTGTATGCCTTCGACTGATCGGTCGAGGCGATAAAAAAAGGCCCGCTGATGCGGGCCTTTTTGTTGCTGTCGTCTGGCGAGGTGCTAGTCGCGGCTCATGAAGAACTGCAGTACGTACCAGAACATCAGGGCGATGGATGCAAACAGCTGCATCGAGGCCGCAACGTAGCGATCCTGCGGGTAGTGATGCAGGATGTTGGACGTGTCGTAAAGCACCGCAGCGCCTGCGAAGCCGATCATGGCGACCGAGAACCAGGTGCCGAGTTCGAAGCCGAACAGCAGCGCGCCAACGATCGCGACCATGGCCAGTGCGAAGCCCCAGATCAGGATGCCGCGCAGGAACGAGAAGTCCTTGCGGGTGACCATGACGACGCCGATCAGGGCGGCGCAGCCGATCAGGGTAACGCCAGCGGCAGCGTCGATGACGCCCGGGAACATGGTTGCCGCGATAAACAGAACCGGCGCGAAAATCAGCGCTTCAGCCACGATCAGCAAGGCAAACGCGCCGTACTGAAGCTGAGTCGATTCGACCGTGTGAGCAATGTGCGATGCACCCCAGCTCACCAGCATAAATGCGCCTAGTACGAGCAACCAGCCCATGCTACCTGCGCCGAAGACCGTCGTAGCAATCGAAGCGGAGACTCCGGACGACAGCAGATAGGCAGAAATGCCAGCGAAGATCAGGATGGCGGCAACGACGTGCGCGTAGCACTTCCAGATGAAGTCCGATCGTTCCTCTACGGATGCTTCAGACACCGGTCCGAGATAATTCATTTTATCCTGCATGTGGTTCTAACCTCCCTATTAACGCTGAGTTATTCTAGCATTCAACGGCTTAGCCGGCATCTCTGGCAGAGCCGCTCAACAGCGGCTCCAGCGCTTCCACGCGAGGCCCGTTGTCATCGCACACGGCGAACAAGGAGCGCTCGGACGGGGCATACAGCGAAACGCCGGCGTAGTCACCGGCTTTGTTGGCAACGTAGAAGTTGACGTTGAAATTCGGCAGCCCGCGGCTGTTCTTCAGTCGTTTTTCGACGGTGTTGTCACGAATACGTTTCAGCGCTTCCATGCCGGCATCCTTCGGGTGCCTGCCGCGGCGCATTTCCTCGACGATCAGGTAGGAGCACAGGCCGAACAGGTTGGCTTCTCCGCGGCCGGTCGAGCCCGCCGCACCGATGTCTCCGTCGACATAGAGTCCGGCGCCCAGGATCGGTGAGTCGCCGACACGGCCGGGTATCTTCCAGGCCAGCCCACTGGTCGTGGTCACGCCGCAGACCTCGCCACTCGGGCTGACGCCGTTGCAATTGATCGTGCCGTAGTACGTGTCTTCGTCAATGATGCCGTCGTCGATCATACTCATGCCGGCGTCGTGGGCGGCCTGCGTTCTGGATTTTGGAGTGGGGTAGTGGCCCGGATCGATACGACGCTTCCATTCAAGCCACATCTGCCGGGAACGCTCCGTGTTCAGGTCGTCTTCGATCTCAAAGCCCATCTGACGGGCGAAGTCCTGCGCGCCGGGTCCGACCAGCAGGTGGTGATCGGTGTTGTCCATGACTGCCCTGGCGACGTTGGCCGGTGTGCGCACGCCCTCCAGTGACGCGACCCCGCCGGCCTGCTTGTTCGGACCGTGCATACAGCAGGCGTCGAGCTGCACAACACCGTCAGCGTTGGGGCGGCCACCAAAGCCGACGCTCGCATCTTCCGGGTCGAGTTCAACGATATTCACGCCGGCGATTAACGCGTCGAGGACATCGTCTCCGGCCACGATGCGGTCAAAGGCGGTCTCCACGCAGCTTTTGTCGCCGCCGTTGAGCATCGTGAAGCCGTTGCGGGAGGCGACGACGACGGGTTTGCTTTTGTTGGTCTGGATAGCGGCTGAGGCTGAGGTGGATGTAGCGACGGACGCTGCGGCGGTGGAAAGAAGGAATTGGCGGCGATTCAAGGAAGGCATGGGCTGCTCCATTGTCTTTTGTTCGATGGTGAAGGAAATGGTCGCGGTGGGCAATCGGGGCGCCTGTGGCGTTGATATTGCTTGCGTTATTCGCCGAACCCAATCCGCCTACCGACGTGTTTCCTCTGCGTTGCTGATTGCGGATTGAACTTTAGTGGTGAGGGAAGTAAGACTGGCCGGAGATGATCCTCCGCAGCGGGGACAGGGTGAGATGGATTCGAACCTCCCTGAGGTCGGTTCTCACCCCTTCGGGGTGCCTGCGGCGTCCAAATTGCTGGCGCAATTTGTCGAACCCGGTGGGTTCTCATCAGCCACCCCACACCTCAAATATAAAAAAGGCCCCGTGAAGAGGCCTTTTTTATATTGGCGGAGAGGGTGGGATTCGAACCCACGAAGGGCTACAAACCCTTGCTGGTTTTCAAGACCAGTGCATTCAACCGCTCTGCCACCTCTCCGGTGTACGCAGCGCCGTAACGCGACGGCGAATTGTGCGGGGATTGCGGCGGGGATTCAATACTTGAATCTCTCCGTCCGGAGCGTGTCAGAGGCAATGGGATGGACGGGGAGGTTAGTCAGTAATGACTTTAAGTAACAACATCAAATTATTATTTTTATTAGGGTTTTGTTCCGCCGTGTTTGCGCAGGAGCAGGCGCTTCCGACGCCGTGCCTCGATGACGCGGCGTTCGCTGAGTTCGACTTCTGGCTGGGTGACTGGGATGTGCATGATGCCGAGGGCAACTTTGCGGGCGTCAACCGCATCAGCAAGGTCCTCGACGGCTGCCTGTTGACCGAGTCCTGGAAAGGGGTCAGCGGTTTCCGTGGCAGCAGCGTCAACTTTATCGACAAAGCCAGTGGTGAGTGGGTGCAGGTCTGGAACGACGCGTCGGGCGGGCAGATTCAGGTGCGTGGCGGACTGACCGATGAGGGCATGCGCCTGATCGGTACGCTGCATTATGTATCCAATGGTAAGACTTTCCGGTTTCGCGGCTTATGGACACCACTTGAAGACGGACGTGTGCGACAATACTTTGAACAGTCTGAGGACGGAAATTCCTGGACGACCTGGTTTGAGGGCTTCTATACGCGCCACCAGGAAGACGCCGGGAAAAGGTAGGGAAATCAGTGGTTTACACATCAGCTAAGCGTGGCTTGCCCGGCGGAAACCCGCTGGCGAATATCCTCGTCATCGTTGTGGGCGCCTTGGTTCTTGCGGCGTCCTTCGTGGTGGGCTTTGTCGCACTCGTGGTGCTGGCTTCCGTCGTTCTCATGATGGCTGCCGTCATCGGTATCAGGCTCTGGTGGCTGACGTGGCGCGCGCGCCGCGCCGCGGGCCGCTCGACCGGCCAGACGGGCGCGATTGAAGGCGAGTTCGTCGTCGTCACTCGCGAAGATCGTCAAAAGCCCGACTAATTGTCTGGACCTGCAGGGTCTTATAAAGTCCCGCGCATGCAGAACAACCGCTCAGATCAAGAACGCCGGCGCATCCGTCGCCGCCGCCGCGTCCAGGTTCTCATTATCTACACGGCGATCGCCCTCGGACTTGCCTGGTTCTTTGAATCGCAGGCCACGACCACGCTGATCTTCGTCCGCCACGCGGACAAGGCGACGACGCCGCAGGACGACCCGCCACTGAGCGCAGCCGGCCAGCAACGTGCCGCCGAACTCGCCCGTCAACTTGTGGACGCGGACGTCGTGGCGGGCATCGATGCGGTCTACGCCACGCCGACTTTGCGCGCGCAACAGACGGCGCAGCCGGTGGCCGATGAACTCGGTCTGCCGATAACTGCCTATGACGCGGCGGATACCGAGCAGGTTCTGGATGACATCCTCGCCAACCACAAGGGCAAGATCGTGCTCGTTGTTGGACACAGCAACACGATCCCGAGTCTGATTGCGAATCTTGGTGCCAGCAAAAATGTCCCCGCTATTGCAGACAACGAATACGACAACATCTATCTGATCTCGATTCCCTGGTTCGGCAAAACGAAGACGATTCGTCTGCGCTACGGCCAGCCCTACCTGGCGGCCGCTCCGGTGGTCGCGGACCCGGTGTGAATAATCCCGCGGAATTCGTCATTGATACGCGCGGTCGCGCGGCATACAACGTTACGTCAGACGTTCAGCGGCAGGTCGCCGATACCGGAGTAGAGCAGGGGCTCTGTCATGTTTTCTTGCGGCACACCAGCGCGTCGTTGACGCTGTGTGAGAACGCAGACCCCGATGTGCTGACTGACCTGGAAACCTTCCTGTCGACACTGGTGCCGGATGGCGACCCGATGTTCCTGCATGATGCGGAAGGCCCGGATGATATGCCGGCGCATATCCGCAGCATGCTGACGCGCTCGGACCTGACGATTCCTGTTATGGAAGGGCGCTGTGCGCTCGGCACGTGGCAGGGCATTTTCCTGCTCGAGCACCGGACCCAGCCGCATCGCCGCAAGCTGGTCGTAACCGTGCAGCCGACCTGAGTCGGCTCAGGCGTCGACGTCTTTTTTCAGCCCCGCTGTCTCCCGCAACTTCACGGCCTTGCGCAGGAAGTCCGTGTGTCGGCCGATTCGGATGTCCGCGACCATGGCGTCCTGGACCTTTCGATCCTGCGCAATCAGGTAGGTGACACGGCGAACACCGATCCCCATCGGGCCGTTGACACCGAACATCTTGACCACCGTCTTGTCAGTGTCTGACAACAGCGTGAATGGCAGCTCGTACTTGTCGCGAAACTTGGTGTGGCTTTCCGGGTCCTGGGGGCTTACGCCGACCACGGTCAGGCCCACGGACAGCAAGTCGTCGTGGATGTCTCGAATGGCGCAGGCTTCCTTGGTACAACCCGGCGTGAAGTCGGCCGGGTAGAAGTAAAGGATCAGCGGTCCATTCTTCAGCAGGTCGGACAAGGACACTTCCTTCCCGGTGTCGTCGGGCAGTACAAACTCCGGTGCTTTCGAGCCAGCCTCAAGCATGCGGTTTCTCCCCTTCGTCTGAAAACATCACTTCCATGATCCGGTAGGGCGTCATCGCCATACCGAGTTTTTCGTAAGCGTATCGTGCGTTGTCGTTACTCGATTCCATGTACAGGCGGATACCGCAGGCTGTCGGGTCGTCGCGCACCAGGGACTCGACATGCCGATACAAGGCGGAGAACACACCCTGGCGTCGATACTCAGGTTTCACGTAGACGGACTGGATCCACCAGACGCGCCCGTTGCGCCAATCGCTCCATTCGTAGGTGACCATGATTTGCCCGGCGATATTGCCGGCAATTTCGGCGACCCAATAGCGACCGTCGGCTTCATTTGCCAGCAGATTGGATACACCGGGACCGACGATATGATCGTCCAGGTGCTTGTCTTCGGTTTCTCTGGCGATGCCCTGATTAAAGGCGGCAATGATGTCGGCGTCGTCCGATGTTGCACGACGGATGGTGATGCTCATGGGATACCTGGCTCGCAAGGATCAGGGTCGATCCTAGTGCGGACGGTATTCGTGCACAAGTGAAGTGGCCGGACACGATGCCCCGGCCAGCAATCGGCTTAGCCTCGATTCAGGCTATTTGCCGCAGTGCGGACATTCCCCCCGGGCGATCTTCAGAATGTGGTGAGACCAGAGGAAAAACAGAGCCGCATTGCCGACAAACAGCAGGGTGTACATTGTGGTCATACCCATGTTCGTCTCCGTACAGTGTTTCCAGCTCCAAAACGCGATCGGCAAAAGCCGCTCGTTTGTCAGACCGGTCCGCACGGCGGCGGTTCAGGCGGTTTACGGGATCTGAGGCGCGGGGATCCGTAACGGGCCGGTTTTCATACACACCATCATATAGGTGTCTTCGAGCTCCTCGTAGCTTTTGCCGTGCTCGACGTACACCATAGCCCAGTAATACGCGCGGCGATCGATACGTGTCGCTACCTGCGCTCGTATTTCGTCCGCCTTTTCAGGGCGCTTGGTGAGTAGCTCGTAATACAGGGTGGCTGTGTCCTGGCCGAGCAGGCACGCTTCTCGCCGCATATCCGCTTCGGCGAGTAACAAGCCCGGTAACCACAGGGCCAGGAGCGGTAAAAATCGCATGTTCATACCGTGGATGTCGGCAGAATCCGGCAGAAATTTAACAAAATCGAAACATGACCGATTGAATTGAGCGACTGATCAAAATTTTCTGACGACGCTCGATGGAGTCCGGTCGGTGGGCGTTTCCGGGTAAGCCTGTTGCGGGCGACCGCCGGTGTGCAACAAACACGTTGCAGGAGCCCAGACCGGCGATGTCGACTGCCCGAGCCGTCGATTCTGGTTTAACGGAGGAGAAACTCGGCCTCGATGATGAGCGATACGTCATCGGAGACAGCAGGGATGTAGTCGCCGAGATCAAATTCTGACCGCGCGAGTTTGCCCCTCGCGGAGACGCCGATTGCAGGAACCCGTTTGATCGGATGCCTTTCGAGCGAGGCTACCTTGGCGTCCAGCGTGAGCGGCTGAGTGATGCCCTTGATCGTGACGTTGCCGGTAATCGCATAGCCATCGCCGGCCACCGCAATCGATGTGGCGGTAAATGTGATTTCCGGATGGTTTTCGACGTCGAAGAAGTTTTCACTTCGGAGATGGCCGTCCAAGGCCTCCACTCGGCTGTCCACACTGGCCACATCGATCGTCACGGCGATCGCGCTGTTGGTCGGGTCGCTCGGTTTGAGGTCGATCGTGGCGTCGAAACGATTGAATCCCACCCGCGGTTCTGACAGGCCCAGGTGGGAATACGTGAACAGGATGTATCCGTGTTGTGGATCGACGCGGTACTCACCATCCGGGAGTTTCGACAAGTCGGCGAACGCACTGGTTGAGGTCAACAGGCTTGCTGCGATCAGGAGCTTCTTTATCGGGCGCATTGGCGTATCCGGTGGCGATTGGCAAGCCGGTATTTTTACCCGCCGAAGTCGATCAGGTTGTTTCAAAGTGCATCTCGCGCGGATCGAATGCCCGAGCGCGGCAACGCGCGGCCTGGCGTCTTCTGTCAACATTCCGTCGTCACCCGTCAAGATGCAAAAACGCCCACAGCGGATGATTTGCCCATACAGAACATCAACAGGAGCAAATCATGAAATTCAAACGGCTTATCAAGTTCTATCGAATTGAATCGGATCTCAACGACCGCGAAATGGATCGTTTGCAGAGCGCCGCAAAATTCGTCGGCATTCCATGGACGCCAATGCTGTCCCGTCCAAAAGCGGCGAGGGACTTTACTCGACGAACCGAAAACGCGGATCCTGCAGGCTGGTAGGTGGCGTTGGAATCCATGGCGCGTGTACGGTTTGTCGACCGCACAAACGATTTTGCCTTGGAGTGTTCGCAAAGGTCGGGGGCCTGGCGGCCCCCGTCTCGATTGGCGCCCCGACCGCGATTCGAACACGGGACCCTCAGATTAGGAATCTGATGCTCTATCCTGCTGAGCTACCGGGGCTATTCCGCCGCGGATTTTAGCAAATCGCGACTCAGTTGATAGGCGTCCAGTGCACGTTGGCGGGCTTCCTTGTGCTCGACGATCGGGTAGGGGTAGTCCTCGCCCAGGCGGATGCTGCTCGCTGCCAGCAGGTCGGTACCGGCGTTCCAGGGGTCGTGGATGAACTTGGTGGGCACCTTGTCCAGCTCGGGAACGAATTTGCGAACGTAGTCGCCGCTGACGTCGAATTTCTTGCCCTGTGTAATCGGATTAAAGATCCGGAAATACGGCGTTGCGTCGGTGCCACATCCGGCCACCCACTGCCAGCCCGCCGAGTTGTTGGCGAGGTCGGCGTCCAGCAGCGTGTCGAGAAACCAGTCAGCACCACGCTGCCAGGGTACCAGCAGGTGTTTGACGAGGAAGGACGCAACGATCATGCGCACGCGATTGTGCATCCATCCCGTTCGCCACAACTGGCGCATGCCCGCGTCCACGATCGGATAACCGGTCTGGCCCGTTTGCCACGCCCTGAGCAGAACGTCATCGTCGACCCAGGGGAAGTTGTCGAATTCACGTCTCAACGGCTTCCAGCCCATGTCGGGATTTTCGACCAACAGGTGGTAGCTGAAATCCCGCCAGTACAGCTGTCGTGTGAGTGGCTCGGCACCACCAACCTCGGAAAGGCGATGCCAGACTTCACGGATGCTGACCTCGCCGTAGTGCATGTGGGGTGACAGACGCGATGTGCCCTCCAGATCCGGGCGGTCACGCAGCTCGCCGTAGTCGGCGGACTTTTTCACGGCGTGGTCCAGCCGGTCCGATGCGGCGGTCTCGCCCGGCGTCCAATCCTCAGGAAACCCGTCTGCCCAGTTGATGGTGGGCAGCAGACTGTCCAGCACGTTCGAATCCGCGTCGTCCGGGGAAGCGTGAAAGCTAACTGGCGTCTTGGTATCCGGTGCCGGTACCGGCACACGCATCGCGGCTTTATAGAACGGTGTGAACACCTTGAACACCGAGCCGGAACCGGTCACGACCGTCCCTGGTTCATTCAGCAGCGAACCGTGGGCTGCGTTCAAACGAACAGATTCAGGCAGCGCGTTTCGCAATGCGATGAGCTGAGCACGACCTTCGGCTTCGTAGCGATGGCAGCAATAGATAACTTCGGCATCGGTCGCCGCAGCGAGTTCAGCCAGCTTGGCTGAAGCATCACCCTTGAGCAGAGTCAGGCTGCCGCCGAGCGATTCGAGCTTACCGCGTAATACCGTCAGTGAGTGGTGCAGCCACCAGCGTGAGGCAGACTGAGTGTCGAGTTCATCGACGATGTAGACGGGCAAAACAGGTCGACCGGATTCGACCGCGCGGTTCAACGCAGGGTTATCGGAAAGGCGCAGATCACGCCGAAACCAGACAATGGCGGGTTTCATTAAAGAGGGTCCGGAAACGGGGAGCGGAGAGTCTAAGCCACTCATTCATAACGGCATGTAAGTGAATGTAACAAACATTTGCGCGCCGTTGGCCGGTCTCAGACCCACCCTTATAGTCGGAACCCGATTAAGGGAGAACTGCAATGAGCGTTGTTACAGCGAGAACTCTTGGCTGGACCGAGATGGGTCTCGTACCCGATTCCGTTATCCGCGCCGGTATCCGCCGGCTGCTGGACAGGAAGGCTGAAGAAATCCAGTCCGGTGACGTTGAGTTTTCGTCCAACACACTGAACGACTTTGTCGACATGATGAACGATTCGCCGATCGCTCTCGTCCCGGAACTTGCCAACGAGCAGCACTATGAAGTGCCCGCCACATTTTTCGGCTACTGCATGGGCAACTATCGTAAGTACAGCTGCTGTGAGTGGCGTGACGATACCCGGACATTGACGGATGCCGAAGGACTCGCGCTGAAGACCACGATTGAGCGAGCGGGTATCGAGAACGGTATGCGCATTCTCGATATGGGTTGCGGCTGGGGTTCGGTGTCGTTGTACGTTGCAGAGCATTTTCCGGAGTCGCAGGTCGTCGGTGTTTCCAATTCGTCGTCGCAGCGTGACTACATCCTGTCGCAGGCGAGAGAGCGCGGGCTCGACAACCTCGAGATCATCACGGCAGACATGAACGACTTCGAGGCACCGGGCACCTTTGATCGCATCGTGTCGGTCGAGATGTTCGAGCATATGCGTAATTACGGTGAGTTGTTTCGTCGTATCAGCACCTGGCTGAATGACGGTGGCCGCTTTTTCATGCACATCTTTACGCACCGTACGACGCCTTATGAGTTCATCGATAACGGTCCGACCGACTGGATGAGTCGCCACTTTTTCTCCGGCGGCATCATGCCAAGCGTCGACCTGCCGCTACGATTCCCGAAGCATCTGTCTGTCGAGCAGCGCTGGTCCTGGAACGGCGATCATTACGCGAAAACCTGCCGCGCCTGGCTGGACACGATGGACTCCAATCGAAATCACATCATGCCGATTCTTCGCGAGACCTACGGCGACGATGAGGCGGACCGCTGGTGGATGCGCTGGCGGATGTTTTACATGGCGTGCGAGGAACTGTTTGCCTACGACAACGGCAATGAATGGTTCGTCAGCCACTACCTGTTCTCCAAGGAAGGGAGCGAAACCTCTTGAACATTTTTGCTAATTTCGCCGCGTTCCAGCTCGGATGGTTTTCCTCCGTACTCGGTGGCGCCAATCAGATGCCGTGGATCGGTCCGATTGCGGTCTTCGCGATCGTTGCGATTCACCTTGCTCGCGCTGAGCGCTTCACCGCTGAACTCACGCTGATCGTTATCTGCGGCAGCATCGGGACGCTGTTCGACAGCCTGCTGGTGTTTATGGGTTGGGTTGAGTACCCGTCCGGCATGTTTATCAACCAGGCTGCGCCGTACTGGATCATCGGCATGTGGTTCCTGTTCGCAACCACGCTCAACCTGTCCATGCGCTGGATGAAGGGGCGACCACTACTAGCAGCGGTGCTGGGCCTCGTATCCGGTCCGCTGACCTACATGGCGGGCCACAAGCTGGGTGGTATCGAATTCGCGGATCAGCCTGCGGCGCTCGCAGCGCTGGGTATTGGCTGGGCGATCCTGATGCCGGTGCTGATGCAGATCGCTGAGCGCTTTGATGGTGTAACGCCGTTGCGCGCTGAGCCGGAGCCGGAGCCGGCGGCATGATACTGCTCATGTCGTTCGCTCTCGCAGTGATCGGGCTGATGTCCCTGTGGGTCACTTCGTCACGAGACCTGGACCACAACCGCCCATCCGCGGCCAGTCGTCTGTCCACGGCCTTTTTGCCGCAACGAGCGATCGTCGTCGCGGAGCGCCGCAAGGCATTGCAGGCGCGAGGAGGCACAAATGACCCGGTTTAGGCAGG
>JBCDJX010000095.1:0-13711 GCA_038747355.1 Pseudomonadota bacterium | reverse complement strand
GTTGATTCCGAGATCAGCGACACAAAACCTTGTGTGAACCGCATCCGAAACCACCCGGCGAATCCACGATAAAGTCAGGTACTTGCGTTAGAATCCGTCGTCTTTGTTGAGGGAGCCCGACTCTTGGGACTCAGTGTCATTATTCTCGCCGCGGGCCAGGGAACCCGCATGCGCTCCAGCCTGCCAAAGGTGCTGCAGCCGCTTGCCGGAAAACCGTTGCTCGGGCACGTGCTGGACACTGCCGAGGCCCTCGGTGCTGACGATATCTGTGTCGTCTACGGGCACGGCGGCGATGATGTCCAGGCCGTGTTCGCCAGCAATTCGCTGCGCTGGGCGCTGCAGGCTGTGCAACACGGCACCGGTCACGCGGTTCAGCAGGCCATCCCAGACACGCCGGACGACAATCTTGTGCTGATTCTGGCCGGCGACGTACCGTTGCTTACAGCGGCCACCCTGAGCTCGATGATCGAGCAGAGCGAGCTAGACGGACTGTCGGTACTCACCGTCGACATGCCGGACCCGGGCGGTTACGGTCGCATTATCCGCAGCGACGATGTGGTCACCGCCATCGTCGAGCAAAAAGACGCGAGCCCCGAGCAGCTCGCCATTCGTGAAATCAACACCGGTGTCATGGCGGCGTCGGGACGCAATCTGAAACGATGGCTCGCCAACCTCGACAACGATAACGCCCAGGGCGAGTACTACCTGACCGACATCATCTCCATGGCCGTGGCCGACGGCATCGCTGTCAAAGGCATCAAGTCGGACGAGGCGACCGAGGTGATGGGCATCAACGACAAACGCCAGCTGGCCGAAGCCGAGCGTGCCTTCCAGTCACGCGCCGTGGACGCACTGATGACCGGTGGTGTCGGCTTTGCCGACCCGGCCAGAGTCGACGTTCGCGGTACGCTCACCTGCGGTCGCGATGTGTACATCGACGCGAATGCCATTTTCGAAGGCGACGTCACGCTGGGCGATAACGTCGTTATCGAATCGAACACCGTGATCCGCGACAGCTCGCTCGGCGCAAACACCGTGGTGCATTCCAATTGCCACATTGAGGGTGCGACAACGGGTGAGGCTTGCGAGATCGGCCCGTTTGCCAGGCTTCGACCGGGCGCCGATTTAAAGAACCGCGTGAAAGTCGGTAATTTTGTCGAGGTCAAGAAGAGCACGGTTGCCGATGGCAGCAAGGTCAACCATCTGACCTACATCGGCGACGCCGACATCGGCAGCGACGTCAACGTCGGTGCGGGCACGATCACCTGCAACTACGACGGCGCGAACAAGCATCGCACCGTTATCGGCGACGGTGCATTCATCGGCTCCGGTGTTGAACTGGTGGCCCCGGTGGAGGTTGGCAAAGGCGCCACCATCGGTGCTGGGTCGACGATCAGCAAGACAGCGCCGGATGACGCGCTGACCGTTGCGCGCCCGAAGCAGGTCACGATCAGCGGCTGGCAGCGTCCGGTCAAAAAACCGAAAGACTAGCGTCGGCTCGTTGCGGCATCGCGACGGGTCAGAACTTGAGAACAAGCAGTAGCCGTGCACTGCGCGGTGACGGAGTGAACAGTATGTGCGGAATTGTCGGTGCCATCGGCGAACGAAACGTCGTACCGATTCTTGTTGAGGGCCTGCGGCGCCTGGAGTACCGCGGCTATGACTCGGCCGGCGTTGCCGTCCTCGAAGACGATGCGAGCATCGGGCTTCGAAAGACCGTCGGTAAGGTGGCGGAGCTGGATGTGCGCATAGAAAGTCATCCAACCGCGGGCCGCCTCGGTGTGGCGCACACGCGCTGGGCCACCCACGGTGGCGTGACGGAGGCAAACGCACACCCCCACTTGTCCGGCGACCGAATCGCGGTGATCCACAACGGCATCATCGAAAACTACCAGTCCATCAAGGATGAGTTGATCGCCAAGGGTTACGAGTTCCAGTCCGAGACCGATACGGAGGTCGCCGCACACCTTGTGCACGACTACGTCAAACAGGGTCTCGACCTGCTGGAAGCTGTGCGTAAATCGGTCAGGCAGTTCACCGGCGCGTTCGCGCTGCTGGTGTTCGATGCGCAGGACCCTGATCGCATCGTGGTCAGTCGAGTTGCCAGCCCGCTGGTCGTGGGTCTGGGTATCGGTGAAAACTTTGTCGCCAGTGGCGTGCCCGCCCTGTTGCCTGTGACCCAGCGTTTCATTTACCTGGAGCAGGGCGACATCGCCGAAATCCGTCGCGATGTTGTCAACATCACTGACCCAGACGGTAATCCTGTCGAGCGCGAGACGCACGAGACACAGTGGACCACCGACTCGGCGGAAAAAGGGCCGTACCGCCACTTCATGCTCAAGGAGATTTTCGAGCAGCCGAGCGCACTGGCCAACACGCTTTACGGGCGTATCGAGAACAGCCGGGTCGTTGCCGATTCGCTGGGTCCGCAGGCTGAGGAGTTGCTGCAAAAAGTCGAGAACATCCACATCGTCGCCTGCGGCACGAGCTACCACGCCGGCTGTGTTGGCAAGTACTGGCTGGAAGCCCTGGCCGGTGTGACCTGCCAGGTCGAGATCGCCAGCGAGTACCGCTATCGACACGTGGTGGTGCCGGAAAACACGCTGTTCCTGACGCTGTCGCAATCGGGCGAAACTGCCGACACGCTGGAAGCGCTGCGCATGGCAAAACAATCCGGTTACCTGGGCTCACTGACGATCTGCAACAGCTCACACAGTTCCATGGTGCGTGAGTCGGATCTCGTTATGATGACGCAGGCCGGACCAGAAATCGGCGTTGCGAGCACCAAGGCGTTCACGACCCAGCTGTTGTCCATGCTGATCGTGACCCTGATGCTGGCTCGTCAACGCGGCATGAGCGAGGCGCAGGAAGCGGAATTGGTGCCGAACGTGGTACACGCAGCGGCCGCTGTCGACGAGTCGCTGAAAATGAACGAGCAGCTCAAGCAGGTTGCTGAGGACTTTGCTGAAAAGGACCACACCTTGTTCCTGGGCCGCGGTCCGATGTGGCCGATTGCGATGGAGGGTGCGCTGAAGCTCAAGGAAATTTCCTATATTCACGCTGAGGCCTACGCAGCCGGTGAGCTGAAACACGGTCCGCTGGCACTCATCGATGAAGACATGCCCGTGGTCGTCGTCGCGCCCAACAACGAACTGCTCGACAAGCTTAAATCGAACATGCAGGTGGTCCGCGCACGCGGCGGCCAGCTCTACGTTTTTGCCGACAAAGACACGGACATCGAAAGTGAAGAAGGCATCACGGTCATCGAGATGCCACACGTGGATCGCCTGATCGCGCCGATCGTCTACACCGTCCCGTTGCAGTTGCTTTCGTATCATGTCGCCGTCCTGAAGGGCACCGATGTGGACCAGCCACGCAATCTGGCGAAGTCGGTGACCGTCGAGTAAGAGATAAGGACGGGCTTTGTGTTGAACCTCAGGACGTAACTCCGTCACTCAGTGCATAACTCCGTCACTTTTTGAGAAAAGGAGCTACGTAACTCCGTCACTTCTTCCGCTTTCTGACAAAAGCGGACTGGAGTCGAGGTATCGGTATAATGACGGCTCCTGACCCTAAGCAGGCATTCAGATCTGAGCAGCTAGTTCCGCGGTGGCGGCTCGGTGACGTAAGAGTTACGTGTCAATGTCCTCAGATAGGTTGAAGAATAGCTCAACCGAAACCCAATAGAGAGATAGTGCATGACGGCGAAAATTGACGCGGAAAAAGTTAGAAGCGAGAGGAATAGGCGAGCCTGGACCCAAGAGCATCTGGCCGAGGTGTCGGGGCTCGCGCTTCGAACTGTCCAAAGGATCGAGAAGACCGGATCAGCATCAACGGAATCCACTCGTGCGCTCGCCTGTTGCTTCGAAATGAGCCCATCGGATCTAGTCGTCAGTTCCAAACTGGAACACAGATCCGGTAGGGCCAAATTGCAGCTGCGACCAGCTTTTATGGCGGCTGCGCTCGCGACACTCGCTTTGGTTTCGTTCTCCATCACTCGATTCGCTGTAGCCGAAGACATAACGTTGAGTTTCCATACCGTCGTCACGGCTCAAGACGACGTGTATGAGCATATCGGGGAGATGAGCATAGGAGATGGAGAGGAATCTCAATTCCAGATGGATGGCATCTTCAAGGAACTGGTTACTCCAAGCGATCTGGGGAACTCCCAAATACTGATCTCGTTGAAAATCTATGCCGATAAAGGTGGCGAATTTGCACTGGTAAGCGAACCGAGCTTAGTCACGACGAGCGGCAAAGAGGCGGTATTCAGCCTTGGCCTCAAGGACCCGCACGGTAGCAGGATTCGAGTCGCAGTGACGCCGCAACAGTAGCAACGGGAGCCGGTTCCTGAAAACGCGACGACTGCTTCTGGCCGTTAGCTTCCTTCCAGGCGATATCTGCTAATACTTCGACTCCTGACCCGAACTCTCGCTCAATCGCTCTCGGACGATTACTCGGCTGAATAGGGCGGCCGACTGACAGTAGTTTCGAGCGCCTCGAGCGGGCTCAATATTTGTTGGACCGCGCTTCGACTAAGGCTCTGACTTGAGGTAGACCGGACGAGACGGCTAAGCAAAACGGACAGGAAACGGCGTGGTGCATGCGAATCTGGGCATGGCTAACTCACTGATCGAGTCGAGGGAATGCGTCAAATGTCCTTTAGGCGATTGATGAATGCCGTTTCGGCATTCGCTTGCTCTGACTCAGCCGAGGCCGACTCCAGAATCTCCGCATCTATCGACTTGCTAGCCACAGTGTTGTCCGCCGGCAGACTCAGACTGTTGCCGCAGTACATGCATTGCCCCTTTCCGAAATTTACAGTGCGTCCGCAGGCTGAGCAGTCTACCTTCGCCTGAGTCTTGGTCTCTGTATCTGCCGAGACCTGTCCCATCGAAGCAACAACACTCTGAATCGTATCGGCGTCCAGCCCTGCCTGCATGAGCATTGCCTTGATCTCGTTGAGATTCGCGCCATCAGGCAGTTCCATCTGACGACCGTTGACCGAGACTGAGGTGGATACTGTTGTCGTGCTCTTACTAAAGCTGAACGACTTTTCCCTTCCTTTATCCTTTCGTGACCACCACATCAGAGATTGCTCCATCGCTGGTTTTCGACGCCGGCAGGCGTGTCCTCAGAGGAAGACGCGGATCGAGCCCGATATTGTGCCCACTCGCGCATAGCGTCTATCTGTTCCTTCATTGTTTTGGACAGCGGATACGTTGCCGCAATCTCGGCCGCAATGTGCTGGCGCGAAAGCTCCTCGCCTTCAGAAAGGGCCGCATAGAGCGCCGACAGGATGACTTGCTCGATCTCGGCTCCTGTAAACCCATCGCTCTGTTTGACCAAGGCGTCGTAATCCTCGAGCGTAAAGGCCGCTGAGCTGTGTCGAGCGAGGTGGATACGGAAGATCTCGGTTCGCTCATCGGCATTTGGAAGGTCGACAAAAAAGGTCTCGTCGAAGCGTCCCTTTCTAAGGAACTCCGGTGGCAGCGCCGAAATGTTGTTTGCCGTGGCCACCAGGAAAATGGAACTCCGCTTTTCCTGCAGCCAGGTCAGGAAAGTAGAGAACACACGCGAAGAGGCGCCGCTGTCGCCACCGCTCATGACGCCGACAAAGCCCTTCTCAATTTCGTCGACCCACAGAACAGCGGGGGCAACAGCTTCCGCGATCGCGATGGTCTCCCGGATGTTGTGCTCGGACGAACCAACAATACCGCCGAACAGCTTGCCTACATCTAGTCGGAGTAGCGGCCAGCGCCACTCCGAGGAAATCGCTTTCGCGACCAGACTTTTCCCGGTGCCGGGAACGCCCGTAATCAGAACACCCTTGGGCGTCGGGAGCCTGGCCGATGCCTTGCGATCTTTTAGTACTCGCGATCGTAGCTCTATCCAGGATTTGAAGCCTCGAAGTCCTCCCACATTGCCGAAGTTCTCGTTTGTCGAGTAAAACTCCAGGAATCCGTTCTTTTCGATGATCTGCCGCTTCTCGTCGAGAATTACGTCGATGTCATTGATATCGAGCTTGCGGTCCTTGACCAGCGCCTTGGCAAAGACGTTCTTGAGCTCTCGCTCGGTGAGCCCCATGCCCGCCTGGATGAGCTGCTCCTGTTCCTCGTCAGTTAGCTCAATTTTCAAAGAATTGTTCTGTTTCACTGCCCGGAGGATTTGCGCATAGATGTTCCCTATCTGCTGCAGGTCGGGCAGCGGATAGTGAAAGACACTCATCTCCTTCTCGAGCTCAAGAGGAATCGAGACCTTCGGCGATACGATGACAAGACAGGCGCTCGCGGCCTGCAGTGCGTGGTAGCAGTCGCGAAGCTTCCGTGTGACCCTTGAGTCAGTGATATAAGGGTGGAAGTCATTAAGAAAGTAGATGGCCTTGGACTTACTGGCGGATATTGCCTCCAGTACTTCGTAAGGCCCTTGTAACCGCGTCTCCGTGGAGGGCTCTGCAATCGAATTGAGGCCTTCGGTCACACTCCACGTGTAGGCCTCCTCGAACAGCCTGTCGGTCACGTTCTTCAAGTCTCGCGCTACGACGTCGTTCTCCCACGAAACAACGTAGTTGAGCGGGCAGCGCGCTGCGAGATGTAGCTCCAGATTTTTCTTCGTCGATATACTCATAGTCGAGTCCGGCAATCGCCCACTGAAAATAGTACTGGGCCGTAGAGTCCACTAATGTGAACCGTTGCCCAATTATGTTGCATCGGTATTCCGAATTGAAGGAACGTCGCAACCGTCAGGATGATCGAAGCGAACTAGCTGGACATCAGGGGCCGCTGTTGGCCTTATCCTGCCGCCCAATCAATGTTCGCTATACTGATGGCTCCTGAGCTATTGCCGACATTGGATGCTACTTCAGAAAAGCACTTTGGCTTGGCTAGCACTGCAAATTTCTACGACATTGCCGTACCAATCTGTTCATTCGGATGAACGTCAGTTTGAAACGTCAGAGCTAAAGGCGCGAGCGCCACTCACGCTGATTGGCCCAACCGTAAAAGACTGGGTTCTATTCTTCGAAAGTGATTATGAGCACTCTGTAGAGTCATCTCGGAACATCCATACCGGAGAGCCTGCTGTTCTACTGATACTGTCCAAGGGCCAAACTGAGGCCCGTTTCTTTATTGATCTTGTGACTGGCTCGCAATTCTTGCTGTCTGTGGAATCGACCTCCGAAGAATTCCTCGAGCGCATGAAAATCTCGTCAAACGATCTTGAACAGGGCGACCGATTTTTCTGCGAGGAGGAGGGATATGACTGCGTGAAGATCGAGGGAACTGACCAATTTCGAAGTCGCGCGAAATGGTCATTTTATTTCGACTGACCGGCAGCTTTTCGTCGTGACCAGACATTCAGCTAACGACTGCTATGCTTTCAGCCTCTGACCCAAAGCTGACTAGAACTTACAAACCACTGAGATAATCAAGGGTTGTAAGGCGCTTATCTCTTCTTTCGGTTTTTTTCGACGGCTCTTAGCTCTCGATTTCGCCATTCGACGTTTGTTTTCCTTTACTTCTTCGCTCAAAGCCTTATCTAGGCTTGGGTTTTCCGCGTTATTGCTTAACTGCTGCTGCAAATAGAAGTAGGAGCCCAAGCCAGCTCTTGTGCCGTCCAGATGCGACGGAAGACGACTGGGTGTAAACAGTACGAAGAGAACACAAAGTTAGCCTATAACGGGTAGGAAGCAGATGATTGCCAAGAGCGCCCTTAGGACCACAGGTCGTTCTGCTCGGAAAACCGACGGCAGCACGCCCAGGCTAAGAGCTGCCGAAACTCCCAGGAACATCCAAAAGCCCAACGGGATGTCTTCAGCCAACCAAGTTCTCCGCTCCTTGCGACTTCTACAAGTTAACAGCGGGAGTTAGTGAAAGCACTAGCAAGCTATCTGTTCATGATGCCTGCTATGCCCGCTTCCAGTACTAAGCAGGCAATCTCATAGGGTCTGGTATGATTTCAGCTCCTGACCCAAAGCGGACACCGACTTGATTGAGAACCACCTATTAAGAGTCGCTAATCCGGCTGAGATTCCTGTGGTCGGTTTCGGTGGCTCTGATGTGGTTCCCGCCGAGATGTCGTCGGTGTTCGAAGATGCGCCGACTGGAACGATGTCTCGACCGTCACTTGAAGTGCTAGAGCGTTTGCATAGATCTGGCGACGCTGACGAGAAGGTTGTGCACGATATATTACGGGCTAACAGACTTACGCCCGTTTCGGTAACCGATCAGCATCGCTACCTTGAGTACAGAATTAGACCCTACGGTAAGTCGTCAGGAGTCATGGTGTGTTTCAGAACTACGATAAGAAATGATCAAGGTTATACATCTGTGCGTGTTGGGTCAGGTGCGGGCTTTACTGTCGTGAATCGTAATGCGAAGGACATTCATCGCGCGTTAGCAGAGTTAACAACAGAGGCCGTGCTGCCATATCTCAGGGCGAATGCCGATGCTCTTGGCCTATAACTTGATTAATGGCTCGGGTCTGCTTTTCGCCCCCTGGAGTTACCAGCTTTCTGTGGACACTTGTTTCATTTCGTCTTAATCGTTGCTTCGGCGGACTCTTTTTCCGCACTACTCGGTGAACAATGAAGAAACTTTCCTGGCAGCAGACTGCCGAACTCATCGGCCTATCCGCGGTAGTAATATCGGTTTTATTGGTCTTTTTCGAGGTGAGACAGGCGAATACGACTGCACGAGCGACCATCTCATACGAGTTGTCGCGTGATGTGAACGAATTCAATCGACTGTTGCTAACAGACGACTCGGTTGCTGACTTGCTTGAAGAGATGAGGAATGTCGATTACTCGCCCACCGGCGCACAACATCACAAAGCAGTAGCCTTGGCCTATACATATCGAAATTTTTGGGCCGCGCAAGAGACCGCATACAACAATGGTTTTCTTACTGAGAGCCAGTTTTCTGTTTTGAAATATGATGTGGAAAGTTCGGTTAAGGAGCTGCCCGGCCTGATTAAGTATTGGGAGGCCGCCTACAACGTCGAACCTGCGATTCTTGATTACGTCGCTTTCGCTCCAATCATCCAAGCGTTTTCGTCGAAGTTGTTGCACCTGTACCAGCACATCGCGGACAGCCGAGTTCCCAAGTATTTTCGCAAACAGCTCAAAAAACTCGGACGGGCTGGGCTGATCCGGATAAAAGTTGTAGCCGATTGACCCGTAGTCGTCGTTTCCTAAAAAGAAAGACTCCAACGACACGAGCGATCTGGCCCGGCTGAAGTCGTTGATATCGCCTATTTCAGCCAACAACTTGCGGCGGGGGTCTGCCTCTTCGGTCATGTCACGGCTTCCAGGTGCGATACATCCAACAAGAACAACGGCGACGAACGCGTGAACCACACGGTTCATCGGGCCAAGCTTATGCCATGCACCCTATTCGCCGAAAGCGCTCCCGGGAAACGTGCTCAAAGTTGCCAGAAACCACACTCGATCCCACCGTGGATGACAATCGCGCAGGTCCCATGGGTGCCGAGTTCCATCGGAGGAAGGGCCAGCTGGGCGCCGGCCTGCGTTGCGGCATCAACCGAGGCCTGAATGTCGTCAACCAGCATGTACGGGCGAACCAACGGACCCTCGTCGTCGCGCAGCGGTCCGCGCACTCCGACCATGCCGCCGCCTTCGAGGGTCGCGGTGCGCGCCCCGCCGAGGCTCATGTCGCTGTCGCCGAATTCCACGCCATGGGTTTGGGTGTACATCTCACAAACGGCGTCGACGTTTGGAGTAACAACCTCGAGATACTGAATCTTCATCGCATTCACCTTGGGTTCACCTGCTTAGAGCCAGTCGCGATCAGTATAGTGGATGTGCGCGGGACGATAGCCCAAAAGCGCTATGCGCCGGCGCATCAGAGCGTCGGTGCCCGATAGAAGCGCTTCCCGGTAGCGCTGAGCCAAACAGGATGCTCTTGCTGCCCGGCTTCAACGCAGTTTCGCCCGCAACAGACGATTCGGTGTCGTCACGTAGAGATAGGACAACGACGCATCGAAGGCAACGTTGGTTGTGTGGCCAAGCGACATCTCGCCGAGAAGTTCTCCGGCAGGAGACAGCATCGCGATACCGCCGGGAACCGTAGCGATCAGCATGCCGGACGGATGGACCGTCAAGCCGTCGGTAGAGCCATCATCACCCGCGGTCCGACCGCGGGCGTCGAATAACATTCGACTTTCCTGCGGCGCGCCATGCTCGTCGAGCTGGATCGCCACGATGTGTTCATCGCCCGGCTGGGAATTGCTGACGTACAGCGTCAAGCCATCCGGCGACAAGGCGATGCCGTTGGGTTTCGCCAGGTCTGCCGTGACGACACTCAGCCCACCGGACTCAGACCAGCGAAACACGCCGAAGAAGTCGAGCTCGATCGCCGGGCTGTTCTCAAAACCGGATAGGCCGTACGGCGGGTCGGTGAAGAAAAGGTCGCCGGAGGGGTGCACCAGCAGATCGTTTGGGCTGTTAATGGATTTGTCTTGGAAATGCGATGCCAGGGTTTCGAAGTCGGGCACCGGCTCATTCAGCGACGCTCGCATCCGCGCCAGCGTCCGGCGGCTCTGCTGAGCCAATATCAGTCGCCCATCGGCGTCGATGGCCAAGCCGTTCGAACCTCGCCATGCCGTCGGACCGTCATCGGGCGGGTGACCTGACGGCGACAGAAATTCGCTGAGACCCTTCGCTGCGTCCCAGCGATAAATCACACCGGCGGCCACATCGGAGAAAAGCAGTGCGTCGAGGCTCGCGCTCCAGACAGGCCCCTCTGCCCAGCCCAATCCGTCGGCCAGCAATTCAACCTTTGGCTCTTCCGCGAAGACCTCCTGAAAGCGGGCGTCGAAAATGCGTACGTCCACCTCGACGACATCGGCTGGCTGGCTCGCCGAGGCCGGCGACGCCAGCAGCAGTATGCTCAAACCGATTGCGTGTAACGGGGGAATGGCCATCTCCAGAATGCGCGTGGACAGTGTGCAGGCCCATGCTTTTGAAATCAAAAACGACGCTTGAGACGAAGCACCTTGTTCGCTCGGTGAAACGTCTGGTTCACCCATAAGAAGGTGTGCCAAAGCACCCGGTGTCCCGCGGCCTGTTCTATAAAGTCCCGCATGCTCACAGTTTATGGGCTTCGACAATGGCGCGCTCGCACAGCGCCTTCCAGGAGCGCTTCTTCGCAACGGGAATGACGATCCGGTCTTTCATAACTCGACCCGGACTCACTTCATAAGGCACGCCTTTTCCCTGTCCGAGCAACTCGTCGATTGTTGGCGGGGGCATCTGCAAAAGCAGGTCGCCCTTGGAGAACATGATCACCATCTTGTCTTTGTTCTTTACTCTGACCTTGATGCCTTGTGCGCCCTTGCCCTCATTGACAGTGACGCGAGCGTCGCTGGCAAAATGCTCTTTCAGTGGTTTATAGACATCCATTCGGTCCGCTCCGTTTTACACACCCTTACAACGTGCATTTTAGCGAAGCCCGGTGGCACGTTGGGCTTGCCTCGCAATGCTTGCCATCATCACGACAACGAATCGCCAACGACACGTCGAGGAACTCCAGAGCCGTGCCCAAGCGATACCCGGCAAGACAGCAGACCGCACGCGAGCAGAAACACCGCGCTGTGGACCAATGCCATTAGCGACGGGTCACTCCCGTTGAGCCGACGCGTCGATTCAGCCGCATGCAGTGGCAGACAACGCCCGGCGCCATATTTCATCACTTTTGCCGCACCGCGTGTGCACGGCGCAAGCGGATGCTGAGACCGTCGAACCCGGGAGACGATCATGAAAATACTTGTTGTCCTATTACTCAGCAGCCTGCCATTCGCGGTAGCCGCACAATCGCTTTTCTCCACCGACGACTTCGTCGGCGATTGGCGCGTCGAGCACTATGACGCGGAAAGACAAGTCACCACCCTGACCGAATTTCACTTCGACGAGGCCGGGCGGTTTTACGCACAGTCCCTCGTCACCAACGGAGCGGCCACACGGTATTTCGACAGCGGTGGCAACTGGGTCTACCAGGACGGCAAGGTTCGGCTCGACTACCACGATTGGTCCGATAACGACGTTGATACCGCGTACCTTGAGTTTGAAAACTTCAGCCGTCAGTACCTGTCGTTTCGAAAAATCCACGCCAACGGAACGCGACTGCCCGACATCTACGAGGCGCACCGATTCGAGACGCCCTCGTTCGTGCACGGCTGCTGATACCGGCGCTTATCGGCCGACGCCAGTTTGCTAAGCTTCAGGTACCCAACTGCCGCGATCCGATGCCTCTATGCCGATACCGTCCTGGCCGCGCCGACCCGAGCAACTGCTGCTGGTCGTTATAACCACGTTGGCCGCGGCTTGCAGTCAGCCACAAGACGACGCAGCTGACGTCGGCGGTGTCCGATTTGCCTTTGCGAGTGACAGCGGACTGTTCGGCAAAGACGATGACCGAAGCGGTGGCGTCGCGATCGCGGACCTTGGCGGGCGGGGCATCAACGATGTTTTCGTGGTGAATGGGCGGCACTGGGAGGAGGACAACCTGCTGTTGCGGAACGATGGTTCTGGCGTGGTGTTTCAGCAAGAGACGGTTGGCCTCACGGCAAACACGGGCTATCGAGCCTGCCCTGGCGACGTCGACAATGATGACGATATCGACGTTGTTGTGGCGCGCGACGGACCGCCACCGGCCATTTACGTGAACAGCGGCGACGGCCGCCTCGACGAGGTCTCCGACGTCGGCCGGCCCACCGCCTCCCGGGACTGCGTTGTGCGTGATCTCAACAACGACGGTTACCTCGACGCCGTGTTTTCAGAGCGTGGCGGACAAAGCTACGCGCTTTTAGGCCCACTCCTCGAATCTCCCCGACGCGTAGATCTTTTTGAGGGCCCCGCAGTCAGCGTCGGCGCCGGTGATGTTGACGGCGATGGCCTGGCTGACATCGCCTTCTCGCTTCGAGGGAGTGGCAGCGTAGCCCTGCTGCTTCAGTCAGCGGATGGAGCCTTTACGACCACGACGCTTTACGGCTCCGCGGATGAAGAGTCCCGAGCGGTCGCCGTCCATGACCTGGACGGTGACGGTCGTGCCGAGGTCATACTCGCCGGACTGACCGCGCCCAGCCACGTGCTCGGCTTCACGGGCAACGCCCTGGTCTCAAAGCACGAATTCAAAAATCTGGCGTCGGCATCGGCGGTGACGGTTGCCGATCTCAATGTCGACGGTCAGGACGACATCGTTTTCGGGGTCCGCGGTCGAAACGTCGTGGCCGTCGCAAAAGGCGATGGCTATATCCTGACGACATTGCCCGGACTGGACGCGACGACCTACGCGGTGGCGGCCGGCGATCTTAACGGCGACGGTGTCCCGGATCTCGTTTTTGCCAATTCCGGTGACAAGAACGAGATCGTTCTCAGCCACGTTGAGTAGCCAGCGGTGCAAGGACTCCGAGAAAGCCCTCGCTTGCATCGCAAGGTGTTCGATTCGTCGAGTGGCGAGACCGGTCAATCGACATCGCCGTCAGCTTGGCAATCCCGCTTATTCTGGCGGTACCTCGTCCCACTGCGAGAGGACATTCTCGTATTCCGGCAGCTGGGGGTCTGAATCTCGGGTCGCGGTGTCGATCGCCTTGCGCAGGGCGATTCTCGCGCGGTCCTTTTGATCGTACTGCCACAGCGCGTAAGCGCGATACGCCAGCATCTCGGCTCCCCATGGTTTACGGCGAACGGCTTCGT
>JBCDJX010000094.1:0-13779 GCA_038747355.1 Pseudomonadota bacterium | reverse complement strand
TCGTTGGCCAAGGTAACAGCGATGTCGTAGCTGTCGGGAGCGACCTCGACGATCGGAGTGAAGTTCGGGAACTCGAGGTCGCCGACCAATTCAGCGCCGTCAGCCAGTACGTCTACGCCCGGTGCATCCGGAATCAGGTGGCCAACACGGACAAATGCCGGGTCGTCGTTGTCGCGGATTTCAATCGCCGAGTTGGCGCTGCGGGCATGGCCGACCAGCGACAGCGCTGCGGTCGAGCCGCCTTCAAATGTTGGCGTGGCAACAAGTATGACGTCCAGGCCGTCGGTCAGGGTCACGTCGCCGTCGAACAGGACCGTGCCGCCTGCGCCGCCGTCGGTAACCGTAAGCGTGTAGCTGGCTGCCGGTACTTCGACGGGACCGAGCGTACCGAGGAAGTCGAAAGTGCCAAGCGAGTCGGCGTCGACAGGTGCAACACCAGCGGCGGAAGCGAACACTTCCACGACGCCGGCGCCGTCGAAGCCATGTGCGACGAATACGCGCGCGTTGCCCGCAGCAGGTGCTGCGATCGGCTGAACAGCGACCAGCGGCTGGATCGTTGCTGTCGAACCGACTGCGACGATCGTCGTGATGGTGTCTGCTGCGAATGTCACGTCGGCATCAATGACCCCGGCGAGCGTCGCAGCCGCGTCAATAGCGTCTACGGTGATGTTCAGCGTGCCGGGCTCGATGCCGAGGCCGCCGAAGGATCCCTTGAAGTCCAGACCGGAGGTGATAGCGCTGCCGCCGGCGTTAACGTTAACAGGCGGTGCATCCGGCACAGCATGGATGACCTGCACAATCGCCGCCTCCGGCGGGTTGAAGAGCGGCCCTTGGTTAGTGAGCGGCTCGACATCGTCCGAGTCGCATCCAACGAGTGCAATGGCAGCACTTGCGAGTAGAATCGCTTTGAGTTTCATGTTTGCCCCTTTGAGACATTAAACAACGGAGTTAAATCTGGGCGTAATTCTCAGGCCAGATTTCCTCTTTTTGGTTTCGGTCTGGTAACCACGTGTATCTTAGTGTATCACGCAGACAACACAACCCAAATGCCCCAAAAAACACAGGTAAGATTCTGAAATGACTAAAGTCTTAATCATCGACGACGATCGTAAGCACTCGGAGTTGTTGCAAACATACTTCAAGCGATTTGGAATCAATCTAGTCTGCGCTTACGACGCGAACGAGGGGTTCCGGAAGTTGAGCGTGGAAGACCCCGATCTGCTGCTGCTGGATGTGATGTTGCCCGGCAAGGACGGCTTCGAGATCTGTCGTGAAGTGCGAAAGACCAACAATATTCCAATCATCATGCTGACGGCGCGTGGCGATGTGATCGACCGTGTGTCCGGCCTCGAGCTGGGCGCCGATGATTACATCGGCAAACCCTTCGAGCCTCGCGAACTCGTTGCCAGGGTCCAGGCGATCCTCAGACGTTCTGATGCTGCGGGACCGTCTGCGTCCAAGCTGGTGTTTGACGGTCTCGAGATCGACGTCGAATCGCGCTCGGTGAAAGTTGACGAGCAGCCGGTCGAGTTGACGTCCATGGAATACGAGCTCCTGCTGATCCTTGCGCGGCGTCACGGCAAAAAGCTGTCGCGCGACGACATTCTCGGTGAGCTTCGTGGCATCGACGCGGCCATCCTGACCCGCAGCGTCGACATAATGATCAGCCGGCTTCGTCAGAAGCTCGGTGATTCGGTCAAGCCGCCGAGGTTCATTCAGACGGTGTGGGGCAGGGGATACTCGTTTATAGGTGTACCTATTACGGATGCTTAAACGTTTCAGGCGCTCGCTGTCGTTCCGGCTGCTGGCGATTTTTTTCCTGATGGGCGCGCTGTTCGTCTACGGCGCCATCGGCGCGATTCGCTGGGTGTACAACTCGGACGATATTCGTGGGTTGATCACCGGGCATTTGTCGCTGCACGTTTACTACGTGCTCAACGATATTGGCGATCCGCCGCGAATCGATCGGGCCCTCAAGATCACGCAACAGGTGCCGGTCGATATTCGAATCGTGGGCCCCGACATCGACTGGGCCTCAGACGAGGCCTTTCCGACGCTCAATGAACTCGAATTCGGGCAGAGTCCGGCGTTCAGCGACAGCCCGGGCGCCTGGGTCGACGAACTGCAGGGTGTCCAGTTCGCCAACCAGGGCCAGCATAATTTCCTGCGCATGACCACAGGCGATTACGACATCGTCGTGGCGTCACCGAAGATCGCGGACGAGAGCCGCAACCCGAACCTGCAGTTGATCATCGTTGGCATGGGCTTGTTCCTGCTGCTGATCCTGTACTTCCTGGTCAGCTGGCTGTTCAAACCGATCCGGGCTATTCGGGAGGGCACAGCGCACATCGGCGCCGGCAATTTCGATTACCGTATTGACGACATTCGAGGCGACCAGCTTGGCGAGCTGGCCACCGGCATTAACGAGCTGGCGGAAAACGTCCAGAACATGCTGAATGCGAAGCGTGCCTTGCTATTGGGCATCAGCCACGAATTGCGCACACCGCTGTCGCGACTGCGCATCGCGACGGAGCTGATCGACACGGATGACTGTGAGTCGCTGCGTGCGGAAGTCACTGAGATGGACAAGATCGTCGGTACCCTGCTGGAGGCGGAGCGTCTTAATGAACGGCACGCACCGCTGACGCGCAGCAAAGTTCGCGTTGGCGACCTTATCGACGACATGATCAGCAACTACTTCGATCGTGACCGGCACCGCCTCGAGCTCGACATTCGGGCCGCCGACCTCGAGATCAATGTCGACGAGCCGCGTTTGATGCTGTGCCTTAAAAACCTGATCAGCAACGCGCTGCGTTACTCGCCCGAGGACAGCGGACCGATTGAAATCGGCGCGCGGTCCAGTTCGTATGAAATCGTCTTCCGCATCCAGGACCGGGGACCTGGCATTCACCCCAAACAGGCGGAGCACATCGGCGAGCCGTTCTACCGCGGTGACCCGTCTCGTGCCCGAGAGACCGGCGGCACCGGGCTCGGGCTGTATCTCGCCACGCTCGTTGCCAGGGCGCACGGCGGCGGCTTGAGGCTGGTTGACCGTGGAATCCCCGGCGCGTGCTTCGAAGTCAGCCTGCCAATGTCACTGAATAGCTAAGATCGTTGCCGCTCGTCGGCAACGCCTGTGTTCTATGATCAGTATTTGACATAACGTTATTGACACTTAATCAATGTGATATCAAAATGATCGCATATTGAATGAGGAGATAGTTGTCATGATCACGGAAATGAAACGCAGTGTGCCATCGGGGTACCTGATGTTGTTTGTGTTGCTGGTTATTCAGGTCGCACTCGTCCTGATGCTGGTCTGGGCAGTCCGCGCTGACGCCGTTGGCTTCATCCTCGGATCCATCGCCTTGTCGATCATCAACGTCTTCATGCTTGCGGGGCTGTTTCTGGTTAACCCGAACGAGGTCAAGGTGTTGCAGCTTTTCGGTAAATACGTCGGTAGCGTTCATGAGCCCGGTCTGAAGTGGGCCAATCCGTTTTACTCAAAAACGGCGGTATCCGTTCGCGTTCGAAACTTCGAAAGCGGCAAGCTGAAAGTGAATGACTCCCACGGCAGCCCCATCGAGATTGCTGCGGTCGTCGTCTGGAAGGTCTTCGACACTGCCGAGGCCTTGTTTGAGGTCGACGACTACGAAGAGTTTGTGCAAATTCAGAGTGAGTCTGCTCTGCGAAACCTGTCCACGACCTATCCGTACGAACCAAACGAAGGCGAGGCCGTCGCGCTGCGTTCAAACCCGGCTGAGATTGCGACCGCCTTGCAAAAGGAGATCCAGGATCGACTCGACCAGGCGGGCGTTACCGTCATCGAGGCGCGCATCAGTCACCTGGCGTACGCACCGGAAATCGCCAACGCAATGCTGCGACGACAGCAAGCCACCGCCATCATTGCTGCGCGCCAGCAAATTGTCAGCGGTGCTGTCGGTATGGTCGATATGGCCCTGAAGGAATTGTCGGCGAACAACGTTGTCGAGCTGGACGAGGAGCGTAAGGCCACGATGGTCAGCAACTTGCTGGTCGTGCTTTGCGGGGAAGAAAATGCCAAGCCCGTTCTCAATACCGGCTCTCTGTACAACTAGCGCCGGAGTCTGACGCGATGTCGAATCGAAAAGCGTTCGCATTGCGTATGGAGGAGAAAACCCTGTCTGCCATGCAGCGATGGGCGAATGACGATCTGCGCAGTCTGAATGCGCAGATCGAATTCGTTTTGCGGGATGCGCTTCGTAAAGCGGGTCGATTGCCTGCCGCAGAGTCGTCGACCGAGGACGCCGACGACTAATCACGCTCACCGGCGGCTAACGCCTCCTCGACGATTCCCGACGCGACGAATCCCGACGCTGCGACGGCGCGCTGCGCCGACTCTCGTTCCGGGACGGCGCCGAAAAAGAGCCACTGCGTTGTGCTGATGGCCGGCTCGACGGCCGCGGCGCACTGCGTTGCGGCGCGGATTGTCGCTGGGTCGGGCGAGAACTGAACGACTGTCGCTGTGCCGGTTCACGCCGAACGGACGGCGTCGATGGCGCGACACGTCCCACGGACTGCCTCGCCGGTGTCGACGATCTCTGGTTGGCCGACGGGCTGCGTTGTGCAGGCTGTGGCCGGTATGACTCGCTGCGCCGTTGGCTGTTACTAAATCCCTGCCTTGTCTGCCTTGTCTGCCGAGTCGCGGAGCGATCTGCTTGAACTCGCGCCGATTCGCTGCGTCGTTGCGAGGTACTGGTCGAGGTGCGAGGCCGGGTCTCCGGGCTGCGTGTCTGACCGGAGCGTGCCGACGTCTCACGACGATTTGGTGAGGCAAACTGGCTGCGAGAACGGTTCTGTACGGTCGACGGTCGCTGTTGCGATGTTGAGCGGGCCGTTGCCTGGCGATTGATATTGCTGCGCGAATCGCTGTGGCGTTCCTGTTGGCTTCGGCTGAACCCGTAGCGCGGCGGTGTCGAACGGCGGACGTCTCTCGCGCCGTAGCTCCGGGTTATGCGCTGGTTGTTTCGACTCAGTCGGCGCTCGTAGCGAGGTTGCCAATAGTCGCCGTAGCGGTAGTGCCTGCGGGTCACGCCATGGCCGCCGTAATAACGCGAATGGAAGACGCTTACGGAGGGCCGGCGATACCACCAGCGATCACGGTAAAAATGGCCGTAATAGGGGTGTCCATAGTAGGAGTGGTGGCGTACGTGCAGACTGTGCGAGATCCAGCCGATCGAAAACGCGGTGGTCACTCCCCAGAACGGACGGTAATGCACGTAGTAGTCCGGGTACGGGTAGTAGTACACCGGGTAGGCGCGTCGGTAATAGTGATAGACCGGTCGTGTCTGGTAGACGACGACGCGTTCCGGTTCGTAGTAGGGCACGTAGATTACGTCGTCTTCGAGAGGCTCGATTTCGATGATGCCTTCATCGTTTTCCTCGATCCGCTGGTAGTCATCGGTCTCGAGGTTGCCGGCCGCGCGGGCCCGGCTGCGGAAATCATTCACCGCCGTCAGGATGTCAGCCTGTTGCGCTACCACGGCTTCACCGAGCGCCCACGTCCAGTCGAGGTCTTCATTCAGCAGTTCGACAACTTCGGGGTAGTTCAGGAGCGCAACGACGGAGTCGTCCCAGTCGTCATCAGGCGTCAGGTCGGAGTCGCTCTCAACGGCTTCAAGAAACCGTGAGGCCTCAACAATCTGCAGAGGGAAGGTTGACGCGGGCAGCACAATGGCCAGCAGGTCGTCGGGGTACAGCGCAATCGGCGCGACGAGATCGGACAGCTCGGCAACCGACAACAGGGCGTCATCGGCCGTGGCGAAGTCGGCGGTGCCGGCGCCTTCAGATGAGTAGGTGCCGATGGGCTGGCCGTCTTCGTCGACCGGAACCTGGGCGCCGGCTGTCGATGCGAGCAGACTCGCGAGGGCAAGCGTCAGCGAAATCCTTACGGGCATAGCAGTTACCTGTGTCTCGTCGACGCAATGGGCCGACCGTAAGACGCAGACTAGCGTGCCGAAGCTGAACGCAGCCTTAACCGCGGGTTTTTACTCGTCGTCACCACCGTGCCAGGCGAAAAACTTCCAGCCGTCCTCCGTCCGGATCAGGATATCGGTGTAGCGACCGTTATTGATCTCAACGTCGCCGTCTTTGCCTTCGTAGGCCGCGGAGTAGAGATAGTGCGCGACCGCAATGTCGCCCTCGATAACGATGGACAGCGGGTAGAGCTCGTGGATGACGTTCTTGCCCTGCGTCTTGTTGAAGCGGTCCCACATTTTCGTGGATTCCTTACCGCGCGGCGCCGGCGAATTGGTGCCCCAGCCGGTGAAGTTTTCCGCCAGCATACGATCGGCCCAGCGTTTATCGCCGGATTCTTCGGCGTTCCACTGTGCTTCGACGATAGTCCAGACATCGGCTGCGTCCGTGTTCTCCTGGGCGAACGACGGAAGGCAGGCGAGAAGTGCGATTAGCGCGACGACAATGCTCAGTTTCATGATGACTCTGTGTTGCTTGTACCGGTCCCGATTTTAGACGCTCCGCAGGGCGGCAACAAATGCTAAGCCTATGTTGCGGTTTGAAAAACTTCGGCTCGCAGGGACTCAAGGCTGAACGCGACCCGGGAGCGCTCCGGGCTCAGCTCGAAGAGCTCATTGAGTCGCAAACCGGTCAGGAAGTCCGGGTGGTGGAGTTCGGCGATTATGGCAAATGGCGATGCGTCCGAATCGCCCCGAATACCGAGGGTGTAAATGTGCTGCGCAAGCACCGCCGGGGCGTCAATGCGCATGCGTTCAAGCGCGGGATGACCGTCGACGTCGAGACTCACCTCGCTGATTTCGAGGGACTGCTTGTCGACCTCGATGCCGGCGCGACGCAACGTGGCGCCGATGGAACCGCCGTCTTCGATCTGCTGCAGCACCTGCGCGTCGATGCGGGTATGGCCCGGCATAAACTGCGTCACCGCAAATGTCCTGCACACGCGCAAGCCACCATCTTCGCTCGACAACGCCGACACCCTCGTGTCGCCCGTTCGACGAAGAACATCTACGTGGTAACTGCCGAAGCGCTCGCGGATGAGTTCGCTGTTCAAGAGCGCTTCACCGCCAATTTGGGTGCCGGCGAGCTGGCCGGTCACGGGTATGTGATTCACGATGGGTGGAGCCTGAAAGTAATGCCCGCGATTATACTGGCATTACGGCCCGGGGTGCCTGCATTGCGGCTTGTTCACCGTTTCGCACACACCGGAAGCGGGATTTCCTGGATGACGGTGGCATTCGGGCCCTGCGTATTGCCTGCTATAGTTCGCGCAATGACCGATCCCATCCTTTGCTATCGCTGTGGCACCAGCCTTGCAGCGCTGAGCCTGCCGTTATCGAGACGTGACGAGTGCCCGGCGTGTTCGGCTTCGCTGCACGTATGTCGCATGTGTCGTTGTTTCGACACCTCGGTCAGCGATCAGTGTCGCGAGGAGGATGCCGAGCGCGTCCGCGACAAGGAAACGGCGAATTTTTGTGATTGGTTTACGCCGGCGCACGGTGTCTTTGATGCCGCCGGTAAACAGGCGGCCGATGCGGCGAGTGCTCAGCTCGACGCCCTTTTTGGTGGCGCCGACGTCGACACCCAACAAGCGGATGACCATCAGGCTGCGGCCGACGCCTTGTTCAAATCATGAAGTCGATTGACGACAGCAAAGCGCTCGTCGTCCTGTCGGGCGGGCAGGATTCCACGACGTGCCTGTTCTGGGCAATCGAGCAATTCGGTCGATCGAACGTGTCGAGTGTGACCTTCGATTACGGCCAGCGTCATCGCATCGAACTGGAATCTGCTGCGAAAATCGCGAATCTTGCGGGTGTTGAACATACCGTCCTGCCCATCGACACCTTTGCTGCCCTCGGCGGCAACGCGCTGACGGCTAACAGCGTCGAGGTCGAGTCCGGTGAAGACGCGGAAACCGGTTTGCCAAACACCTTTGTGCCGGGTCGCAACCTCGTCTTCCTGACCTTCGCCGCCGCATTCGCTTACCAGCGGGGCATTGGTCACCTGGTCACGGGCGTCGCACAGACCGATTACAGCGGCTACCCGGACTGTCGCGAAGATACACTGACGTCGCTACAACAGTCGCTGCGCCTCGGCATGGAGTTCGAGGTGTCGTTGCATACACCGCTGATGCATTTGTCGAAGGCGCAGACCGTGTTGCTGGCGCGCGATGTCGGTGCGTTGTCGGCGATGGCGTGGTCGCACACGTGTTACAACGGCGCGCAACCGCCGTGCGGCGTATGCCCGGCCTGTGACCTGCGCGCAAAGGGGTTTGCCGAGGCCGGTATCGCCGACCCGTTAGTGGCCCGCTTCCAGTGACTTACACCGTCAAGGAGATCTACTACACGCTACAGGGCGAAGGCGTGCACGCCGGTCGACCGGCGGTATTCCTGCGGTTCGCCGGCTGCAACCTCTGGTCCGGACTGGAGCGAGACAGGGCCGGCGCAGTCTGCCGGTTCTGCGACACCGACTTTCGCGGTACCGACGGACCCGGTGGCGGAAAATTCGACACGGCAATTGCGCTTGCCGACGCGGTAAAAGCCACCTGGCCGGGCGAGGGCAGGCCGTACGTTGTCTGCACCGGCGGAGAGCCGCTGTTGCAGCTGGACGCCGCGTTGATCGATGCACTGCACGATCTGGGCTTTGAGGTCGGGGTCGAGTCCAACGGCACCGTCGAAGCGCCGAATGGCATCGACTGGCTCTGTATCAGCCCGAAGGCGAACGCACCGCTCAGGCAAACCTCCGGCGACGAACTGAAGCTCGTGTATCCGCAAGCAGAAGCGGCCGCACAGCCGGAGCGATTTGAATCGCTCGGCTTTCGGCATTTCCTGATACAGCCGCTGGACGACGAACACGTCGATGAAAACACACGACGCTCTGTTGAATACTGTCTCGAACACCCACGCTGGCGTCTCAGCCTGCAGACGCACAAATCCTTGGGGATTGACTAGCCAGGCACGCCCTGCGCCTGACTCTCGTCTCGCCATTCGCGAATGTTGTTCTCAATGAACAGGAACGCAACCAGCCACAGGAAGGCATCCCAGAAGTCGACGAAGTCACCCTTCACACCCCAGTACACCGCGGCAAGAAACAGCGTCGGGTAGAAAACGCCTTTAAGCGCCATACTGGTCCTGTACGCGACGCCCACGAAGCGACGCCGCTCCTGCAGCAGCACGTCGATTTCCAGCAGGATGACGATGAGTATCCAGACACCGGAATTGATCAGGTCGGTCCAGGCCAGCCGCTGAATGTGCACGGCGCCGGCCTGGTCCACCAGCGCGTCTGAATCCTCGAAACGCTCAAAGGACGTGGCCTCGGATAATTCGCGGCAGTTGGCGGTCGTGATGGCTTCGTATTCGCTTTCGTCGATGGCGTAGAGTTGGCCGCGGTCGGCAACGTCGCAGAGTGCTGTTACCTCCGGCGCGGCGTAGAGTTTGTAGGCGGAAAACGTCGTCTGCAGGTAGCCAAAAAAGGCGAACGCGATGAATGCGAAAGCGAAGGCTTTGACCGCAAAGATGACGCGGTTTACCCCCGGCGTCAGTTGCTCGTCATCGAGAATGAAGGTCTCAAGTTCGAACAACAGCAACAGGATGACCCAGGCCGACGTGTCGATGCTGGCCGCATAGCCCTCGAGAATCAGCGCTGGCGTCAGGCCCCCCGTGTACTTGACCATTGACGCGGCATGATCCTCAAAGAAAAAAAGGACAATGTTTAGCGTTAGCAGCCCGTAGACGGCGTATTTGAAGACCTGGAACAGCAGGCCTGGCGACAGTTTCAAACGGCGATCCCCGTCGACGGCTTAAAAGGAGTACTCCGCGCTGTCCGTCTCAACGCCTGCGTAATATACCCAGACATTCTCCTCGCCGGTTAGCAATTCGATGTATTTCGGGTGCACAAAGATGTTCTCTCGTCCGGACTTGATCTCGCGCAATACACCCACCTCACACAGCTGCTTCAGGTAGACCGAGGCTGTTTGCCGCTTGGCGATGTTGTTTTCAACGATATTGCTGATCCGGCAATAGGGCTGGCGGAACAGCAGTTCAACCAGTTCCCAGGAATAGATCTTTGGCAGCCGGTACTGCACGAACTCGGCTGTGTGTTCCATCAATTCACGAATCGCCTTGATCTTGTCGGTGGTCCACAAGCAGGTTTCCTCGACACCGACCAGCATGAACAGGATCCAGGTTTCCCAGTCCTGGTCCTCCGTCACTTTTTGCAGCTGCCGATAGTAGGCGGCCTTGTTCTGGATGATGTACCGGCTGAGATATAGGATCGGCGAGTCCAGCAGGCCGAGCTGGACGAGAAACAGGATGTTGAGGATACGCCCGGTACGGCCATTGCCGTCGGCAAAGGGATGAATGGCTTCGAACTGGTAGTGCTGGATCGCCATGCGGATCAGCGGGTCGAAGTCGTCATAATCGCGCATGAACTCCGCCCAATTGTCGAGCATTTTCTGGATGTCTTTTTGCCCGACCGGCGGTGTGTAAATGACTTCACCGGTCATTCGATTCTTCAAGGTGGTGCCATGGTCATGGCGCAAGTCCAGCTCCATGCCCTTGACGGTGCTGCAAATCTGAATGGCCATATCGGTCGTCAACATGCCACGCCGCGCCATCTTGCTGCCTTCGTACAGGGCGGTTCGGTAGCGAAGGGCTTCTTTCGTGGCGGCGTCCGCTTTGTCGTCGGCAATGTCTGCGAATTCGAACAATTTGTCGGTCGTTGTCACGATGTTTTCGATTTCCGAACTGGCGCGGGCCTCGAGCAGCGGCAGGGCGTTCACCAGAACTGCGGAATTCGGGATCAACTCGGCCGCCTGTTTTAATTCGGCCAGGGACACGCGCGCATCGATGCACTTTTTGAGAATTTTCCGCGTTTCGATGACGGCGTTTTGTGGAGGCAACAGCGGCAGCGCATTGTGTGGGCGGCTCGCGTCGAATTCGGTCATGTTCTGACTCCCTGTCCGGTTTACGTGTCGAAAAAACACTGTTTGTTCGACATTTCTATGTGACGTGTCGACGGCGTCGACATGTTCCCCTGATCGGTCGACATTGAACGAATAAATCGACATGTCGGCGGTTTGTGTCGATGAAATCGACAAATCCGAAAAAAATGTCGAAAAAAAGCAAAAAAATCGACATATTTCAGCGACGTGTCGATTCCATCGACACAAGCGACAAACATGTCGAAAAAAATGACAAATATCGACACGTTTGGAGTATACGTCGATGCGATCGACAGATTCGTGACCCACGCCCCGTTTTGGCGGCCGTGCGGCCGAAAGACCCGCTTTTGCTACTATTCGCCGGTCTCCACCGGCACGCCCTGCCATGATCGACATCGATGACCTGAAAAGCGGTTTCCGGATTGGTGAATGGCGCGTGCAGCCCCGTTCCGGCACGATGTCGCGTAGCGGCAGGGTCGAACACCCAAGTCGACACGCGCTGAGTGTTTTACTGATAGTGGCGTCGTACCAGGGTCGATTCGTCAGTCGAGCCGACCTGGTCGAACGCGTCTGGGGCAATCCGGCGCTTGGCAATGCGCCGCTGAATCGCTGTATGCATGAGTTGGCAACCGCTTTTGACGACCCTTCCTACGTCAAAAACGCGCCCAGCCGGGGTTACCGTATCGGCCAGGCCGTTGTCCTTGAGCCACGGACGCCCAACGGGCAGCCGCAACGACACCGTGGCGTGATCGTCGGTGCGACGGTGATCGCGTTATTGGCGACGGTTGCCTGGCTGCTGCTGGCGTAATCTATTCCGATATCGGTCGCCGCCGGCTGGCCTTGCGCTCTGAGCGTTTGCGCTTTTCCTTCAGGCGTTCCCGGACAGCTGAGGCCGAAGGCCGGGTTTTCTTTCGCGGTTTCGGGACCTCACAGGCGGCGACAATCAAGGTGCGAAGGCGGTGCAAGGCATCGTCCCGGTTGCGGCCCTGGCTGCGGAATTGCTGTGCTTTGATCGTAACAACGCCGTCGGCGCTGATGCGCGAGTCGTTGCTGTCCAGTAAGCGGCGTTTGACATCGTCAGGGAGCGACGGGCTCTGTTTGGCGTCAAACCGCAGGTGGATGGCGGTGGACACCTTATTGACGTTCTGACCGCCCGCACCTTGTGCGCGCACAGCGTGCAGGTCGATCTCCTCCATGGGGATCGAGATCAGGTCGTTGACGACGAGCGGGTCCATCGGCTCCACACGGGCGTCAAACGACGCGGCAAATCCGGAAATCGTCCGGGCCGTGACCAGGTCTGTGCTTCGCTGTGGAAATCGGAACCGCAGGATGCGAGCAAGCCAAAGTCGACGCAAAGATCGGCAAGCTGACGCGTCGTTGCCGGGTCCTGGTGGCCGCACACCACTTCGATGGCTTCGCCGCCGGCACGTGTAAACGCACTCAACAGGGTCGTTAACTTGCTGCGCGTCAGCCTGTATTTGGACGGGTGCGCGAGCACAGCGACGCCGCCCGCCGCACGTATGCTGTCGATGACCGTGTCGAGATCGGGCCACAAGGTCTTAACATCGCCGCGCTTGCCGGCTCCCAGGTATTTCTTGAAGGCGGTCTGCACGTCAGCTACCGCACCTCGTGCCAGCAGTGCTCGCGCAAAGTCGGGGCGACCCGGTGCACCGCTGTGTCGCGCAAACACGTCATCAAACGAATCCGCGAGCTTCAGGCGACACAATCGATCCGCGATGATGTGCGCGCGCTGCAGGCGAGCGGCTTGTTGTCGTTCCACCAGGCGGACCAGTGAGTGGTTGCCGCGATCGACATTCAGACCGACCACGTGGATCGTGCGTCCCTGCCACAGGCAGGAGAACTCGACGCCGCATATGAGCTGGAGTGGCAAATCCTCGGGCAAATCGTCATAGCCGGCTACGGTGTCATGGTCCGTTATCGCCAGGGTTTCGACACCGTGTGCCGCAGCGAAACGGACAAGTTCCGACGGCGAGAGCGTGCCGTCTGACGCGGTGGAATGGCTGTGCAGGTCGATATGCATGGCGCCAATTATAGAGGCTTCGCGGCCAAGCCCGTAGAATGCCCGCGGCGCATGCAACGATTCAATCTCTCCATACTGGTTACCAGCCAGCTGATCTCGGCGACCGGCAGCATCGTCATGGTCACGCTCGGCGGAATTATCGGCGCGCAGCTGGCCAGCACTAATGCGTTGGCCACGTTGCCGGTTACAGCGATGGTGATCGCGGTGGCTGCATCCACCGTTCCGGCTACGCTGTTGATGCAACGCATCGGTCGACCCAGGGGCTTTGCTTTGGCGTCGATGACGGCGGTCATCGCGGTTCTGGTCGCCATGCAGGCGCTTCGTCTGCAGAGTTTCGGCTTGTTCACCGCGAGTCTTGTGTTGTTTGGTATCAACATGGCGTTCACCCAGCAATATCGGTACGCCGCGTCCGAGAGTGTCGATACCAAGCACGTCGCCCGGGCGATCTCCCTGGTGTTGCTTGGCTCGATCGGTGGCGCGTTGGTCGGTCCCGAACTTGCGACGCGAGGACAAGGATGGCTGGACGGCATACCGTTCGGCGGTACCATGCTCGCTCTGGCAGCTGTGTACACGATCCAGGCTCTGCTGCTCGTGCGGCTGAAACCGTCTGAACGGTATGAGTCGCTGTCCGATCCCGGCGCTGGCCGGACCCTCCCGGACCTCGCGCGACAGCCGGTGTTCATTGTCGCCATCCTCGGCGGCACGGCAGGCTACGGCGTGATGACGCTGATCATGACGGCGACCCCGCTGAGTATGCACGTCAACGATGGCCACTCCCTCGAGC
>JBCDJX010000093.1:0-14080 GCA_038747355.1 Pseudomonadota bacterium | reverse complement strand
TGAATTCCAGGTTGAGTGCCGCCTGCGCCAACGCGGCTCGCGTTGCACGGAGGTCGGCGGCCGCCTGGCGAGATTCGCCGCGGCGTTGTTCGAGTTCCTCGGCCGATACAGCGCGGGCTTCAGCCAGTTTGTTTGCGCGCTCCAGATTCTGTTCGGCCAGTTCCAGCCGCGTTTCAGCGCGAGCCACCTCGGCTTCAGCCGACGCGACGGCCGCGGCGTACTCGCGCGCGTCGATGGTGAAGAGCAGGTCCCCGGCGCTGATCACCGCGCCTTCATCGAAGTGCACCTCGGCGATGTAGCCGGAGATGCGAGGGCGTATCTCGATGTGATCAACGGCCTCCAGGCGGCCCGAAAATTCGTCCCATTCGGTAATCGACTCAGACAAGACCTCTGCAACGTCGACGGCAACGGGCGGCGGACCGCCTGCCTGTGAGTTGTCACCACCGCCACAGGCGGCGAGGAGGAGGGCCAGGCACGACAGCAATGCCGCTTTGTTAGACATACGGTTTACCCGAAATATGGTGTTTGCCGGGCTCCGAGGAACCCGGTTGCGAGAAGCGCGAAGTGTAATCGACCAATCTGGTCAAGACAGTATTAGGGTGTAACGGTGCTTTTAAAGGTTGTTGTTGCTTGGATGAGACTGTCGGCGGGAAGGTTTGTTCGCGGGGGGTCGCTCGAGAATTTAGGCGAGTCTGTAAGGCCGAGGAACCGGGCGGCTTTGGAGGCAGAAAACACATCGAAAAAGGCCGCCCGAGGGCGGCCTTTTCCTTGCTGTTGGTGGAGGTGGCGAGAATCGAACTCGCGTCCGCAAGTCCTCCGCTTTGAGGTCTACATGCTTATACCGTCTTTAGTCTTACTATGAGCTACCCGACGGGCAGGGAAAACTCACAGCCAGTCCAGTTAAGGTTTTAACGCCAGCGAACCTGAACACGACGCTGATCGCGATCCTGTGTAAGCGACCCCCAGGTTCTCCAGGCACAGGCACCCGAAGTAGAGGGGCACTAGGACTGTTTCTTAGGCAGCCAGTGCGTAGTTGTCTTCGTTGGCAACTATAAGTTTTGCAGCAGTTTTAACGAGGCAATCTGCACCTCGGCATGCACCCAAAGGTTCGCGACCCACGTCGAAGCCATGTCACCCCCGGTGTTACGCACAGTGTACGGTCGAAATCCGCCAAATCAATGCGGCCGGTCACGATTTACTGTGTGTATTTACTTTAAAAAAAGCAAACAAGTATCTGAAATTACGTGTTTTTCAAGATACGTGCTTTCTGGCGCTCCCAGTCTCGATTTTTGCTGGCCGCGCGTTTGTCGTGCTGTTTCTTGCCCTTCGCAAGGCCAAGATTCAGTTTTACGTTGCCCTTGTGCCAGTGCAGGTCGAGCGCGACCAACGTAAATCCCTTGCGCTCGACAGCGCCCACAAGGCGGTCCAGCTCCCGGCGGTGCAACAACAGCTTTCGAGTCCGGGTCGGGTTGGCCTTGATGTGCGTTGACGCACTGATCAGTGGCGTGAAGTTGGCGCCGATCAGAAAGGCCTCACCGTTTTTAAGGTGAACATAAGTCTCGGTGATCTGCGCCTTACCGGCGCGCAATGACTTCACTTCCCAGCCTTCCAGGCTCAGCCCGGCCTCGAGGGTTTCCTCGATAAAATAGTCGTGCCTCGCCTTGCGATTGACGGCGATCACGTTGTCATTGGCCGGTTTTTGCTTTGCCATCTCGGGCCCTGGCGCCAGGTATTGGAGCGGCCGGCGATTATACGGATTATTCCTCCGGAAGCGATGCGCACCAAGCCTTACGCCGGCCTGTCAAGTTGTGCGCGCTGGGCGTTTGTATAAGAATCCCGCGATCGCTGCAGCTCGTGAGAATAAGAATGCAAATCGCAACGGGGGATGAGAACGGCAAACGTTCTTCGCTTCATGGTCAGTGGTCTGGCCGCTTCGCCTTTATCCTTGCCGTCACCGGATCGGCAGTCGGCCTCGGCAATATCTGGAAATTCCCGTACGTCGCCGGTGAGAACGGCGGCGGGGCTTTTGTCCTGGTTTACCTGGCCTGCGTGTTGTTTGTCGGCATGCCCGTGTTGATGTCCGAGATTCTGATCGGCCGTCGAGGCCGTCGAAACCCGGTCGCGACGATGAAGCTGCTTGGTCAGGAAGAGGGGTCGTCTCCGCACTGGCAATGGGTCGGTCTCGCCGGCGTGATCGCCGGCATTCTCATTCTCTCGTTCTACAGCGTGATCGGCGGCTGGACGCTCGCCTACATCCCGCAGGGACTGACGGGCGCCTTCACCGACGCGACGCCGGAATCGGTCGGCGCCATTTTCGGCGCGCTCGTTGGCAGTTGGTGGAAGCTGGCAATTTGCCACACGATCTTTATGGCACTCACGGTGTTCGTCGTTGCGCGCGGCGTGGAGCGAGGCCTGGAGCAGGCGGTCCGCTTCATGGTACCGGCATTGCTGTTGATTCTTCTGATCATGCTCGGTTACTCCATCACCTCCGGCAGCTTCATGAAGGGCGTGGAGTTCATGTTCACGCCGGACTTCAGCAAAGTCACTGGCGACACGGTGCTCGCCGCCATGGGCCAGGCATTCTTCACGCTCTCGATCGGCATGGGCGCGATCATGGCGTACGGCGCTTACCTGCCTGAAGAAACCTCGATTACCGGTGCGTCCACCGCGGTGGTCATCGGCGATACGTCGATCGCAATCCTCGCCGGATTAATCATTTTCCCGCTGGTTTTTGCCAACAACCTGTCGCCCGGCGACGGCCCGGGACTGGTCTTCCAGACGCTGCCGCTGGCACTCAGCCAGATGCCGGGCGGATGGTTCTTCACCACCATCTTCTTCGTCCTGCTGGCGTTTGCGGCGTGGACGTCCGCAATCGGGCTCATGGAGCCGGCCGTTGCCTGGACCGTTGAACACTTCGAAAAAACGCGCGCGCAGGCTGCCGTCATGATCGGTGTGCTGATCTGGGCGCTGGGTTTCGGCAGTGTGCTGTCCTTCAACGCCTTGTCAGGATTCACGTTCAACGCGGTCGGCCTGTCGGCTCCCGGGACGATTTTCGATAACCTGGATCACCTGACCAGTAACATCATGCTGCCGGTCGGCGGCATGTTCATTGCGATTTTCGCGGGCTGGATCATGTGCCGGAATTCCACCGCAGAGGAACTGGGCGGACCGTCAGCAACCTACAAGGTCTGGCGTTTGCTGGTTCGCTTTGTCGCTCCGATTGGCGTGTTGGCCCTCTTTTACAAGGTCGCAATAGACCCGCTGCTGTTCGGCTAGGCCATGAGAACAATCAGTCGCCATTCGCTGGTTCGATTCAGCAGCGACGAGATGTTCCGACTGGTCGACGACATTGAACGCTACCCCGAATTCCTGCCCTGGTGCTCGGGGGCGTCTGTTCACAGCCGAGACGACACGACGGTGGAAGCCTCTATCGAGATGAGTCGGGTCGGATTGAAGCAGAGCTTTCGGACGCGCAATACCAACGTACCCGGCGAGTCAATTCGCCTGACGCTGGTTGACGGTCCGTTCCAGCAGTTGGAGGGCGAGTGGAGCTTCGACACGCTGGGTGATGCCGGTTCGAAGGTCAGCCTGGACCTGAGCTTCGAGTTCGACAGTCGAATCACGGATCGCCTGCTCGGGCCGTTCTTCGAGGAAATCTGCAATTCGATGGTCAACGCGTTTACCAAACGCGCCGAGCAGGTCTACGGTCGCTGATGCATTCCGGCCGAGGAGGTGGCCGTCTTGCGGCAGTGGATAACGCGGATCAGGCCGGACGTTCCGCCGATTAAACGTTAAGCGGCAAGGACCGGCGTCTCAGAGCGACTCGTCCAGTTCCTGGTCCTCGCGGATCTCGCTGACGCGACCGTCGGCGAACACAATCGTGACCCACTTCTTGCCGATCGTGCCCTGGCGCCCGACCTTCACGTAGTAGAGGTAATCCCAGCGATCTTTGCGAAACGGATCATCGACCATCGGAGTACCTAGCAGGAATCGCACCTGGTTGCGGGTCATGCCGACTTCGAGCTGGTCGACATCTTCCTGCTCAATCACGTTGCCCTGCGGGATGTTGGCGCGAAACACGCATCCGGACAGGAAGCTCATCGACACAAGCAGAAGCAGGAGTAGGGGGGTCTTGCGCATAGCGGGATTAGACTTGGTATCATTGCGAAACGCCGCGCATCATACCCTCTCAATCACTAACGCGATAGCTGGCCGTTCGCCAGCCCAAGATGGAAAACCCATGCAGCAACGTCAGGAATTACGCAAGGCCGGACTCAAGATCACGCTTCCCCGACTGAAGATTCTCGAAATTCTCGAGTCTTCGAAGCAGCGACACCTGAGTGCGGAAGGGATTTACAAGGACCTGCTGGAATCCGGCGAAGAGATCGGCCTGGCGACGGTTTACCGCGTATTGACCCAGTTTGAGTCCGCGGGGCTCGTTCATCGGCACAATTTTGAGGGCGGACACTCGGTGTTCGAGCTGGACGACGGTGAGCACCACGACCATATGGTGTGCGTCGACAGCGGGGAAGTGATCGAGTTTTTCAGCGAGGAAATCGAGCGTATCCAGCACGAGATCGCTGAAAAGCACGGCTACAAACTGCTGGACCACAGCCTGGTGCTCTACGTCCAGCCGAAGGACGCCAAAGAGGACTAGCTCTCAGGCGCGTTTTCTCGCCGCCTCATTCAGCATCTCGGCCGCATGGTCGAGCGTCTTCTCCGTGATATCCACGCCACCCAGCATGCGAGCCAGTTCCTCGATGCGTTCCTGCTGACCCAGCTCTGCGATGCCTGTTCGCGTCGCGTTGCCGTCGGAGACCTTGCTGACTCGCAGATGCTGGTGAGCAAGGCTCGCCACCTGCGGCAGGTGGGTGACACAGAGCACCTGGCGTTTGGCGCCGAGCTCGGCCAGTCGCAAACCGACCATTTCGGCGACACCGCCGCCGACACCGGAGTCCACTTCGTCGAAGATCATCGTCGGGATCGCGCTGCCGTCGCTGGCGATGACCTGGATGGCCAGGCTCATACGAGCCAGCTCACCGCCGGAGGCGATCTTCGCCAGCGACTGCGGCTTTTGGCCCGGGTTCGCGCTGATCAGAAACTCGATTGTGTCGATGCCCCAGGCGCGAGGCTTGTCGGTGCGACTCACCGACGCCTCGAACACGCCGCCGGGCATGCCCAGGCCGGACATGGCGTCTGTGACGGCGCTCGAGAATGCTGCTGCCGTGGTCTGGCGGCGTATCGACAGGGCGTCTGACAACTCATAGAAACGCTGTTCGGCGGCGGTAAGCTTGTCCTCCAGCTCGTCACTGATGCGCTCGGCGTTTTTCAGCGTGTTCAGTTCGCTGTCGAGTTCGCCGTGCTTTTCCATCAATTCGCCCACCGGGATGCGGTGCTTGCGTGCGATGGTGGTCATCGCATCGAGGCGTTCTTCAATGGTTTGCTGCCTGGCCGGGTCAGCTTCGACACTGTCAGCGTGACGGTTCAGGGAATCGCTGGCTTCTGCGACCTGAATTTCGGCGCTCTGCACCAGCTCGAGGGTTTCACGAAGCCCGTCGTCAAGACCGACCAGCTCCTGGAGTTCGCGCCGAACCTCCGCGAGCGACTGGCTGGCATTTCGGTCGCTCTCGCCGAGCAGCGCGACGCAGCGATTGACACCCTCGGCGAGTTTGCCGCTGTGCAGAAGACGCTGACGCTCGGCCTCGAGGTCCTCGAGCTCCCCGTCCTTCAGGTCGAGCCGTTCGAATTCCTCAAGCTGAAATTCCACAAGCTCGATACGAGATGCCCGATCCGCTTCCTGCGCTTTGAGCGACGCTCGTTCGGTGTACAGCGCATCCCAGTCGGCAAACGCGTCAGCCACTTCACGACGATCGTCGATCAGTCCGCCAAAGTGATCGAGCAGACTGCGCTGGACATCACGGCGACCGAGCGACTGGTGAAAGTGCTGGCCGTGGATGTCGAGCAGCAGCTCGCCAAAGACCTTCAATTGTTGCAGCGACACCGGGTTGCCATTGATGAAGCCGCGGGACCGACCGTCGCTGCCGATGACGCGTCGTACGACGCAGTCGTCATCATCCATCGCCTGTTGTTCCAGCCAGGCCCGGGCTTCGTCGTGCGAGGACACGTCGAATTGCGCCGAAAATTCCGCCCGTTTTGCGCCCTGGCGCACCATCTGTGCGCTGCCGCGTTCGCCCAGCACCAGGCCGAGAGCATCAACCAGTATGGACTTGCCTGCGCCGGTTTCGCCGGTCAGCACCGTCATACCTTCGGCGACGTCCACGCTGATCTCGTGAACGATGGCGAAGTCGCGGACATGCAGGCTGGTCAGCATCTAGCCACCGTTCGGAATACCGCGGTTGCGGCCGTCCTTACCCCAGAAGAGCTTGGAACGAAGAATCTCGAAGTAGTCGTAGCTGCGCGGATGCAGCAGCGTGATGCGGCCTGCCGACGGTCCGATGGTCAGCGTGTCACCGGGCTTAATTTCGCCCATGGAGGCACCGTCCACGGTGATTTCCGCCTTTGTCTCGTCGCGTTCGTGCAGTTTGATTTCCACCGGCTGGTCGGACGGGATAACGATGGGTCGATCGGTCAGCGTATGCGGGGCGATCGGAACCAGCACGATCGCGTCGATCTGCGGATCGATAATGGGTCCGCCGCAACTCAGCGCGTAGGCCGTGGAGCCGGTGGGGGTGGCCACGATCAGGCCGTCACCGGAGTGCGTGTTGATGAATCGGCCCGCGACGCTGGTCTCGAAATCGACCATGCGCCCGGTCTCACGGCGCTGCAGCACCACGTCGTTGATCGCGTAGGCACGGTGCTCGCCGACCGCGGTCTGCAGGACGGCCTCCAACACGAGGCGCGAGTCTTTCTGGTAATTGCCCGACAACACCTGGTCGATACAGGCGAGCATCTCCACCGGGGTAACATCGGCGAGGAAGCCCAGGCGTCCACGGTTGATCCCGAGCAGCGGTATATCGCGCTTCCGGGCGATAGCACCGGCGTGCAGCATCGTCCCGTCCCCGCCGACCGCGACGACAAGATCCGCCAGTCCAGCGAGCTCGGATTCCTCGACCTGCGTAACGCCGTCGTTCGGGATCGCGGAGTACAGTTCGATACCTTTGCCGGCGAGATGCTGCGTCAACGTTCGCACCGGTTCGGCAATTCGTTCGTCGTCGGGACGGCCGACAATCGCTATTTTGTTGAATTCCGTGGACATTACGCGGTCTTGAGCGCCTGACAGACAATCGATGGCCGGCAATTGTTGCAGACCCTTGACCGACCGCCAAGCCGTTGCTAGCGTCGTTTTCAACGGATTCGCAGACTTTTCATCGCTGTATGTCGCAAGAGGCGAACAATCCAGTGCCGACAGAAAGAGCGCAACACCTGCTCAAGGTGCTGATCCAGCGCTACGTGCAGGACGGCCAGCCGGTTGGCTCGCGCACGCTGTCCAAAGATTCCGGGCTCGATCTGAGTCCCGCCACCATTCGCAATGTCATGTCGGATCTCGAGGAGATGGGTCTCGTATCCGCGCCGCACACCTCGGCCGGCCGCGTGCCGACGCCAAAAGGGTACCGGCTGTTTGTCGACACCATGGTGCGCTTTCGCCAGCCGGGCAGCGATGATCTGCAGATTCTGCGTGCCCAGCTGGGAGACTCGGTCGACGACCCGGAGTCCATGATCGGCGCCGCATCGCGCATGCTGTCTGACATCACCAGCCTGGCGGGAATCGTCACGGTGCCGCGCGGACAGTCGGCGGTATTGCGGCAAATCGAGTTCCTGCCGTTGTCAGACCGGCGCGTCCTGGTGATTCTCGTGATCAACGACCGCGAGGTGCAGAACCGCATCCTGCACGTCGACCAGGATTACTCCGCATCCGAACTGCAAACCGCCGCCAATTTCGTCAACGAGCACTACGCCGGTGTCGAGATGGCCAGCCTGCGGGAGCGGCTGGTGTCCGACCTGGATACCCTGCGTAGCACCATGAATCAGCAGATGCTGGACATCATTACGGTGGCTCAGGCCGCGATTGACACGTCGCCCAAGTCGGAGGCGGAGTTTGTGCTTGCCGGTGAGACCAAGCTGATGGAGTTCGCCGAGCTCTCGGATGTCTCGAAACTGCGCCTGCTGTTCGATGCGTTTGCGGAGAAGCAAATGATCCTGGACCTCATGGACCGCAGCCTCAACGCCTCCGGCGTCCAGGTGTTTATCGGCGAGGAATCCGGCTTCCGCATTCTCGACGACGTCAGCGTCGTGACCTCTCCGTACAAGGTCGACGACGACACGATTGGCGTACTGGGCGTCATCGGTCCGACCCGAATGGCCTACGACCGCGTGGTTCCGATTGTCGATATCACGGCCAGACTGCTGGGCAATGCACTGAATAAGGGCTGATCGCCCGTAATTCCTGTGTTTTCTGCTGTCGCGCTTGATATTTTCTGCGCGAACCCCAAACTCCGCCGCACGACTAACCGGGGAGACTCAGGTCGCCATGACTGACCAGGCCGAAGAACACAAAGACGTGACGGACGAAACCGCTGACGACGCCAATGAGGTGGCGACAGAGACAGCGGCGAAGGCCGACGACGACATCGCCGCGCTGCAAGCCAAAGCAGACGAGAACTGGGACCGCTACCTGCGGACTGCCGCAGAGCTTGAAAATGTCCGCAAACGGGCGACGCGCGACGTAGAAAATGCGCGCAAATTTGCCCTGGAAAATTTCGCTCGTGAACTGCTCGGTGTCGTCGACAGTTTCGAGATGGGTCTTGCCGCCGCGGACTCGGCGGATGCCCAGAGCCTGCTCGAAGGCAGCCAAGCGACGCTGAAGCAGCTTCAGCAGGCGCTCGAGCGTTTCCAGGTGTCGGCGGTGAATCCGGAAGGCGAGCCGTTTGACCCGGAACTGCACGAAGCCATCAGCATGCAGCCGTCTGCGGACATGGAGCCGGGCAGCGTGCTCGCCGTTGTGCAGAAGGGCTATACGCTCAACGGACGTTTGCTGAGAGCGGCTCGGGTCGTGGTCTCGACCGAGGCCGAGTAAATTTTTTCCGAACGCTTGAATCGGGGTCGCCGTACCCCATGTTTTAGGCAGATTCGAAACACCTCAGATTTGGGAGTAGCAAGAAATGGGTAAGGTTATTGGTATCGACCTGGGTACCACCAACTCCTGCGTAGCAGTGATGGAAGGTGACGCGCCCAAGGTCATCGAAAACAGCGAGGGTGACCGCACGACGCCGTCCATCGTCGCGTTTGCAAAAGACGATCAGGTGCTGGTCGGCCAGTCGGCAAAGCGCCAGGCGGTGACGAACCCGGAAAATACCTTGTTTGCCGTCAAGCGGCTCATTGGACGTCGCTTCGAAGACGACGTCGTACAGCGCGACATCAACATGGTGCCCTACAAGATCGTCAAGGCCGACAACGGCGACGCCTGGGTCGAGGCGACGGGCAACAAGATGGCACCGCCGGAAGTGTCTGCGCGTGTGCTGATGAAAATGAAAAAGACGGCCGAGGACTACCTGGGTGAGGAAGTGACGGAGGCGGTGGTAACCGTCCCGGCGTACTTCAATGACTCGCAGCGCCAGGCAACCAAGGATGCCGGCAAGATTGCGGGCCTCGAGGTCAAACGCATCATCAACGAGCCGACCGCGGCAGCACTGGCCTACGGTATGGACAAGAAGCGCGGCGACGCGAAAATCGCCGTGTTTGACTTGGGCGGTGGCACATTCGACGTGTCTGTCATCGAGATCGCCGAGATCGATGGCGAGCACCAGTTTGAAGTACTGGCGACCAACGGTGACACCTTCCTCGGCGGTGAAGACTTCGACCTGCGAATCATCGAATACCTGGTATCGGAATTCGAACGCGAGAGCGGCGTGGATATTTCCAAGGACCCGCTGGCCATGCAGCGCCTGAAAGAAGCCTCTGAGACGGCGAAGATCGAGCTGTCGTCCCAGCAGCAGACTGAAGTAAACCTGCCGTACATCACGGCCGATGCGAGCGGTCCGAAACACCTGAACATCAAGCTGACGCGTGCCAAGCTCGAGTCGCTGGTCGACACGCTGATCGAGCGCACCATCGAGCCCTGCAAGATTGCATTGCAGGACGCCGGCCTGAAGGTCAACGAGATCGATGACGTGATTCTCGTTGGTGGCCAGACGCGCATGCCGAAGGTTCAGGAAGCCGTACAGAACTTCTTCGGCAAGGAACCGCGCCGCGACGTCAACCCGGATGAAGCGGTCGCGCTGGGCGCCGCCATTCAGGGTGGTGTCCTGGCCGGCGACGTCAAGGACGTCCTGCTGCTCGACGTGACGCCGCTGTCACTCGGTATCGAGACGCTCGGTGGTGTTATGACCAAGCTGATCGAAAAGAACACGACCATCCCGGCAAACGCCGAACAGGTGTTTTCGACAGCGGATGACAACCAGACGGCCGTGACCATTCACGTGCTGCAGGGTGAGCGCGAGCGGTCCGCGGACAACAAATCGCTGGGTCGCTTTGACCTGTCGGATATCCCGCCGGCACCGCGTGGTCTGCCGCAGATCGAAGTGACCTTCGACATCGATGCGAACGGTATCCTGAACGTGTCCGCCAAAGACAAGGCGACGGGCAAAAGCCAGAATATCGTTATCAAGGCGTCCAGCGGCCTGTCGGACGATGAGATCGAGCGCATGGTCGCCGATGCGGAAAGCCACGCCGAGGATGATCGTAAATTCCGCGAACTGGTGGATGTGCGTAACCAGGCCGACAGCCTGATTCACGCCGCTGAAAAGACGCTGAGCGACCTTGGCGAAAAAGCCACCCAGGAAGAACGTCTGCAGGTCGAGAACGCCGTTTCCGATCTGAAGAAGGCGCTCGAGGGTGACGACAAGGAGCAAATCGAAGCGAAGACCAACGCCTTGGCCGAGGTTTCCGGAACGCTCGCCCAGCGGCTTTATGCCGAGCAGCAGGGTGAGGCGCCGGAGGGTGAAAGCGGCGAGTCCGAAGGCCCGGCAGACGACGGTGTTGTCGATGCCGAGTTTGAGGAAGTCGACAAGGATGACAAGAAGTAAGCTTCGCTGAGTAAATCAACGAATCCGGGCGCCCACGTGGCGCCCGGTCTTTAGAAACGACATGGCAAAACGCGACTACTACGAAGTGCTGGGTGTCTCAAAGTCGGCAAGCGACGATGAGATCAAGAAGGCGTACAAGCGCCTCGCGATGAAGCACCACCCGGACCGCAACGAAGGCAACGCCGACGCCGAGGCCAAATTCAAGGAGGCTCGCGAGGCGTATGGCGTCCTGAAGGACGGCGACAAGCGCGCGGCCTATGACCAGTTTGGTCATGACGGTGTTCGCGGACAGGCCGGCGGCGGCGGCTTCGGTGCCGAGGGCTTTTCCGACATCTTTGGCGATGTTTTCGGCGATATCTTCGGTGGTGGCGGGCGTCGCGGCGGTGGCAGCCAGGTATTCCGTGGCGCCGATCTCGGCTACGAGCTGAAACTGGATCTCGAGACCGCGGTCAGCGGCGATGATGTCACCATCGACGTACCAACACAGGTTACCTGCGAGGTGTGTGACGGTACTGGCGCCAAGAAGGGCACATCACCCGTCACTTGCCCCACCTGCGGTGGCGTCGGCCAGGTTCGCATGCAGCAGGGGTTCTTCTCGATCCAGCAGACCTGCCCGCAGTGCAAGGGCACTGGCACGATCATCGAGGATCCCTGCGATGCCTGTCACGGCCGTGGCCGTGTGCGTAAAACCAAGACCTTGTCGGTCAAGGTCCCGCCCGGTGTTGATGAGGGCGATCGTATCCGGCTCTCCGGCGAAGGTGAGGCGGGCCGAAACGGCGGGCCGCCGGGTGACCTGTACGTCGAAGTCCGGCTGAAGCCGCACAAACTGTTTGAACGTCACGGCAGCGACCTGGCCTGCGAAGTCCCGGTCAGCTTCGCGACCGCCGCACTGGGTGGTGACGTGGAATTGCCGACGCTCGACGGCACCGTGTCCCTGAAGGTGCCGGCGGGGACGCAGTCCGGCAAGGTATTCCGTTTGCGCGGCAAGGGGGTTGTGACCGTGCGCGATCCACGCAAGGGAGACCTGTTTGCCACGCTGTCCGTCGAGACCCCGGTCAACCTGACCGACGAACAGAAAAAAGTCTTGCGCGAATTCGACCAACAGGTTCAGGCGGGCGGTGATACGCACAACCCGCGTGCTGATTCCTGGCTCGATACCGTCAAGCGCTTCTTCGACCGAATCAGCTCCTGATGACCCGCATCGGAATCGCCGGCGCAGGGCGCATGGGACAGGCAATCGCTGATCTCGTCGCCGTGTCGGACGATCTCGAGCTTGCGGGGATTTGGGCGCGTGCCCCGGAAACGGTTCGCGGCGCCCTGGTCTCATCAGACACGTATATCGGCGACGACCTGAACGAGGTCGTCGCACTGAGCGACGTATTGATCGATTTCAGTCTGCCTGAGGCAACCGCGGCCGTATGTCGTGCGTTGAGCCAGTCGCCGAAGCCAATGGTGTGTGGTGTCAGCGGACTTGACGATGGCCAACTGTCGTCGCTGTCAAAGCTTGGTGAAACGATGCCGTTGGTTTACGACCGCAATATGAGCATCGGGATTGCGGTTATGGCGCGCGTCGTCGCAGAAGCCGCCAGTGCGTTGGGTCCGGATTTTCGTGTCTCGATCGATGAGACCCACCACGTACACAAGAAAGATGCCCCCTCCGGCACGGCGCTGAAACTGGGCGAAGCTGTTGCGGCATCGCGCGAGCAGGATTTCGATGCGGTGATGGCCTACCAGCGCGACCGGCAGGACAGCGGCGACATCCTGTTTCGCGTCGAGCGGCGAGGCGAGGTGCCCGGCGAGCATGCGGTGACCTTCGAAAACCCGTCCGAATCCCTGGCCTTTGCTCACAGCGTCACAACACGGGACGTTTTCGCGCACGGCGCAGTCCGCGCGGCCCGCTGGGTCAGCGAACAGCAAAACGGCGTTTACACCATGCAGGATGTGTTGTTCGACCGCTGAAGCTGCAAAAAAACCGCCACACAGTCTGGCGCGCCCCAGATCGCTTCAGTAAACTACGCCGGATCGCTGCACGCGATTTCGTCGGCGGGAGGCAACCCCTTCCGTTTTTTTGCATCTGCACCCCGCCAATCCCCTGACGCGGCGCGGTAAAAACGGCGAAATCCCCGACGATCATTGGCAAACGAACATGAGGGACGCCATTGGTCACACCCGCAATACTCGCTCTCCAGGACGGCACCGTCTTTCGTGGTACCTCGGTCGGTGCTGAAGGCAGCACCATCGGCGAGGTCGTCTTCAACACGGCCATGACCGGTTACCAGGAGATCCTGACCGATCCGTCCTACTGCCGCCAGATCGTCACCCTGACTTACCCGCACATCGGCAATACCGGTACCAATTCAGACGACATGGAGTCCGCACAGACCCACGCGTCCGGACTGATCATCCGGGATCGTTCGTCGGTGGTGAGCAACTGGCGCTCCGAGCGCAGTTTCGAGGCATTTCTGGAACAGGCGAATCTGGTCGCCATCGCGGATATCGATACGCGCAAGCTGACGCGCATCATCCGCGAAAAAGGGGCGCAGTCCGGCTGCATCATGACCGGAGAGGCGAACCCCGAGCTGGCGGTCAAGCACGCGGCCAAGTTCCCGGGCATTGCCGGAATGGACCTGGCCAAGTTCGTCTCGACCGAGTCGCCCTACCAGTGGTCGCACGGAACGACCTTTGGCAAGCCGCCCAAGATCATGAGCCGACGTATCGCGCCGTACCACGTGGTGGCCTACGACTTTGGCATCAAACGCAACATCCTGCGGCTGCTGTCCGACCTGGATTGCCGCATGACCGTCGTACCGGCGCAGACACCCGCGGAGGAGGCGCTTGCGCTAATGCCGGACGGCATCTTCCTGTCCAACGGCCCGGGCGACCCGGAGCCCTGCGATTATGCGATCAAGGCGATTCACCAGTTTCTCGATATCGGCATCCCGATTTTTGGTATCTGCCTGGGGCACCAGCTGCTGTCGATCGCCAGCGGTGCAAAAACCGAAAAGATGAAGTTCGGTCACCACGGTGCCAACCACCCG
>JBCDJX010000092.1:0-14603 GCA_038747355.1 Pseudomonadota bacterium | reverse complement strand
GCCTTATCGACGGTGATCTCGCCTTCGCGAAAGCTCTGGTACAGCGTCGGGTCCTGTGAGCCTTTGACCTTGTCCATGGTGCCCACCGTGCCGCCGGAGACCGAGGACTCCGCTTCGTACTCAACGCCGTCGATGCCCACGTAGGCGTCTCCGCCGACGTTGGTCGCCCAGATGAACGGAGTATCCGCCTGGCTGGCCGGGACCTCGGCGGCTGGTTCAGGCTGAGCGGTCTCTGTCCCACAGCCGACGAGCAGCGCGGCTGTGAGTAAAAAAGGAACGATCATCTTGTTGGTCATTGTCTCTCTCCGTCGACGAAACCGGCGGGTACGGACACGTGCCCGTGAAGCCGGGATGCCAGCGGGCCTTGGCCCCCCACTCCCGCGCGCAATTCAGCGAATCGCGGCAAGGTGTCCATGGTATAGAAATCGCGGTTTCCCGGCAGAATTTTTGCGGCTTAATCCACAGTGAAGTCAACGACTTGAACCTCCGTTCTCGTTGCGTCTGAGGCAAAAAAAGCGGGCCAGAAGGCCCGCAGAGTTACAGGGGTTTTGCCAGGGTAGAAACTCAGGCGTCGAGGGGGGATGACGCCTGATGATGAATGGATTCAACCAGGTTACGGGGCAGTTCCAGCGCGAGCGCCAGAGAGCCGAGGTAGGCCTGCGCCTCGATGCGGGATTCATCGATAGCCAGCAGCGATGCTGCGTAGATTTCGATCGCCACTTCCGGCTCGTTGACCTGAGCAACAATGTCACTCATGCCGAGCGGCGACCGCAGTTCGTCAAACAGCATCGCCTTTTCATCACGGGTCAGTTCGAGGTTCTCGACCTCGGTAAACACACGCCGCTGTTCTTCCGGGTCGAGATGACCGTCGGAGGCAGCGGCAGCGATCATCGCCCGAACGATCAGAAGCCCACCGCATTCCTTGTTGTCGGTGACCGCGGCAAAGCGTTCCTCGCTGATCGCGGGTACACCGTGATCGGTCGCGCTGCCGGCCACCTGGCTACCTGCACCGCCAGGTATGTTGTTTTGCCGATACTGCTGGTAGGCGTTGTAGGCAAGTCCGCCAACGGCCGCGAGTGCACCAACCTTGAGCGCGCTCTTTGCCATCTTGCGTCCTTTCTTGCCACTGACAGCGCCGACAAGTGCGCTGCCCGCGAGCCCGCCGGCGAAACCGGAAACGGCGCCGCTTTTGCTCAGGCCCTGCACGATGTTATTCAGATTCACAGACCGTAGTCCTTTGGGTAACTGGCCGGAGAATGTACGGCGAATCGCTACCTCGGGTAAATCTGATTAATCCGTAATAGAAAACAGATATTCTCGAACTTAAATCCGACGCCGTGGCGCTCGGTCCATTTCACGGGGTCTCGGCAAACAGCTCATTGAGGTAGGCGGCAATACGAATGCCGGCGTGACTCAGGCGTTTGCGCACCGTCGCACGGTGCTCGAAGATATACGCCCAGCGAATGTCCCGATCGCCGTCGGCATCCGGATAAATACCGTCGCGTATTGCGGCGCTCTCGTCGACCCAGACTGACGGGTTGGTCTCCTGCAGGCGCTCCACCGTGTCGGCGTCCAGTCGACGCAGCAGCCAGTCGCCGAGTTCGGTGTAAGAGAGCTGTTCGTTGTCGATGATCTTGCTGTCCCAGACGCTGTGCAGGTTGGTCATTTGCCCGAAGAACAGGACGGGGAAGCGGTTACCGCCGGCGTCCGTGCCGTTACCCGCGTGCAGGGGCTGATGCAGGTCGCCCACAATATGCACGATGAATCGCAGCGCAATCTGCTGCTGTTCGAGACTGGACGATTCGTCGAGCAGGATGTCGCGGAAATACGCCAGCGCGGAGATGCCGTCGCCTTCAGGCGGCGCTCCGACCTCGTCATAGGTCTTGCCGACCGGGATAGTCACCCAGTGCCAGGTGACCGACGTCTCTTGCCAAAACGCCTCCGGTGAGGCGCGCATGAAATCCGGCCATGTCGACGCCTCCGCGAGATCCTCGCTGCCCAGGATGGCCTCAATACGGGCTCGTGCCTCGTCGCTCAGGTGTGCATCGGCGATGTACCCCGTTACGCGATGTCCGATTTTGCCCCAGGCCTGGGCGGGCGATGACGTTAGCGTTCCGATACAGACGATGAGTATCAGGCCGGTCAGGATTCGCCGCACGTGCAAACTCCTCACAACAAACACGCGACTAGTGTAAACCGCCTGTGCTCCGGATTGCTCGCCGTCAGCCGTCCTGCCGTTGATAGACCCGGACCCAGTCGACCAGCATCTTCTGCGGTAATGCCGAATCGTCGGTCGGCCCGCCGGATCGACCCCAAACGCCGCCCATTGCGATGTTGATGATGAGGTGGAAGGGATGGTCATAGGGCCACGCCTCCCAGCCAGTGCCTTCGTTCATGTAGGTGAAGTAGAGCGTGTCGTCGACGAACATGTCGATTCGATCGTGCGACCACTCGGCTGAGTAGACGTGAAACTCGTCGTCCACGTCGTGATCGAGAATGCGTCCCTTGCGCTGCTCCCAGTTCACCCAGTAGTACGCACGGTTGTGCACAGTGCCGTGGACGTGGCCCATCTGGTAGCCGACGTGCTCGAGGATGTCGATTTCACCGGAGTTCGGCCAGGCGTCGCAGGTCTCGCTGCCCTGCCAGTCTTCGTCCGGGGTACAGGACGTGGCGTATTTGAACGCATCGGAAGGCAACATCCAGACGGCTGGCCACGTACCCTGACCACGCGGCACTTTCGCGCGAATATCAAATCGGCCGTACAGGAAGTCTGCCTTGCCGGCCGTATGAATACGGCCGGATGTGTAATGCGCGCCTTCGTAGTCCTCGCGGTGCGCTTCGATAACCAGCATGCCGTTTTCGACGCGCACATTTCTCTCGCGATCGGTGTAGTACTGGTCTTCTTCATTGACCTTTCCGGGCGCCCAGACGTCGTGCGTCCACTTCGCCGGGTCTGGCGGACCCTCGTAGTCGAATTCGTCGCTCCAGACCAGTTGCCAGTGATCGGCTATCGGCTGTCGCTTGCGCACCACGACGGCACTGACCACCGGTTCGCCAGCTTTCGCTTCGAAGTGAATGGCGAGTCTGCCGTCGGTCACCTCGACGTCCGCGGTTGCGACCGTGAGCGCAGACACCGCCTGGCCGTCACGCCAGCCCATGATGTCGAGGTCGTGCACCCGATGTTCGTCATTCACCACGACATCGAAAATTCGATGGCCTCCGCCGGGCTCGGCGAAGTGGAAAAGCACGTCGTAGTGACCGTCCGGCAAATCCTTGGTAATCCGGACATCGCCTCGGCGGTAACAAAGATACAGCTCGGAATCCTGCGAGCCCTTGATGTGATCGAGCGTCTCGACGACACCGCCCTGCACGGTGGTCGACGACTCGGCTTCATACTCGATACCGTCGCTGCCGGTAAAAGCTTCGGTGCCGCCGATATTGACGGCCCAGGCAACGCCCATCGGCTCGAGGTCGTTGAAATTGGTCATTGTGAGTTTCACCCCATGCTCTGCTGCTGCGACGGGGCCCGCTTTCGTGTCGCCGACCCTCTCCCAAATGGCATCGTGACGCGGGCACCGCGCAAAATGACAGCGCTGTCATTTTGCGAAGAGTACAAGAGTTTCCAGAAAACGTCACCCGGCTAATGAGCACTTTTGCCACCCGCCAAAATCACAGCGCGGATGGCCGCCACGGACAGTCCATTCCAGGGATGGCGTGCACTGTTTACACTAGCTGCATGAACGCGGGTGAACTCTGGCGTGTCTGCTTATCGCTGCCCGGTGCCTCGGAGACGATCCAGTGGGGTGACAATCGGGTGTTCAAGGTTGGCGGCAAGATGTTCTTCGTGTCGGGTTATGCGGCGGATAGCCGGTATTCCTTCAAGGTCGACGACGATCGGTTTATCGAGTTAAGCGGCCTGCCCGGCGTGAAGCCGGCACCGTATCTTGCGCGAGCGCGCTGGGTGCAGGTAAATGCCGACGAATGCGTCCTCTCTTCCGAAGAAATCCACGACCTGGTCGAGCACAGTCATACGCTGGTCCTTGCTCGTCTGAGCAAAAAGAAACAACGGGAGATCAACGCTTTATAAACAGTGGCAGCGGTTATACTGAGCGTCATCCTCCTGCAGGAAAAACACCAATGAGCAAAACCGCCGCACTCCTCACAAGCTTGAGTCTTGTGATCCTGCCAGTGACCGGGTTGGCACAGCAGGAAAGCAATCCTGCCGAGGAACGTGCCCGTATCGCCAACCAGCGTATCCAGGCAGAGGCTCAACGCCTCGCCGAGGAACAGCGCAGGGCGGCTGAAGCCGAAGCGCGGCAGCAGGCCGCGGAAGAAGCGGCACGAGCTCGAGAAGCGCAAAGCCGCGCGGCCGCCGCTGCAACGGTGCCGGTCCGCGCAGAACCGCCCGCGCCGCCACCTGCCGATCGGCCCTTATTACCGACACCCGAGGAGCAGGTGCGAATGGATAAAGCGCTGCAGCAAATACGCTCGCTCGGCGAACTGCGCGACGCCGGTTACGTTACCGACGATGAGTTTGAACAGATCAAACGGCGCATCCTGGACGACCGCCTGTAGATACCCGGCTTAACGCAAAACCGTCGACAGGCTGATCACCTTGCCTTCGCGCAACACTTTCAGGCGAATCTCATCGCCGCTCGACATACCGTCGCGCCGCTCGCGAAAACGCGCACTGAACTCCGGCGAAATATCGATGCCGTTGACGGCAAGAATGATGTCGCCGCCGATCAGCAGCTGCTGACCGCCGATCGTCACCGGGACGCGGCTTGGACGCAGCCCGATCTTCGAGCTGGGTGAATTCAGGGCAGTGCGCTGCACCAGGTAACTGTACGGCTGAGGCACATTCAGGGCCCTGGCCAGTGGTCCCGTTAGCAGGATGCCGGTCATGCCGGTCCACTGGGAGTTTTCGGACATCAGCGTATCGACGGCGTCGTTGATCGTCACGGCGAAACCCAGGCCGTCGGAGCCGCCGGACCGTGAACGAATGTGGCTGACGATCCCGACCACCTCACCGCGTCGATTGAACAACGGGCCGCCGGAGTTGACCTGGTTGATGGCGGCGTCAGTCTGGAAGGTTTCCGCCTGGATGCCCTGCATCATCGAATCGTCGTAGCCGCGACGCCCCGATATGTGACCAACCGTCAAGGTATAACTCAGACCCAGCGGTGCACCGATAACGAAAGCCTCGTCGCCGGTTTGCACCCGATCGGAATCACCCAGCGTGACCGGGCTCAGATTGTCCGGGATCTTGTCAATTTTCAGCAGCGCGACGTCCTTCGCCGGATCGGAAAAGATAATAGCCGCGGTGGTTGTCGTGCCGTCAAAGAACTCGACTTCCACAAGATCCGCTGTCTGGATAACGTGCGCCGCGGTCATGACGTAGCCGTCATGATCGACGATAAAGCCCGAGCCCAGGCCCGACTGCGACACGGCGCCGGTCGGCGACGTCGGCGACACCTCTCGTGACACGGTGTAGACAGTGACGACGGACGGCTCTGCGTCCTTGAAAAGCTTTCGATAGCTGTCGGCTGAGGCGCCGATCGGCCAGCAGAGGGCACTGGCAATCGTTAAGAGCGCGAGACGACGAGCGAGGGGCATTGGCAACATCGAGGTTCTCCTGGCGAGCCCCGATGGTAGCGCGACTGTTGCAGAGATTGGACCGGCCTATTGGATAAAGCGAATACTGTCCAGGAAGACGGTGACGGCAGACTGTCGACCAGCTATGGATACGTAGAAACCGGTCTTCAGGCTACTCAGGTCCTTCCTTTTCAGTGGCACTGTGTAACGCTTCCACTCAGCAGTTAACGCGACTTCCTCAACCTTCGTGATGCTGGAATCCGGGTACGCCTTGCCGGACTCAAGCAGGCCAACTCCGAAGCTGATCTTTTCGCCACCATACTCACCGCGCGCCCAGAACTCGAGGGCAGTCGCGCCGTCGACACTGATGCCACCCTCCTGGTCACCCCAGTTGTTCGCCGGGTGCTGCCACGCGACACCAACCCAGTTGAACACACCGTTATACCGCAGGCGGATGCTCGCGTTGCCCGAGTGCGGATTCTCTGGCCAGCTGCCGTCAACGCTCAGTTTCTCAACGTTGCCCATCCACCCGGACGGCGCCCATGGCATGAAGTCGAATCGGTCTTCGTAGACAGGGAACGGCATGACAGCCTTGATCTCACCCTCAACCAGCAGCGGAATATTCGCGGTTGCCGCCTTGCCGGCCTCATCGTAGGTGTAAGCAAACAGGCGATAGCCACCCGGCGCCCTGGGCATGCGCACGGTAGCTCCTGACCGGTCGCTTGTCATAACCGCATCGTCGACATCCGGCACGGGCGGGCGATAGTCACCGCCGGTCAGGTAGTCACGGGATTCAGCACGCAGGACCCAGCGTACGTCGAGTTCACCGTTCTCCGGATCTGACATCGATGTCTTGACCTCGACCGTCTCTCCGGGCGCGACCCGCGTCGGACCCTGCGCCTTGATGACGTCGATATGCGGTGCAAGGTTGTCGGGCTTTTTACCGGTCCAGATATCGCTCAGGGTGTCATAGACTCCCGTGGGCGCACCGTCCGGCAGGAACACGCCGAACCAGGTCTCTGTGGCCTCCATCTTGTCGCCCCACAGGAACGCATAACCACCCAATGCTCGACCGGGCGCAGCGTCGATACCCTCAGCGTGCGCACGACGATAGAACGCGGCCTTGTCCGTGCTGGTCTGCTCGTAAGGCGCGCCCCAGCCGGTCGTCGGCATCTCCCAGGGGCCGACCGGGCCGTACTCGGTAATCACCCACGGTTTGCTGGCACCACCGTCCTGCATGAACTCAGGTACCGCGACGGCCCCGCCGTAGGCGTTAACGCCGTGAATGTCGATGCCCGGACTGCGGTTGTGGATGTACTCGATCCGCTTACCGTGCACGAATGCCGTCACGGTCATGGTCGGGTGGTTCGGATCGAGATCCTTGATCATCTCGCCGATATTGTTCACCGCCCTCCAAATCGCCGGGTCGTCGCCCTCGTCGAATCCCTCCATCTCGTTGCCGACACCCCATAGCAACAAGGCCGGGTGGTCCTTGTAGCGAAGCACGATGTCCCTAGCGCGATCAAATTGCTGCTGCACCTGTTGCGGATCGTTATAGTCGAAACCGTGACGCTTGTGACCGAGCCAGATTCCGACGGTCACCGTCAGGCCCAGCTCGTGCGCCTCATCGAGCAGAACACCGACATCGTCGTCGCCGCGAACATTTTCTGCGTCCCACGTTCGTATCGAGTTACCGCCAGCATCCTTCAGCGCCTGCAGCGACCCGGTACCGCCTGCACCACGGATGAAGTATGGCTCGCCGTCGCGCAACAGCTCCCAGCCCTGCTCGGTCTTCTTTAATTCAACAGGAACGGCATCAGCCATGGCGAGGCTTCCAAAACAAAAGGGCCCTGCTGCAAGCAGGGCCCTTAGAGTCGTTAATCCAATCACTCGTAAAGCTAGCCGTTAAAACTCGCCGACGGTAACGATGCCGTCGTCGAAGTTTGGTGGCATGGCCGGCTGGTATGCGTAGCCCCAGTCAAGCAACAGCTGAAGAACGAGGATCGGATCGCCATCAACCAGTCTGCGAAAGTTCGTCCGTTCAGTTCGGTACAGGCTATCCGCAGTGAGTTCATTAAGCGGAACCGCAAACTGCACAGGCTCACCGCTCGGGCTGGCACCGGGACAACACTCGAAGATCGTCACTGACCCGAAGAAGTTATCGAGTACTGATCGATAGGCCTTTAACGCTTGCTCGCGAACCAGCTCGTCTTGTTGCAGGACGTTGCTGTTAGCATCGAATAACTCGTGCAAGGCCTGGGCGGTGTAGAACTGGTTCTCGCCGCTAGGGCGACGCGCCAGGGCCGTAGCCCAAAAGTAAAATCGAGCTTTTGCACCACCCGGTCCGGGCGGAATGGTGTTGAACAGGTCGAATTTGTTCGTTGCGTCCGGGTCGTTCGGGTCAAACTCGATGATCGTTGTTGTCGCGAACGGGTTTTCCGGGTCATCAAGAACACAGGTCTCCGGGAATATGCCCACATCTTCGCAATTCAGGTTCAGAACGACATCACTGGGAAGAATGATGTTGGTTACCACGGTTCCGTCAGTATCCGATCGCTCGTCGTTACAACCCGCCAGAATCAATACAGCACCACCGATCAAGCCGAAGAACACGCGCTTGATGAAAGCCGGCTGGACGTGGGTCAGTTTCAATTTATTCATTTTCCTAATCCTCCGTTCTGCCGGTTAGAACTGGTAAGTGATGTAGAAGACCGTCTGGAACGTGTAGTCGTTCAGACCATCGAGGAATTCATCGTCCGGCGAGTTCTCGTCTGCCGTGCGGTAAAGAGCGCGAATACCGACGCGGGTCGCATTGCGCTCATCTTCCAGTGATCCCAGTATTCCGCTAACGCCCAGGCGTACTGAATAATCCAGCTTGATCTGCTCCGGGAACGTCACATTGAACTGGCGGTAGAAATCGAACGGGCCGAAGGCGTCCTTCATGAAATAACCCTCGAAGATATGCCTGCGATTCCACTCGGCTTTCCAGTGGAACTGAGAGTACTTGACGGCGCCCTTGTCAGGGCCGTCGATATCACCAGGGTCACCCGTTGATTGTTCCTGGCCGTACATCAGGTTGAAGATGTAGCGGGCGTTCGGGTTCGGGTTCAAGACGATTCGAGACGAAACTGCCCACACATCGTCGCTCGGCAGACCGCGTCCGAACGACGCGTTGCTACCCGTCGGCTCGAAGAAGAACAGGTTTGCGTCAGTAAAGGTTGGGAAGCTCGTGTAGGTGCCACCGATATTGAATGCAAACTTCGCATCTTCGCGCCATTCGTTGTCCCAGTCGTAGAACGGTGTAGCCCCCGTCGGGTCCCAGGTGAAGTATATTTCTCCGGAACGCGCTTCTCGGTTGTCGAGCACTGCGAACGGATCCTGGTCTGTGTCGCGAGGGTTAACACCAGGGCTTAAAACGCCGTTGGAGATTTCAGGCAGCACGGTCGGGTTCGCATGCACTAGGTTGTCTCGATACAGGACCCGCGGCATTACCATCCAGTTGCCCAGCGAAAAGATCATGCCGGCCTCGTACTCGTTTTTGTTGCCGCGGCCTGAGTTCGGCAAGCGGCTCGGGTCGAAGACGCCGAAGGTGCGATGGTGCTGGCCTCCATCAGCAACAAGACCGGAGTGATTGGCGGAGACGTAGCTCTCACCGCCCAGCAACGGGAAGTAGAGTTTTGCGCGGAGACCGAGGGTGTCTTCGAGCTCGATTTCATCGCGGAAAACCTGTCCGTTATCGAAACGATCGAACACTTCGTCGATTCGTTCGCTGGCCGACATGATGCCGCCAAGCTCAAGCTTCATACCGTTGCCGAATTCTCGCTCCGCGGTCAGCGTGGTCTGCCGGGACTGACGATCCGTCGCCTGAGTCGCCAGAGCGCCTTCATCCTGTCGCGAGAAGTCTTCGGAATGGATAAATGTCCAGTCCCAGCGCGCAAATCCGAAGTCGTACTTGAGCATGGCTTTCGGGTTCGCTCCCCAGTACACCTCAGGTCCGATCAGGAAAGTCAGGCCGGAGTACTCGTCCTTACCGATGAACTCGACGCCTTCCGGGGCTTTCGCGTTCCAGATGTCGGAGCCCAGGATATCGGTGGTTTCTCTGAGCAGGCCGAAGTGGTCGCCTTCGAAGCCCCAGTGGAATCGCGGCGTATGGTAGAACGCTTCCATGTCGAACTTCTCACCCTGATATTCGGCGTTGAAGTCGTAGATTTCGACACGCTCTCGATCATTCAGAGTCACCTGTTGTAGCGCACTAAAGCCACCCAACGCTCCAAGCTGGTCATCCTCCGTCTGCGCGAAAATCGTAATCGGTAACGCGCGATCGCCATAGGTGAAGTCAAGCGGACGCTTGTTCGCACGGTTAGCGATTACGTTAACGGAGAACTGACCCTGGAGCTTCTCGTTCGGTTCGAATGCGAAGTCGAGGAACACCATCTGGCCGTCACCGAAACTGACACCGCTCTCTCCCTCTTCGGTGATCGCCTGCTCTGTTCCCTGCCAGACCATCTCGGCATCCAGGCGACCGCCCGTGAACTGGAGCTTACGCTTCGCTTCATCTGCGTCTGCGCTCAAACGGCGAACGTCGCCCTTGAGCTGGAAGAAGTCGGTGTTCAGCGAAGCAAACGCGTTATTTATATCGTTCTTGCTAGAGCCGTAAACGTCGAGTGAAAAGACTTCCTGCATCAGGTCGAAGGCCATACGTGGGCGCGCCGTTGCAACACCGTCCGAGTTCATCGGCCCAAGCGCTGTAATGCCGAACCACTCCTCGTTCATATTGTTCTTGCCTTCCGCCCAGTCAAACAGGTATGCCTGGTTGGACCAGGACGCGTTGTTGTTCTGGATATCGAGCTGCTCGATCTGCAGGTACTTCCACCACTCATCGCGCCACTCGAAGATGAAGGCGCCGATGGAATTGCCTTCCTCGCCGTGTCCGTAGGCCTTGTTGTACATCTCCTGCCACTGTGCCTTCAGGATCATGGCCTGGGCAGGCTGGTCCTCGCGGAATTCGCGAGCGTTGAAGGCATCACTACCAAATTCGAAAAACGCGACCGGCAGGTCCAGCTTTTCTTCAACATCTGCCCAAAGACTCGTAAAGCTCGGGCCGCGATAGACATTGCTGCCGAGGATATCGAGATCCGGCATCAACTCGACAATCAGGTCGATGTACTGAATATCACCGTTGACGATGGTGAACGGGTAGTTCGGCGCAATCTTCTTGCCCTCTGCGATCACTTCCTGGAACAAGCTGTAGAGAAACCGTGCTTTGGCGGTGTTTTGCTCACCCTCCGGCAGGTTCTCTATCTCAAAGCTGGACCAGGAAAGACCGTAGTTGCTCTCGTTACCGAAGGCGAACATCAATACACCTGGCACGTCCTTGTACTCGCGGACCCACTCGGCCATATCGGCTTTCAGGATCTCGCGCGTGCGCGGATCCGAGTAGTCCGTGAATGGCACCCAGGTACCGTCAATGAGGTACCCGTATCGCCCCATCAGCGGATTAATGACGCTCATGATGCCGTGTTCGCGGTAGATGTAGGTCACCCAGCGCGGCGGGATCTTCGTAAACGTTCGGATCGAGTTGACACCCATCTCGGCCATCAGGCCGAACTCGTAGTCCAAAACCTTGCGGATCTGGTCATCGCTCTGGCCGAACAGGTTGTAGGTGTAATTCTGGCCTCGCGGCGTGTATCCCCAGACGACACCCTTCATGTAGAACGGCTCGCCGTTAACAAGAAGCTGCCAGCCGTTTTCGTCCTTGTTCGTCGTTACGACAGTTTCCTGTGCACTGGCAAAGGTTGGCAGAGCCAACAGGGCCAGCAGCGTCAGGGCGCCGATCAATTTCCACTGACTACTGAGTTGTTCGTTGGCCATAGAAAGCGCTCTTGTTTTTACGGGAGGGTAGGACGGTGTTGTTCTATATGTCATCAGGTCTCCCTCCTTTAGTTTAGTGTTATCGAGACGTTGTCGATGAAGACGTCCATATTACAGGCCGTATTTCCACCGCAGTCCGCCTTGAAGATGACAGATATGCCGTTCGTCACATCAGCGCCGACGTTGGTAGTGAAAGAACGTGATGCCCAACTATCGGTCAGGTCATACGCACCTGTGAGCACTTCGTTGGTTGCTCCGCCAGGTGGGTCCGCAAGCTCACTGAAGAGCTCCAGGACGAATACCTTTCCAACACCCGCGGTGTCGGCATCCAGAACGTCAAAATTGATGGTTATCGATTGCCCGGCGGTAACCGTGCCCGCGCCGACCCTTTCCAACTTCAGAATCGGGAACGATGCACTGCCACCGGTCGGAGCTGCCTGCAACCTCGCAGCGAACGAGCCGCCGTTAGCGTTCACGTTCGACACGGACACCGTTCCGCCATTCGCAAAGGCCAGCCAAGGCGCCTGCAAGCCGCCGGTGCCTGCCACTTCAAAGCCACCGTCCGGCACAAGGCCGGACGCGGAACCTCCTCCACCGGACCCACCGCCCGATCCGCCACCTGTGCCACCTGACGACACCTGTGCGAAGTGGATGTCGTCGAGGTAGAGGGTGCCGTTCAGCAGGACGTCGCCGCCGTCACGTGCGTTGAAGAAACCCAGGCGATTGACGGTGGTTAGCGTGACAGCTGTGAAATCCGCCAGCGGGATCTCGTAGACCTCCCAGTTGCCCGTCGTCGAGACCGGTGTGTAGGACGCCAGCGAGACGTTACCGCCCGCCGTGCCACCGCCCGGTGGTTCCAGCTGAACCGTCAGGTTCGCAAAGTTCGCGAACGCCGACGTGTCTATCGCAAATTTCAGCGTGTTGAAGGCTGACAGGTCTTCATCGTCGAACTCAAAGATCGCGCCGCCAAAGTTATTGCCCGCCGTGTTGTCGCTGTACGTCAGCCCCAGCGAAATCGTGCCATCGAACGGGGTAACCGCGGTGCTCATGCTGTCAATTGTGACCGGGTTCCCCGCCTGTGCGATGTTGGTGAGCGTGATCTCGGACGACGTGTTGGTCTCCGAAAACACACCAAGAACGGCAGTAACGCTGCCGCCACCGCCGCCGGATCCACCGCCACTGCCACCAGCCACAACGAACTGGATGTCGTCCAGGTACAGCGTACCGGCGATCAGCGCATCGGCACCGTTACGGGCGTTGAAGAAGCCGAGACGGTTAACCGTGGTCAGCGTTACAGCAGTGAAGTCTGCCAGCGGGATCTCGTAGATATCCCAGTTGCCGCTGGTAGATACCGGTGTGTATGAAGCCAGAGACACGTTGCCGCCCGCCGTACCGCCGCCGGGCGGTTCCAGCTGGACCGTCAGGTTCGCGAAGTTTGCAAACGCCGAGGTGTCAATCGCGAATCGCAGCGTGTCGAAGGCAGACAGATCCTCATTGTCAAACTCAAAAATTGCACCGCCAAAGCCGTTGCCCGCCGTATTGTCGGTGTAGGTCAGACCCAGCGACACGGCTCCATCGAATGCCATTACTGCGGTGCTCATGCTGTCGATTGTGACCGGGTTCCCCGCCTGCGCGATATTGGTCAGTGTGACCGTTGTCGTCGTGTTGGTCTCGGAAAACACGGCCAGGCCGGATGTTCCGCCACCAGACCCGCCGCCGCCGGACCCGCCGCCGCCAGAACCTCCACCGCCGGAGCCGCCGCCAGACATAGACGCCTCGCTGAAGCCGATGTCGTTCAGCAACATCGTGAACTGCTCGGGTGCCGTGTTGTCGCTCTCGAACACGATGCCGGTGGCCGTCGTCAGCCCGGCGAAGTTGCTCAGAGGGACGGTGACTTCGAACCAGTCGTTGTCGAGTGCTGTTGCAAAGCCACTGCTCGTCAGGTTCAACCTGACGCTGTCGACGTTGTCGAACAGGCGCACGAAGACCACTGAATTCGGCAAGTCCTTAACCTTGAAGGTTATTTCGTCATAGAAGGTCAGAAAGCCGGGGTCAAACCCGATGAAGCCGATCTGGGCGACATTCGCGCCGTAGCCCGCGCCGCTGGAAACCGCGATGACCGGGCTGAAGGTCGCGTCATCCGCAAACATGTCATTGATCACAGAGCCAGACCCGAACGGCGTGATTTCCGTGTAGTCCGTACCAATCTCGAGGTCCGGTCCGTCCATGTCATCGGGATCGTACAGCGAGACTTCAGGCGCCATGCCGGTGGACGGTCCCGCGTTGCCGCAGCTGTCTGTCTGCAGTATCTCGTCGTAGTAGAAGGTCCAGTCACCGGCAAACACGCCGGCGATAGCGGCGCCGAGTACGCCGTTGTCGAAGATGATGGTCAGTCCAATGGTGTTAACCGTGTTTCCTGTGAAATCGAAACACAGCTCCTGCCACTCACTGCCGCCGGTGTGCGTCTGCACGCGTTCTACGCCGCCGACGCCGTCATTGCGTTCCTCCAGCTTGAAGGTGACCGGAACAGAACGCTCCGACCAGACCTTCATTCGGAAAACCGCACCGCCGGAGAAATCAACCGGCACTTCGAAAGGATTGATCCGGGAACCGCCAAACGGCTGGTCACCGAACTTTTGCATGCGAGCGACGGTTTCCGTGTCATTGATACCCGATCGATCCGGGTTATCAACGACTTCGGTGGCGCCACCATTGAAATTGATGATCTCCGGTACGCCACACAGCAGCTCAAAGTTAATCGGGTCGCAGAATCCTGCCGGAAGTTCCGGCAGCGGCGTCACGGGCGAGTTCTCAATACTCGTCGGGCCATCACCGGTCCCGCAGCCAGCGATGGCAAGAGATGAAACGACCACCAGGCCGTGCGCGACCTTTCTCAGGTTGTTGTATACGGATGAACCAGCCATAGAGAACGCTCTGTTTATTGACGGAGAGAGTTCAGTTGTTGCTATGCCAATCATGATTACTCTCCCCTTTAGTTGACGGTGATTGATACATTGTCGATCAGGACATTCGATACACAGCCGGCAACCGCACCGCACACCGGGTTCAGCGCCAGTGAGAATCCACCGCTGGCATCCGTTCCGCTTAACGTTACGTCGAAGGTCTGTGTCGTCCAG
>JBCDJX010000091.1:0-14616 GCA_038747355.1 Pseudomonadota bacterium | reverse complement strand
ATTGCCCATGGCGACCAGGTACGTGATTCCCTGCACGAACACGAGATGTGAGATCTCTGCGTTCCAAGAAACCAGGTTGGTGATATCCAGCATCGAGTAGCTGAGACCAACGACGAGGCCGACACCGAGTGAAATGCCCATTGCCTCCAGATGGATCTGCTTCTGCAGTTCGTCCAGGTCGGCAACGAAACGGATGTTCGCGATGATCATGCCACCGCCAATACCGAGGTTGATTACGATAAAGGCGCTGGTGATCAGTGGTTCCTTATCCCACAGGTACACGGGGCCGAAGGCGACCAGCGCCAGGGTGACGAGCCAGGCGGCGGTCCACGCGCCCAGTCGCTTGGTGTTGTGGAATTCTCGAGCCGTTCTTGTGCTTGCTTCCTTTGACATTTTGTCTATCTCCTTTTACTAAAAGTAAAGTTAACTTGACTACAGGTTACCAGTCCGGCGATAGATGTCAAGTACACTTTACTAAAAGAACAGGAAGCTTTACTGGAGGGCCTGATCTGCCCGAGTTTTCGCCCCACGCGGCTGGCGACGTCTGCTAGTGTCGACCCTCCCTATTCCAGCAGAGACCTGTCAATGATCACCCCTCTGTACGTCGCCCTCTTCGCCCTGTTGCTCGTCTATCTCAGCATTCAGACCATCCGCTCGCGCAGGCGCGCCCGGATCGCTGTCGGACCGGGCGAGGACACCCAGTTGCTTCGCGCCATGCGCGTTCAGGCGAATTTCTGCGAGTACATCCCGATGGCGATCATCGGGATGTTTTTCGTGGAAAATCTGTGGGGTGCCGGCATCTGGATACACGCGATGGGTAGCTCGCTGCTGCTCGCCCGCGTATCGCATGCCTACGGCGTTGCCCAGGTGCAGGAAAACCTGCGTTTTCGGCAATTCGGCATGCTGATTACCTTTACTGTGATCGCGAGCTCGGCGTTCGCGATCCTCGCGCATTACCTTCTGGTCGAGTGAAAGCCAGCGTCAAACCCAAACCCGCCTTCCAGATCGCCACGCTGCTGGCCGGCGTCGTGCTGTTGCTGATCGTGTTCGTCTCCGCCGGCTACTTTTTCACGCTCGGCGAAATCGGCGCGACGAAGCCCCCGATCGTGGCCGAACTGGAGCGCCAGGAAGCGCTGTGGCGGGCGTCCGAGCCAACGTACTACGGCTACACGGTCGACCGGGAATGCTATTGCGCGGCGGATTATCGCGAACCGTACACCGTCACGATCGACGGCGGGCTTAGATCGTTTGGTTATAGTAGAGGGCTTCAAGCGGCCAATCCGGGCGCTCCACAAACCCCGCCGGAACCGGTGACAATCGACGATCTTTTCCAGTTGTTACATAACGCAGCGACGCAAGCCGATACGCTAAGTGTCTCCTACGACTCAGAATTTGGCTATCCGGAAACTATTCGCATTGACTGGCAAGAGGCGCTGGCGGACGAAGAACAGTACTTCACGATCCGGGATTTTCGGCGGCTGCCCTGAAATTGAGCGTCATTGTCAAAAAAAATTCACGGTCCAATGGTCGTCGCTTGGTCAACACATGGATATACTGTTACGTAGCTTGAAAGAAAGTCTAATATTTATGCACGCCATCCTGTCACCCCCCGTGACTAAAGCTTCATAAGTAGTAGCACTGTTTCAGCTCCACCGTTCGAAAGAACACGACTACGAAAAAGCTTTAGAGGAACATCATGGCTACAGTTACCGGAACCGTTAAATGGTTCAACGAATCCAAAGGATTCGGCTTCATCGAGCAGGAAGGCGGCCCCGACGTTTTCGTACATTTCAGTGCGATCGCCGGCGACGGCTTCAAGACCCTGGCCGAAGGTCAGAAGGTCGAGTTTACGATCACCGAGGGCAAGAAAGGCCCGCAGGCGGAGAACATCGTAAAACTCTGATTGCTTGTTCAAGCATGATCAGGAAAGCGCGGACATCATCGTCCGCGCTTTTTTTTTGCGCATTGACGTAGACTGCCGACATACCAACCGGCCGTCTTCATGGAAAAACACCTACTCGACTTTCAGGTCCTGAGCTTCGACTGCTACGGCACGCTGATCGATTGGGAAACCGGCATCTGGGACGCACTGCAACCGCTCCTGATGCAGTCGTCTGACGTCGTTGTCACGCGCCGCGAGGCGCTGGCGGTTTACGGCGAACTGGAACACCGTCACGAGGCCGACACTCCGGCTGCGCTGTACCGGCACCTGCTGGCCGACGTGCACCGAAATATCGCGCGGCACTTCGAGCTGCCCACCAGCGCGTCCCTGGACCAGACCTTCGCCGAGTCCGTGCAGCACTGGCCGGCCTTCGCTGACACCGCGGAGGCGCTGCGCGTGCTTAAGCAGCATTTCAAACTCGTCATCCTGTCCAACGTTGATCACCAGAGCTTCGCCGCGAGCGCGCGAAAGCTCGGTGTCGAATTCGACGCGCTCTATCTCGCGGAGGATATCGGCAGCTACAAACCGGATGAGCGTAATTTCGAGCACCTGCTCACACACACCAGAGAAGACCTGGACTGCGATAAGGCGCAGCTGTTGCACGTCGCGCAGAGCCTGTTGCACGACCACCAGGTCGCCAATCAGCACGCCATCAGCAACGCGTGGATCGACCGACAACGGCTGTCGGAGTCCGGCGACTGGGGCGCGACCAAACCGCTCGACCGTTGGCCAAATTTTGATTTCCAGTTCTTCACGATGCGTGAGCTCGCGGAGGCTGTGACCGCCGAGGAGATACTGTGAAGCAATACACCCTGGTAGAAGGCGCCATCGAGGCATCGAGGCTCGCGTTTGGCTGTATGAACCTGAGCCGTCTGCACGACGCGGCCGAGCGCGAAGCGTTGATCGGCAGCGCACTGGACATCGGCATCAACCTGTTCGACCACGCCGATATCTATGGTGCCGGTGCCTGCGAGACGCTGTTCGGCGACGTGCTCGCGAAAAATCCGGGCTGGCGGGAGCGCATGTTCATTCAGTCAAAATGCGGCATTCGTTTCGCCGGCGATACCTACGACGACGGTCCGCCGGGTCGCTACGATTTCAGTTACGAACACCTGGTGAACAGCGTCGACGGCATCCTGCAGCGACTTCGTGTGGACCATCTCGACCTGCTGTTGCTGCATCGCCCCGACCTGCTGATGGAAACCGATGAGGTCGCGCGGGCGTTCGATGACCTGTCCGCCGCCGGCAAGGTGCGTTTTTTCGGCGTGAGCAATTTTGACGGGGCGCAGATCGAGCTGCTGTCGAAAGCGGTCGGTCGACGTCTCGTCGTCAACCAGGTCCAGCTCAGCCTGATGCACGCGCAGCTGATCGCCCAGGGCGCACGCATCAATATGCACCAGGGCTTCGCCTCGGCGGTGGGCACACTGGACTATTGCCGGCTGCACGATCTGCGCCTTCAGGCTTGGTCGCCGCTCGCACAGGGCGACCTCGTACATCCTCCGCACGATGCGCCGGAGAGCGTGCACCATACCTCCGCGCTCGTGCACGAACTGGCCAACAGCTACGGCACGAATCCTGCGGCGATCGTCCTCGCCTGGCTACTGCGGCATCCGGCCGGTATCCAGCCGGTGGTGGGTACCACCAATATCGAACGATTGCGGCAGTGCTGCGAAGCCGACGGTATCGAACTGCAACGTGAGGAGTGGTACAGCTTGCTTGAGCGTGCTCAGGGCCAGGGCGTTCCCTGAAGACGGCCTCAGCCGGCGACGCGCCGCTCACGCAACAGGAAGCCGGGCAGCAGACCACGTCGGACCGCCGGGTCTCGCAGGCGGATAAACGCGCGGGCCAGCACCGGGATCAGGAACAGCGTCAGAACGGTGCCCACCATCAGGCCAAAGACCATGCTGGCCGCCACCGGCCCCCAAAGTGCGGATTTGCCGCCCAGCCCGGTGGCCAGCGAAAACAGACCCGCAATGGTCGTCAACGAGGTCATCAGGATCGGCACAACGCGCCGGCGCGCAGCGTACATGACCGCGTGCAGCGGTCGCATGCCGCTCGCGATGCGTGAGTTGGTTGCGTCGATCAGCACAATTGCTGCATTCACAGCAATACCGGTCAACGCGACGATGCCGTACAGCGTGTACAGGCTCAGCGCATACTGGGTAACGAACAGGCCAAACACCACACCGGTGAATGACATCGGTACCGTGAACAGGATCAGCAGCGGCTGGAAGTAGCTCTTAAACTGCGTCGCCAGAATCAGGTAGATCAGCGCCAGGCCGAAAACAAACAGGATGAGCATGGCATCGAGACTCTCTTCGATGTCATCAAACGCACCGGACAATTCGAGGGATATTCCGGGGTAGTCCTGCTGGCCCTGCAGCCAGGTCTCAACCACCTGGCGGTTCGCGGTCACTGTGTCCGGTGATGTCTCGCCGAGATCGGCGAGTACCGTGATGGCCCGCCGATAGTTGTAGTGCTTGATCGTGCCGCTGGTCTGCTGAATGCGACTCGTTGTCAGCGCGCGGAAAGTGGTGCTGCCACCGTTCGGAAGCGCGATCGGGTCGTCGAGAATAACGTCGATTTCGCGCACGTTGCGATCCGGGCCAAGCACCCGAAGCTCGACCTTTTCGCCTTTGTCGCGCGTGAAGGCCACCACTTCGCCATCGACATGCAGCCGCAACAGCCGGGCAATCGCACCGGGCTCGAGGCCGGCATCGCGAATCGCGCGGTAGTCCAGTTCGAGGGTCAGTTCCTGGCGCCCGGGCACGTCGTCATCCTCAACGTTGTCGGCGCCGGGTATCGACGCAACAATCTCTTTCAGGCGGTTGATCGCCGCCCTGAGCTGCGAGTAGTCGTCGCCAACCAGCTTGATCGCGATGTCGCGCTCGGTGGGCGGACCGCCCGAGGGGATGAAATAGGAAATCGTTGCGTTGCCGGCCGCCTGATCGACCGCCGCACGCAGCGCATCGCGAACATCGGTCACGCTGCGGCTGTCGCTTTGCTCGGGATTCAGCGACAGCTGGACCTGACCGTAATTGTCCCCGAACAGCGCCTCTACCTCGGTAAATCGAAGCCCGGCTATCCCGAGCATCGAACGCAGTTCGCCGTCCTCGATGTACGGCTCCACGGCCGCCTGGATGCGGTTCACCTGCGCAAGCGTCTCCTCGATCGGTGCGTCCGTCGGCATATCTATATTGATGTAGACGATACGAAACGGGTCCGAAGCGAAGAAATCGACCTTCACACGGTCCGTGGCAAGCGCGTAAATGGACAGCACGAACAGCATAAAGCCCGCCGCAAAGAACGGCAGCGGTCGACGGAATACAAAAGCCAGCGCCTTCGTGTAGCGAATGCGCAGCAGGTGGGTCCAGCGTCCTCGCCAGCTCTTCAGGTGATCGCTTGCCGAGATGACCCGTTTACGAGACACACTGATGACGTGCGCCGGCAGAATCCAGAACGCCTCGACAAGACTGACCAGCAAGCCGAGTGCGACGACGATCGGCACCACCTTCATAAACTCGCCGACAATGCCGGGCAACAGCATCAGCGGCAGGAACGCCGAGATTGTTGTCAGCACGGCCGACAGCACCGGGCGACCGACTTCGACAAGCGCATCCAGCGCCGCACTCACCGCCTCCTGGCCCCGCTGTAATCGGTAATAAAGCGCCTCAACGACCACCACGGCATCGTCGACCAGCATGCCGAGCACGATCACGATGCCGAGCAGCACCGATACATTGACCGTGCTGCCCAGTATGCTGAGCGCCCAGAAGGCCCCGGCGATGGAAAACGCGATTCCCAGCGTGACGAAGGCGGCGATCCGCACACCGAGAAACAGCCAGCAGACCATCAACACCAGGGTGAGGCCGAGCGCCGCGTTGTTTTGCATGACCGCGATCGCCTTGCGGGTCATGATCGTCTGGTCATCGGCCAGCAGCAGGCGAAGACCGCGGCTCTCCAGCATCGTGTTTTTCTCGTCGATGTAGCTGTTGATTCGCTCGACGAGTTCAATCGTGTTGCTGAAGGCAACCTTGGTTATCGCCATGGAAATCGCCGGCGCACCGGCACTGCTGACGAGCTGACTTTCTTCTTCGTGCGCGCGTCGCACACTGGCAATGCGATCCAGGGGAATCTTCAGGTTCGGCGACGTCCGGGGCGACACCAGGAAACCGGCGAGCACGTCCGGGTCGGCGGTCTTGCCGGCGATACGCAGCAGCCAGGCCTCATTGCCAACGCCCACCTCGCCGGCCGACACATCCCGGTACGCGGAGCGTAGCTGGTCCGCAACGTCCGAGGCGGTCAGTCCGTGGACGACGAGCGCCGCCGGGTCGATCGCAACGTGCAGTTCGGGCTCGTTGAAGCCGAAAGCCTGCACCTGGTCGATACCGTGGATACGTTCGAGCTCGTCCTGCACCAGTTTTGCCTGCCGACGCAGATCTTCGTCGTAGGCCTGGCCGATCAGCAGCACGGTGGCGGTCGGGAATCCGTTCGATGACGTGATCTCGAGGATGCGAGGGTCCTCGGCGTCTTCGGGAAGTTCGTCGTTGGCTTTGCTCTGGATTTCACGCCGCAGGTCAGTCACCCGCTTGTCGAAGTCGCGCTCGCTGAGTTCGCGAAAACGCACCAGGATTTCAGAGACGTTTTCCCGCGATTTGCTCTCGACGTAGCGAATGTCCTTGACGTTTCGCAGCGCGTCTTCCAGCGGGCCGGTCGCAAGCTGCTCGACATCGGCCGCCGACGTTCCCGGCAACACCGTACTGATGCTGACGAAGTTGAAGTTGATCTCGGGGTCCTGCTCTCGCGGCATCGTCACGTACGACGCCAGCCCCATGACGATAACGACGGCGAACAGGATGTTGACCAACGGATCGTTGGTCAACAACACGCGCAGCAGTTTCATTGCGCGAGAACCTCTATCGCATCACCGTCCTGCAGGCGCGTCTGGCCGCGGACAATGATCAAGGTTTCCGGCGGCAAGTCGACCGCAGCCGGGCGACCCTGCTGGGCGCCCTCGATCACGACGAAGCGTGCGGTATCACCCTCTGCGACGAAGACGCCCAGGGCGCCACCACGCTCAACAATCACGTTGACGGAGAGCACACCGCTCAAGTCATCCCAGACGACCTGTCCGCTGCTGCCGGTTTCTGCTTCGCCGTCGACAAAGCTGAAGCGTCCCTTGACGGTTCGACTGGCGGGATCGACCACCGACGACAGTCGCTCGAGACGAACAGACCAGCGACTGCCGCGACTGTCGAATGCAGCCTCGGTGCCGATGGCCAGCGAGTCGCGGTAGCGTGCGTCGATCTCGGCATCCACCTCGCGATTACCTTCCTGGGACAGGGTGAGTAACGCGCTGCCCGGCTGGACGTAACCGCCGACCTGCGCGTGGCGCTCGGTGATAACAGCATCAAACGGCGCACGAATCTGCGTCCGTGACAAATCGAGCTCCGCCGCCGCAACGGCCACCCGTTGTGCTTCCCGGTTGGCCTCGACGACAGCGAGCGCAGCGCGGCGCGCCACCAGCTCCTCGTCGGAAATAAAATTGCGCTGCAGCAGCTCCTCGGCGTTGTCGGCGCGCAGAGTCGCCTCCAGCACCTGCGCATCCAGCGCCGCGAGATTCGCCCTCGCCTGTGCGAGCGCGAGGTTGGCATTGGCGTCGTTGAGGCGGATCAGCAACTCGCCTTTTGCCACACCCGCGCCGACGTCGTGCAGGACAGCGTCGACCAGCGCCGCAAGCTGGGCGGTGACGACGGGCTCGTTGGCGGACACGACGGTTGCAGCCGCACGGACCTCACGGTCTACCAGCATGTCCTCCAGCGGAGAGACGCTGACAGACACCGTTTGCTGCGCCATCGACGCGGCTGACAGGGAACACAGGATGCTGGTCAGTAGCAGGTTTTTCATGGTCATCATTGTAGAGACGAAAAGTCAGCTGCAAAGTGCCCCGGCAGCCGTGGAAACGATTGCTTACATGAAAAAACAAACCCGATTCCGCTGGATAGTGACGAAAGTCACGACGGAACCGGGTCTATAGAGCTTTGCGGAATATCACCGCAAATGGAGCCGAGACTTACCGCTTCATCGCCTCGAAGAACTGCGTATTCGTCTTCGTATCCTGCAGTTTGTTCAGCAGGAACTCGATCGCAGCCAATTCGTCCATCGGATGCAGAACCTTGCGCAATACCCACATCTTCTGCAACTCGTCCGGAACGGTGAGCAGCTCTTCCTTGCGGGTTCCGGAACGGTTGATGTTGATCGACGGGAACACGCGCTTCTCGGCAATGCGGCGATCCAGGTGAATCTCCATGTTGCCGGTGCCCTTGAATTCCTCGTAAATCACCTCGTCCATCTTCGAACCGGTGTCGACCAGTGCCGTTGCCAGGATCGTCAGGCTGCCGCCCTCCTCGATGTTGCGTGCCGCACCGAAGAAACGCTTCGGACGATGCAGTGCGTTGGCATCGACACCGCCGGTCAGGACCTTACCCGACGACGGAACGACCGTGTTGTAAGCACGGGCAAGACGTGTAATCGAGTCGAGCAGAATGACAACGTCACGCTTGTGTTCGACGAGTCGCTTGGCCGTCTCGATCACCATGTCGGCGACCTGCACGTGACGGCTGGCCGGCTCATCGAAGGTCGATGAAACAACCTCGCCGCGAACCGTGCGCTCCATCTCCGTGACTTCCTCGGGACGCTCGTCAATGAGCAGGACCATGAGGTCCACTTCCGGGTTGTTTGCGGAGATCGCCGAGGCGATGTTCTGCAGCAGCATCGTCTTACCCGCTTTCGGCGGCGAGACGATCAGGCCACGCTGGCCTTTACCGATCGGCGCCACCATATCAATGATGCGAGCCGTCAGGTCTTCGGTGCTGCCGTTGCCCTGTTCGAGCAACAGACGATCCTTCGGAAACAGCGGCGTCAGGTTCTCAAACAGAACCTTGGTGCGCGCGTTTTCGGGACCGTCGTGGTTGATCTGCCCGACCTTGAGCAGCGCGAAGTAGCGCTCCCCGTCTTTTGGCGGACGAATCAGGCCGGAGACCGTGTCCCCCGTGCGCAGCGCAAACCGGCGAATCTGGCTCGGGCTGACATAAATGTCGTCCGGGCCCGCAAGGTAGGAGCTGTCGGCCGACCGCAGAAAGCCGAAGCCGTCCTGCAGGATCTCCAGCGTACCCTCACCGTAGATATCCTCACCGTTTGCCGCGTGTGCCTTGAGCACGGAGAAAATAATGTCCTGCTTGCGCGAGCGCGCCAGGTTCTCCAGGCCAAGGGACGTTCCGAGTTCAACAAGATCAGCAGCCGGTCGGGTTTTCAGCTCCGACAGGTTCATGATGTTCTTGCTGGCTTCGAGCTGCTCCGGCGGGATGATCTCTAAGTTCTCGTCGTCATCCGGAAACTCGCCCTGCGGCGACCGCCGCCGACGGCGACGATTGGTGTTTCCTTTAGACTTGTTGCCGCCCTGCTTGTTGGGCCGGCTTTTCGTTGATGTACCCAAGTACCCTCTCACAGATTGCTTTCCAGGAATTCATCCAACTGCGACTTTGACATCGCACCCAGTTTTTGCGCATGCACGTTACCGTCCTTGAAAAGCATCAGGGTCGGAATGCTGCGGATACCGAACTTTTGTGGCGTGTTCGGATTTTCATCGATGTTCATTTTGACGATGGACAGCTTGTCGCCATAAGCCTCTGCCGCCTCATCGAGCAGCGGTGCGATCATCTTGCAAGGCCCGCACCACTCCGCCCAGAAGTCCAGCAGGACAGGCTTGTCAGAGTGAATAACATCGGTTTCGAAATTGCTGTCGCTCGTGTGGACGATCTTGTCGCTCACTGGTCGTACTCCTTAAGTCTTAAAGCGAAAACACTGAGAATTTGTTGGCGTCGCCGGTGTACCCCTACCACGGCGAACTGCGGAAATTGGATGACGCTGCCTGCACATTCAGGCACACTGTCGCGAATCTATGCCGACTTAGTCCGGTTTCTTACTGGATGAGTGTTAGGAAAGTGGCGGGTGCGACGGTTGTCGCGTCGAATTGACGGTAATTTGAACCCTTCCCGCGCCATTTTGCAAGTATTTAAGCAACTATCTGACCCCGAGATTTTATGTCCCAAGATCATCTGAGCGACCTCAGATTTGACGCGCTCGACCTGCATGAGCAGGTACAGGCCGGTATTCGCAATGCCGGTTTCGAATTCTGTACACCGATCCAGGCCAACACGCTGCCGATCGCAATCAAAGGCAGCGACGTGGCGGGCCAGGCACAAACCGGCACCGGCAAAACCGCGGCCTTTCTGATCGCCACGTTTCAACGCCTGCTGACGACCGAACCGCTGGAGTCCGAACGCCAGCAGCCGCGGGCTTTCATGCTGGCGCCGACACGCGAACTGGCCGTGCAGATCGCCAACGACGCGGAGTCGCTGTGCGAGGCAACCGGCATGAAGGTCGGACTCGCCTTCGGTGGCACCGATTACGAGAAACAGCGCAAGACGCTGGAGAACGGTGTCGACCTGCTGATCGGTACGCCGGGCCGCATCATCGACTACTACAAACAGGGCGTTTTCCGCCTCGACAAGGTCCAGGTCGCCGTCCTCGACGAAGCCGATCGTATGTTCGACCTCGGCTTTATCAAGGACATCCGCTATCTGCTTCGCCGACTGCCACCGCCCGATCAGCGACTGAATATGCTGTTCTCAGCAACGCTGTCGCACCGGGTTATGGAACTGGCCTACGAGCACATGAACGAACCCGAGCTGGTGCGCATCGAGCCGGACAAGGTGACGGCCGACCGCGTTCGCCAGGCCATCTTTTTCCCGTCCAACGAGGAGAAGCTGCCGCTGCTGATCGGCCTGATCCGGGAAATGGGCGCCGCGCGGATCATGGTGTTCGTCAACATGAAACGCGAGGCGGAACGTGTGCTTGCTTACCTGCAAACCAACGGCATAGAAGCCGCCGCCATATCCGGTGACGTACCGCAAAAGAAACGCCTGCGGATGTTGCTGCAGTTCCAGAAAGGTGAATTGTCCGTGCTCATCGGCACCGACGTAGCCTCCCGTGGCCTGCACATCCCGGACGTGCAGTACGTCATTAACTACGACCTGCCGCAGGATGCGGAAGACTACGTTCACCGTATCGGGCGCACGGCTCGCGCCGGCGCCGCCGGTGACGCCATCAGCTTTGGCTGCGAGACATATGCGATGTCGCTTCCGGACATCGAGGAGTACATCGGCCACAAAATCATGGTGGCCAGCTACGAGGCGGGGGATCTGCCACCGATCGACAAGCCGTCGAGTCGGCCGCGGCGCAAACCGCAACAGCGACGCGAAGGCGGTGGATCCAAGCGACCGAGACGGCGGCGACCCCGCAAGCCCTCCGGCGGTGATAAACCGTCCGGCGGCGGCGACAAGCCCGCGTCCAGCTAGAACACTACAGGAGCTCCGTGACGGCGGCAACGCCGGCGAAATGCCGGCTATCGTGCCCCGGCTTCGATGTGTCGGGTCGAGTCACGTTGACAAGCATGCCCACGCCGTAATTTTCGGCGCCCGCGAGTACGTCGTGATTGTCGTCGACGAACAAGGTCGTCGCAGGATCGAAGCCCTCCTCTTCACGCAAGGCCTCCCAAAACGGTCGATCCTCTTTCGGGTGACCAAACTGGTGCGAGGTGTAGATACGATCGAAGTGTTGCGTAATGCCGGTGACCTCGTCCTTGACGTCCAGTGTTCCGGCGTGGGAGTTCGTGACCATTAACACGCGAATATCCCGTTGCGACACCGTACGCAGGAAGTCCTCCGCGCCGGGCAGATAGCCAACACGATGATTCTGTTCGCGATGCAGCGCCTCAATATCCAGCCCGAGTGTCTCCGACCAGTGGTCGAGGCAGTACCAGCTGAGCTGGCCGCGCAGGTCCTGGAAACGCTGGTAGAGCTGTTGCCGCGCAGCATCGACCGGCAAGCCGTGCTGTGCCGCATAGCGTTCCGGCACATGGTGCAGCCACATGTAGTTGTCGAACGCCAGATCCAGCAGGGTACCGTCCATGTCCAGCATCAGCGTCTCGCAACGGTCGAGCATGGCTTTGGGATTTGATTTCTCTATACTCACGGGTGTGGGGGATCACTGGCTGAATGAATGAATTACGGAGATGTTGTAGAACCCGTTGTCGCGGTGGCTATCGAGGCCGGCGCGGCGATCATGGAAGTCTACGCCACCGATTTTGACGTGCAAAGCAAGGACGATGAGTCACCGCTGACCAAAGCCGATCTCGCCTCGCATCACGTTATCAACGGCAATCTTGAGAACCTGTTTCCGACCCTGCCCATCATCTCGGAAGAAGCCGGGCTGCCCGACTTCGCGACCCGCTCAACCTGGGATCGCTACTGGTTGATCGACCCGCTCGACGGCACCAAGGAATTCGTCAATCGAAACGGCGAATTCACGGTCAATATTGCGCTGATCGAGAACGGCAAACCCACGCTCGGCGTCGTCCACGTGCCGGTCACCGGTGACACTTACATTGGCTACGAAGGCCAGGGTTCGGAAAAACGCCTCGCCAACGGCGAGCGCAGCGAAATTCGCGTGGCCGCCCACAGCCGCAAGCCGGCGAAGGTCGTCGGCAGCCGTTCACACCAGAGCCCCGATCTCGCCGCTTATCTTGAGCGACTGGGAGACACCGAGCTGGTCGCCATGGGCAGTTCCCTGAAATTTTGTGTCATCGCCGAAGGCGGGGCCGACCTGTATCCGCGTTTGGGACTGACGTCCGAGTGGGACACGGCAGCGGCACAGGCGATCGTGGAACAAGCCGGCGGCTCGGTCGTCACGCTGGATGGTGCACCGATGCGCTACAACACCAAGGACGACATCCTGAACCCGCATTTCATGGTCATCGGTCCTGCCGATCGGAACTGGCTCGCTGCCCTCAGGTAACGCATGTTGCCGGGACGCCCGGGCATGCCAGCTGCTGAGCGCCGGTGATTTGTTGTAAGATTTTGGCGATACGCGGCTCGCTTTACTTTTCATCCATTGATGTCTGACAAAGTCGAAACAGAGTGCTTCAAGCAATTCGATCGCCTGCGGGAACTGCGTGTCTCGCACCGTGATCTCGACAGCCTGATCGACAAGCTGCAGCACGACCCGAATGTGGACCAGCTGCGCATTCGCCGCCTGAAAAAGCGCAAACTCCTGTTGAAAGACATGATCAGCATGCTGGAAAGCGAGCTGATTCCGGACCTCGACGCCTAGCTGTCGCGACGGCCGATGTGGTCCTCGCCGCGCTGCTCGGCGAGCGCGACCTGCTTGCGACGTTCTTCCAGTCGCTCACGGCGCCGCGCATCCGACGAACCCGCACACTTCGGACAGGCAACACCCTCTGCATAGTCCGGCGATGCCAGGTCCTCTGCCGACAGCGGCCTGCGACAGGCATGGCACTGCACGTAGCCGCCCTCGGCCAAGTCGCGATCAACGGCCACGCGTGTGTCGAACACGAAACACTCCCCGTTCCAGCGATTGTCGTCATCAGGCACCTGCTTCAGGTACTCAAGAATGCCGCCCTGCAGGTGGTACACTTCATCGAATCCGAGGTCCATCATCAGCGCCGTGGCTTTCTCGCAGCGAATGCCGCCGGTGCAGAACATCGCAAGCGGCCGATCCGTGGACTCTTGTGCAAGACGCTCGGCAAAATCGGTGAACTGTCGGAAACTGTCGGTGCCCGGATCCACCGCGTCGGGGAAACTGCCCACCTCCACCTCGTAATGATTGCGGGTGTCGATCAGCAGCACGTCGTTGCGGTCGATCAGTGCGTTCCAGTCGCCGGGGGTCACGTAGGTGCCGGTTTTTTCATGCGGCCGGATGCCCGGCCGACCGAGCGTCACAATCTCTTTTTTAACCTTGACGCGCAGGCGCCGAAACGGCGCCGCCTCTGACTCTGACCAGCGCGGTTCCAGCGGCTTGGTCAGCTTGAGTGCCTGTTCGATCCAGGCAAACACCTGGCGGATCGCTGCTTTGTCACCCGCCAGCGTACCGTTGAACCCCTCATCGGCAACCAGCACGGTGCCGAGCAGTCCCGCCTGTGCGCAAACATCGGCGAGTTCGTCACGAAAACCGGCCGCGTTTTCGAGGTCAAGAAATCGATAAAAGGCCGCGACTTTCACGCGTCCTCTTCCGTCGCAACCGCCGTCAGAGAGAGGATACTGTGGCGAATTTCCTCTCCCAGCACGAGCCGCGCATCGGCGCCGATACTGGTCAGCGATTCGTCAAACTCGAGGCAGCCGTCCTGGTTTTTTCGTATCACGCCGGTTTGCTGCAGCTTCATGATGTAGTCGTGGAACAGCGTCTTGTTGAAGAAGTCCGGTGAGTGGAGACCATAGATCATCGACAGACGCTCGGCACTTTGCTCACAGAGCTTTTCCAGGCGTGCACGCGTCAGCGTTCCCGAGCCGTTTCTCACCAGCACAGCGATCGCCAGGTAGAAACGCTGCAGCATCGGCACCATCGACTGGCCGAGCATCAACAACTGGTAGGCTTTCTCGGAACCTGCGCGAGGGCGCTTCGCAACCTTGCGGCTGCGTCCTTTCTCAAGAATACCGAGGTCCTTGAGTGCATCGATGGCGTCCTGGGTGACCGTGTCGATTTCTTCGGTAAGCCACTGCAGGTGCAACTCCTTGCGCATGAACACATAGATCAGT
>JBCDJX010000090.1:0-14960 GCA_038747355.1 Pseudomonadota bacterium | reverse complement strand
ACCGGCAAGACGCTGCATTTCTACGAGGTTAACGAACACATGTGTGCCAGCGGCGTTGAAATAGCGCTTCAGGGATGGCAGCGAATCCTCGTCGTAGCGCCGGATGCCGATGTGCACTGCGTCAAGCCCGTTTCTCGCGGCGAGAGTTTCGACATGATCGCCTAAGGTAGGCACGCCGTTGCTACCGACGCCCTTGGTAACGTGAGCACCCCCCAACTTCATGAGCATCGACGGATACGATCCGTACGTTCTTTCAAACGCGCCGAGCTGCTCATCCAGCGCGTCAATCATCAGCTGCTCTCTGATTTTCGCTGCCTCAGCGCGTCGATTGGCGCGGTACAAAGTGTAAATACGCATCGACGTCTCGAGCTGGTCCAAGGTCTCGTGTATCTGTCGTCTTTCCTGCGGTATCTCTGCTCGTAGCCGCTGCCAGTCTTCAAAGTAGGGCTTACGCAAGTATTCACCCGCGTGCAGCGTGGCTTTGGTTAGAAGACCTCTTGCGACGCGTCTCGGGCCAGACTCGAGGCCGTTGCTTTCATCAGCGAGCCACTGCAAAAGGTGAATGGCCGTGACGGGTTGATCGACACCCCACAAGTGCATTTCGGTACTTCCGCCAAGTGCTTCGAAAGCCCGCAGCAAGGACAGCTCGCCGTCATAATCAAACGCGACGGAGTATGGGTAACGACGGAAGGCTTCATTGACGCCCAGTATTTGCATTCGCTGGGAAATCCACCGACCTCGTTCCGTAACCAGGACATCGGGCTTCGTTTGTTGCATGACGGCCTGTACAACCGCGGCAAGATTTTCTACGCCGTGCTGTTCACCAAACAACACGAAATCGGCATCCGAAACCAGCCTGGAGATGTGGATGGCACCCTCTCCGGATAAACCGCTTGTTCCGAGCGAGAATGTTTTCAGGTAGGAGGGCGGGTCGTCTTGCTCGAGGTCTCCGGCAACGGCGGATAGGGCCGACGCAGAGACCAGAAGTAAGGCGGTGAGAACGGCGCGACCAACGTTTGGAAACACGGGTCTACTCGGTGAGTTGCGCTGCAGCGGATCGCCGCATCCGCCGCTGGTCGAAACGGATCTGCAGCGCGACGTCTCCGCGCCATGCGCCTATGTGTATATGCGGGAGCCGGGAAAATCCGTTATTCGCCACCGTACCAACGACCTCACCTGCGCTTACAAGATCGCCTTCCTTGACCCTTAGATCGCCCAGATGCGCCAACAGCAGAGAGGTCTTGTCCGCCCGGGTAAACACGACAAAGGTTGCTGGTGGTTGGCCGAGAATGCCCGGCAGATTTTCTACCGTGTTGACCTGGACTCGCGCGACCTCACAATCACAGGGTGCCAGGACGTCACGACCGTAACCGAACCAGTCTTCGTTGTTGAGCCCTTCCCCGGTGTGGTATCGCATCCACTCCCGCTCCCCGGTTTTTACGGACCTCGCTATTGCGCAGTCCGTACCTAACGCATCGCCGAGGTGAGGAAGCTGTCCTGCCCAGTGTTCGATGCAGCTGTAAGACTCCCAAAAGGGTGGATGGATCAGCACCGTATCAATGCCGTTGTCGTCGATGTCCTCGACACCTGCCAACCCCAAAACCCCGCACAGCGAGAGCGCGCCGAGCACTGAAAGTAAGCCGTTACAGCGCACGGTCGTTTTTCGTCATGATCACCGGGTCGACCCAGCGTAGCGAACACGCCGGGGGGCAGCATCCACCCGCTGGGCCGAGCCTCGGTCCACCGTGGCGCATACCGGCTTCCCGAATCCGGACATCGGGATTCCTGTCAGCGCTCGGGGTCACGGTGTCGATTTACGGCACATAGAACGGGAGGTTATGCACTGCAGCACCACCTTTTCCGTCGTAAGCAGTGACGAAAAGCCGATAGCCACCGGGTGTGTCGGGAACCTTGAATTCGATTCGATCCGTACCTTGCCCTTTTGAGATCGCGTCGGGGAATGACGGTGGTGCGGCTTCGGCATCACCACCGACGCGGCGATCGCTGCTCTCCGCACGAACTTCCCAGGAGTAACGCAACGCGTCGCCCTCGCGATCACTGCAATCAACCTTGGCGTACGTCGTCGTGCCGGCAACCGCCTCCTTGAAGGCAACGGGTGACGTCATCGACTCAAGTTTTGGCACACGGTTCGTCGGCCAGTCTCCCGTCCAGGCGTAAGCCATGGCATCCACCCGAGCAAGCTTCTCACCGGACGGTAACAACATCCCGAACCAGCTGAAGGTGGCTTCCTGCTTACTGCCCCAAAGAAACACATACGAGCCGAGATTGCGGAGCGGATTCCTGTCCCGGTCGACTGTATACGCTGTGTAGGATTCAGCAGCCTTCGTGCTGGGATCCGGTTCGATGGGTGCGCCCCAGGTCGTAAGCTGAACTTCCCAGGTTCCCGTGACACCGAATTCAGTCAGCATGTATGGCCCGTCCCAGCCTGCTTGCAGAGCTCGTTCACCGGCGGATGTAGCCCCTGCGTAGGAGTTTATACCGAGGATATCCAGTCTAGGATAGAGCTTTCGTATGGAGTCAATCTTCGACGCGGGCGTTCCATCGACGACGGTCATGACCGGGTGATTCGGGTCCAGCTCGTTGATGATGCCGGCCAAATGATTGAGCTCCTTCCAGACTCGAGGGTCTGTTTCTTCGCTCGCACCGGGAGTAAAGTCTTTCTCCATCTCATTGCCGAGCCCCCACATCAGTAGCGCGGGATGGTCCCTGTACGTCAGCACGGCCTCACGAAGTAACTCGCGTTGGCGATTAACGCTCTCGACGTCGTCATAGTCGAAGCCGTGTCGGGCGTGCTTCACCCAAAAGCCCAGGGTCACTGCGATGCCGTGCTCGTGGGCCAGGTCGAGAAGGTTTTTTCCGTCGGCGTCGATCTCCAGCTGGTCGACACCCCAGGTCCGAATTGCATTACCGCCGGAGGCGGCCAGTAGGGCCAGTGCGTCAGCGTCCGTGCCATCATCGATTACGTAGCCGACACCACGAACTTCAAAAGGCTCACCGTTGCGAAGCAGCCTGAACTGACCGTCCACAGTTTTTTCGAGCGCCACCACGGATCCGCTGCCCGGCTTCGGGGCAGCTATAGCACCTTCTGAAAACATAAAAACACTCACTGCGAAAAATACACGGATATAGCCCGCTCGAAACCGCATGATCAAAAGTCACCTTCGAGCATCTGAATCTTTGGATACGCAGCTGTCGACGGGCGCCAAAACCAACCTTTCGGATCCCACGCCTGCGCATAGCGAAGTGCATCGCGAACCACCTTGAACGATGCAATGGCTTCGGTTTTGCGCCCCAGCTTTGTCAGCGCTTCGCCTCGGATGAAGTAACTGGTCCCCACGTCATTGAGTGCCCAGTAGTCGTGCACCTTGTCAGGCGCCGCGGCTTCAGACATCGAAGCCTGCATCTTTCTCGCCTCTGTTTCGTAAAGCTCGGCACATTTCTCGGCATACGATATGGCCTGCTGGTAGTCGCCTCTGGCCAGCGCAAGCCACGCTTGAGTCGTTAGCGTCTGTGACGTGAAATCGCCGAAATCCAGCGCAGGGGGCTCGACGGGCGAGGTCGCTGACACGCAACCTGACAAGGAAACTGCCGCTAAAGTGATCAGTAAAAGTCGCGTCATCGCACTGCTCTCCGGGTCTCAAGGTGTCGAGCACGAGCCGTTCCCTGGACCCAATCTTCGTGTCGATAAACCCTTGATTGATTAACGGCGAACACGCTAACAAGGCGTCGAGTGACAAGCTTGTGAGTTGTCTATGGCTTATCTATTTTTTGGCTTTTTTCTGTGCCAACATGACGCCCCGCTTTGCTTCGAGGATCCCCACTCGTGATTTTCCGGTGTGCCAATGTGGAACTGGATACCTCGTGTTTCACCGTTACCCGCGGCGGCAAACCGGTATCCGTCTCACCCAAGGCCATCGACTTACTCGCTGTTCTCATTCGTAACAGGCACCGCCTCGTGTCCCGGGACGAATTGCTGAAAGCAGTCTGGCACGGTCGAATGGTGTCAGACGCGGTACTCAGCAACGAGATAAAGCATGCACGGGCTGTCCTCGGCGACGACGGCAGACGCCAGTCGATAATCAGGACGGTCAGGGGCCGTGGATACCAGTTCATCGGCGAGGTCATAGAGTCGGGCGGTGCGCGCGAAGACTCTGACCGAGCGTTACCTCAAACGCTCAATCACGCAACATCGGAATCGGTGCCGAGGTCGGTCGCCGTGCTGCCATTCGACAACCGCAGCAACGACTCGGACGACGCGTACTTTACGGACGGGTTTCATGACGAACTGATCACGCAGATTTCACGCATCCGTAATCTCGTCACGATATCCCGCACGTCGGTCATGACGTACCGGAACAGCGGCAAGAGTAGCCGAACGATCGGTCGGGAGCTTGGTACTGCCAGCCTTATTGAAGGCGGTGTTCTCCGGGCCGGTAGCCAGATACGCATCAACGTTCGGCTGATCGACGCCGCCGCGGATAAACCGGTCTGGGCGAAAACCTACACGCGTGAATTAGCGGCGGGCAATGTGTTTGCCATTCAGAGGGAAATCGCACTCGAAGTTGGCCGTGAGCTGCGCGCTACGCTGTCGCCAAAGGAGAAACGTGAGCTGTCGGAGACGCCGACCGAGAACACAGAGGCCATGCAAGCCTACTTCCGCGGCAGACTGGAATACGGGCGTGCAAGCAGCGATGGATTCAGCAACGCCGTCGAACACTTTTCACGAGCGATCGATCTCGATCCGGAGTTTGCCGAGGCACACGCACAACTGGCGATGGCATTGTTGGAAAAGGTCCACTTCGGCGGCCACCCGGTCGAGCGGCAGAATGCTCTCGCGGAACCTCATATCGAGTCGGCACTATCCCTGAAACCTGAGCTCAGCGAGGCCTACGAGGCACAGGCTTTTCTCGAACGGCACCGCGGCAGGTTCAGCGACGCCGAAGTTGCCTATGAGAATGCGATCGCACTAAATCCGAATAACACGTCGGCGCTTCGCATGTATGGCTACTTCAGGAGCTGGGACTGCGAACGACCCGACGACGCTCTGCCCCTGTTTGACCGGGCTCGGTTACTTGACCCGCAAAACCACCATACACTCGCTTTGTTCGGTCAGGCCTTGATGGACGTAGAGCGCTTCGATGAATCCGAAGCGATGATACTTGCCGCTATACAAGCCGCTCCGAATGTCGTTCCACCGTACCAGATGCTCGGGCAACTGAATGCCTGGAAACTCAATCGGCATGACCGGGCGGTCCAGGCATACCGTAACGCGTATAAGCTTGATCCCAACGTGCCGTGGACGACCTTTTTCCTCGGTGTTGCCTACGAAGAGCTTGGTATTCAAGAGAAAGCTGTCGAAATGTTCGAACGCTATCTCGCTATCGATCCGCACAAGGCATTCTCCTGGATCGTCCGCCTGAAGCTCGGTCGGCTGGAAGATGACCCCGACAGCCAAGCACAACTTCTGTCGGACATCATCGACGGTCGCGTGGTCATTGAGCACTGGCACGACAGGCTGTGTCTCGACGGGTTCGACTGTCGATACGACCACCCGGAGCTCGCTGTGCGTTTTTTTGAAACGCAATATCCCGCGCTGACAAGACATGATCTGGATATCGCATCAGATAATGAGCTGTTTCGTCTGGCCCTTGCGTACGCGACTGTTCTGCACCTGGGCGGGCAGCCGGTCAAAGCAGAACCGTTGACGGAAAAATTGCTGCCCTTGCTGCCGTCGAAAAGTCGCTACCGCTGCCGAGGGGTCGATTGCATGGACGCCTGGCTGTTTATGGCGATGGGAGATGAGCGCCGGGCGCTGGATTCGTTAAACAACTGGCACGAGCTGGGGGGCTGCCGCGACATCGCCTCGCTGGGCTTTGTGTCGTCAAACGTCCGTAACGACCCCGTCTTTGCTGAACTTGAAAAGCAAATCCGCGACAACTTGAGCGATCAGCGCAACAACCTGGAGGCCCTCTGAGGGTCAGTCGCCGTCGGCGTAGCGAACAAGCGCCGAACCACAGGAAGCGTCGAGAAGCTGCCGCTAGTACAGACGCTCTTGCTCGTCATTGACAACGATCTTGTGCATCTCACTCTCGGTCAGCTCCAGCTTCCCGGCATCGACCATGGTCTGGGCGAGTCGAGGCAGTCCGTCAAGATTCGGCCAGTGCTCTGTCTGCCATAGCTTCGAACGAATCATGCATTTGGAGCAGTGAAAGAAAGCTTCCTCGACACTAACGACGATCACAAAGTCGGGGCTCTTTCCTTTTACGGCCATCGAATCACGTAGAGCCACGTCTCTGACGATCATGGCTTCGCCACCAATTCGCAGCGTCTCGGTCTTCCCCGGGATCAGAAAGATCAAACCGACTTTTGGGTTCTGCAGAATATTTTCGATGGTGTCGGCGCGTTTGTTGCCGAGCCGGTCCGGGATCGCGAGCGTCTTGTCGTCGAGAATCTTCACGAAACCCACCGGGTCGCCTTTGGGCGATACATCCGTGTTGCCGTTCGCATCTGCGGACGCGATTAACATGAAAGGTGCTCTGTCGATAAACGCACCGCAGTGCTTGTCGAGCGCGGAGAGTGACTTCCGAGTGACTTTATCGCTCGGTTCACCCATGACTGCACGAAACTGTTCTCGTGTTTCGATCACGTCTTCAAAGCGTGCCACCGTCATCTCCCGTTTGTCGGCAGATGCCAGTGTAGCAGCCCGGGTATGAAGCTCGTCTTGAGGAGACGTCAGAATAAGGAATACCCGAACCGTGTCGGGACGTACTTCAAGATCAAAGCCCGTTGGGTTCAAAAAACGGTCGGTTCTGAGAACACCACACCTAGCACGAGAAGCACGAGAAAAAACAGCAGCACCGACACGACTGTGCGAAGCAGAATCTCTTCCTTTCGTCGCGCTTTCGCAATCTCTTCCTGTCCCAGGCTGGGTGACCACTTGTGTCTCTGCAGGACTTTCTTAAGTCGCAAAAAACCCATTCCGAGCATTGGCTAGTCCGCGTGTGGTCAGGAGCCAGCAGAATAGCAGACCGGTGACTTACCTCAGGCAAAAACCAAGGCTGAAATAAGGCCGGCTCATGAAGGTAAATCGGCGTGGCTTTTTAACCAATCGACCCGAAGAATGCCGTAACTCACCACATCCTCATACTCGCCCCACATAACTGCATCCTGACGAGCCACGCCCTCTTTCAGCATGCCAAGCTTCTCCATGACCCGGCCCGACGGCGCGTTGCGAGCCAGATGGCGTGCGTAGATGCGATTCAGCTCAAGGAATTCGAAGCCGAACGCCATGACCGCTCGGCCTGCCTCGGTAGCAAAGCCGTGATGCCAGTAGGGCTTCCCGATCCAATACCCGAGCTCACCTCGACTGGCTTGTCGATCAATCGATAACGCGCAGGCACCGACCAGCTCGCCTTCATCACGAAGCGTCAGTGCAAAGGTCGCGTGTTTGCGCTCGGCAAAAGCTTCGTCGTGCGTCGCGATCCACTGCTCGGCCATGCCATCTTCGTAAGGATGTGGAATCTGCGATGTCGCATCTGCCACTTCCCTCTCTCCGGCAAGCCGCTTGACACGCGAGGCATCTTCCCGGCGAAACGGTCGCAGGACGAGTCGCGGCGTTGTCAGGGTTGGCTGCGGCGACTGAGCGCGCTCGGACAAAGGATCAATCTGCATGGTACGCAATGATAACTCGCTAGAATTCAGTCGCTGTCGGAGAATCAAAGACAGAAAGTGCGCCGGGTCACGGCGTCTCGACCTCGGGCGCCTTGCACAAAACCGATCCCGTCATTTCATCGAAAAGACTTGCGCATTAACCTCACAAGACTCTGATTTCGGCGGCAGTCAGTTTCATCGTGATCGCCGGTTGCTTGCGTCGGCGACGTGTCGTCGCCTGCCAGAGTAGCAGACATTCGATGCCGCACGACGGCCGGCCGGAAGCGGGCTCAGATAAAGTTCAGCGACGGCGCAGCAGAAAAGTTGCCAAGATTGGGCAGCGCCTGGCCCAACTCGCTATCGTTGAGTCCAAACCAGCGACCCAGCGGCGCCGCAAACTGCTCGACGGAGGTGGTCGGAATCAGTCGGCCACCGCCGGAGTCCTGCTCGTGGCCGATAGTCGCAGGTGGGAGATCACCGTAGATTGCCCCACCCTGTACGCTGCCACCGACGACGATCTGGTGCCCGCCCCAACCGTGGTCTGTCCCGTCGCCATTAACGGCGAGGGTGCGACCGAAGTCGGATGCAGTGAACAAGGTGACATCCTGCGTCAGACCTTGCGCCACCATTTCAGCCTGAAACGCGGTCACGGCTCCGTCCAGTGCGCCGAGCAGCTGCGGTAACGATGTGGCTTGCGCCGAATGCGTGTCGAAGCCGCCCATGCCAACAAAGAACACCTGGCGACTGGCCTGCAGGCTTGAGCGAACGCTGATTGCCTGGGCGACAGCTCGCAGCTGTGCGCCTATGCCGCTTGTGGGAAACACCGTGGTCACTGGCTGGGCCGTTGACAGCGCTGCGTTGTATCGATCGTTGGCATCAATGGACTTGCGCTGTGCCGCGGCCATATCGCGAGCCAGCAGGTGCGTACCGAGATACTGCTCACCACGGAGGAACGCGCGCGTTGCCTGCAGTGCAGCATCAGCGCCGTTACCTTGGGATTCCAGCTCCTCCAGCGCTGACATACGAGCCGCGCCACCGGGCGATACATTGTACGGTTGCGCCGACTGGCCAGTCAGGAAAAGTCCATCCCCGACACTGCTTATCGTGGAGAACTCCGGTGCACCGTTGGCCGAGAGAATCGCATCCGCAAAGCGTCCACCCCAACCGAACAGGGCACCTTCCGGGGCGCTGGCCTGCCAGGTAGCCTGCTGATCGTTATGCGAAAACAGGCGCGGCGGTAATGCCACCGACTCCGCCTCAAAGGACTGGCGGTTCGTGGACTGCAGCAGCGGCCCGACGTTGCCAATAATCGCTGCGCTGCCCCGGTCGTAAAGTGACTTGATGCCGGCCAACTCCGGCGGCAGCGCGTATCGCCGGGCACCGAACTGGGTAGCGTCAGCCGTGTTCAGCGGCAGCAAGCTCGTGCGAGCACGATTACCACCCTGCACCTGCAGCAAGGTCTGGCGGATGTTGGCGAACTGATCATAGGACGCCGGGTCATACGGAAGCACCGTATCGTGACAGTCCAGCCCACCGAACAGGAATACGCAAACGAGCGCGCGGTAACCGCTGGTATCGGCCGCGTGCGCCTCCATGCCGGAGAGTGCGCTGCCTACGCCGCCGAGGCTGGCCAAAGCCAGCGAGGAAGCCATGGCGTCGGACAGGAAGGTTCTACGAGATATAGTCATAGTGTCTCTCCGGAGATCAGTCGATCAGCGTTGTACGAGAAAGTCGGGTGCGAGCAGCACCATCCAGATAGCGTTGTGAACGACAAACTCGTCATCCGACTCAGGCGCCGCGGCGATGGCGTCGAGCGCCATCACAATTTGCACACGTGATTCGGTGCGCAGCGTGCCGTAGGTCAGTTTGTCGGCGATGAGATCCACAAGCCCCTCACGGTTTTCGACCAGCGCCATCTCAGCGGCGTAGTCGGGAACAAAGCTTTGCCGCGCCAGGTTTGGGTCAAGGGCAATCCCATCGTCATTGAAGATGTCCTGCAGCTCTTCGACATCGGCATCGCGCGTGAACGCGAATGCAAAGTAGCCCATGAAATTTGCGTAGCCCGGCGTGGAGGACGCATTCACGATTTGCAGCTCCGGCACAGTCATGCCCTGGGCACCACTCTCGGTGCCCGGCGCCACGTATCCGGGCCGAAAGAAATTAAACACCGACGGTGAACGGTAAGGGTGTTGCGACAGGGCACCGGATTCCGCGGTATTCCAAAGCTCGGTTGTCAGTTCAGGCGTAACCGTGTTGGCTTCAAAGGCTCGCGCCCACGCCGTGAAACGCAGGATCGGCTCACGAACCTTGCCGAAGCGATTGTTATTGCCGTCGAGTGGTGCACGAGCCTCGTCGTCGAACAAGATGGCAGCAAAGGTCGCGGACAGATCGCCACGCTGGCCTGTGCCCACGGGCGTACCGTCCGGCAGCGTGTAACTGCCGGCCTCAAAGCTCGCAGCGACTCGCTCAACGTAGGCCGGCGACGGCGCGCTCGCGGTCATCCGCTGGATCAACTGGCGACCGATAAACGGTGCGACATTCGGGTGGGCGAAGATGGTGTCGAGCGCCTGCGTTATGCTCGTCTGTGCGTCGGTGAATTCCGGAATTGTGGTGCCGAGAAAGCGCTTCGCAGCGTCAGAGTGATTTTCGGCGACGATGCGCATTGGTATCTGCCAGGACGCACCGCTGGTGTCCTCGATCGATTCCTCGTAAGGCTCGCTGATTTCAAGACCGGTAAAGACCTTGGCCAGCCCTGTTATGTCAGCGTTGGTGTACGTCTCGATCGGCTGTCCGTCAGCACCCAGTCGCTGTGTACCGTCCCGGTTCAGCTCCAGCAGGCCGATCGAAAACAACTGCAGAATCTCTCGCGCGTAGTTTTCATCCGGCATACGTCCGGTCGCAGGATCAGCCTTCATGTTGCCCATGTAGGTCAGGTACCAGCCCATCGCCGGCGCAAAGGTCACCTCTTCGAGCAACGTACGGTAGTTTCCGAAGGCGTTGCGACGAAGAATGTCCTGATACCAGGCAACCGCCTCCGGGATATCCGAGAGGACTTCGCCGCCGCCGTTGGACACCACCAGGATTTCCGATAAGGCAAACGCAGCGCGCTGTCGCAGCTGATCGTTACCGGCAACAGCGTGTGTCCAGAATGCAAACGTCGCGGTTTCTGCCGAGAATCCCGTCTGCTCGTCGGCGCCGCCGCTCTGCATCTGTCGATAGCGATCAAACTCCGGCGTAATCAGTGATGCCGGTTTCGCTAACTCGTTAACAAACCAGGCCGACGCGCTGGTGCCGGTGAGGCTGTCGAGATCCGACGGGGTCGGGCCGAACGTTGCCTGTGTCAGGAAGCGTGCGGTGCTGTTTCGTGTTTCAAATGCCGAACCTGGAGCGGCTGGCGGGAGCGGCGGCGGAGCAGCTACCGGTGGCGTGCTGCTCAACGAGCCAGGTGATGAAGAACCACCACAGGCAACCAACAACACCGATAGCAGGATCGGTAGCAAAGCGATGAACGGCGTGCGGCTCGCGGTTGTTTGCATAATGCCTCCGGGCAACAGTGAAGTGACACGATGTCGACTTTACGCAGCGATACGTGGCGCCAAGGTGGAGGCAGCATTAACGATATTTAATGTGACAGCGACAGGTGGTCGTGGCCTAGAATGGTCGCGAAACCTCGACCGACCGGGCCCTGATGGAATGAACATTTTGCTGGCAGAAGATGATCTCGAAGTCTGCGATTACGTCATCAAGGGCCTGCGCGAAGCCGGTCATAATGCGAATGCCGTGAATGACGGAGACACGGCCCTCATCGAGGCAACGCACGGCGATTTCGACGTACTGATTCTCGATCGCATGCTGCCAGGTACCGATGGCGTCAGCATCATCAAAGCCCTCCGGGCTATGGGTAACGACACGCCGATTTTGATTCTCAGCGCCCTCGGCGAGGTCGATCATCGTGTCGAAGGGCTGCGTGCAGGTTCGGATGACTACCTGAGCAAGCCATTCGCGTTTAGTGAGGTGCTCGCGCGTGTGGAAGCACTCGGGCGACGACGTGCCTCAGCGGAGCAGAACACGACCTTGAAGGTCGCCGACCTGGAACTGGACAAGCTGACCCGCTCAGCGCGGCGCGGCGGTCAGGCGATCGATCTGTTGCCGAGGGAATATGCCTTGCTTGAGTTTTTGATGGAGCGGCAGGACCAGGTGGTTACCCGCACGATGTTGCTTGAGAAGCTATGGGGACTGAATTTCGATCCACAGACCAACATCGTGGACGTGCACATCTCTCGGCTGCGCCAGAAGATCAACAAGGACGATGGCGCTGCGCTGATCCACACAGTCCGCGGGATGGGCTATGTCCTCCGCCACTAATCCGTCGCTTCTCAGGAGCTCCAGCCTTCGGCTTTCCGTCTTGCTGATGCTGGTCATCTGGGGCGTTTCAGCGGGCATCATCGTGGCCGTTGTCGGCGCGTCGGAACGCACCTTGCTTCGGCCGTTGAACGATGAAATCACCGGACAGATCGAGTTTTTCGTGGAACAGCTGCAACGCGACGAGGTTGAGATATTCGACTGGTACGAGGAAGAACTCGAGGCTGCGTTTATCAACACTGAAGACATTGACGAGGAGGATCTTGCCGCGTTCCTGGACGTGTACGTGGATCGCCTCGAGTCAGACGATGAGGGCTCAGACCGACGTCAGGCCGCGATACAGGCAAGGCTATTCCTGCTCACTGGACAAGGCGGTTTGGAGTCCGTCGATCGGCCGCTGGACTACTACCTGTTGCTCCTGTTCGAAGAGACTCCGGAAGACTTCCATGGCGACTTGTATGACAGCATTGAGTCGCGGCTTGATGACTGGCCGAGCGCATGGCACTGGGAGCGCATGACCGTAGCAGCCCGCATTGACGTATTGGTCGCTGCGTTAAGTCGGCGCGCACACGATGAGGAGTTTTGTCTGCGCCTGTCTCCGACAGACCCTGCTGACAACTGGAAGAGCTACGGTTTGTCCTCGGGTGACTTTCAGGCTGTGCGGCTCGAAGTAGAAACGCTGCTGGGTGTCGAGGAGCGGCTGTGCTGGGTGCGGGAACTGCCGATCGGCGGGACACGTGTCCTGCAATACGGTCGGTACGCCGATGCGACCCTGCTCGCTGTCAGCACCAACCGGTCGTGGCGCAATATCGGTGTCCTGATCAGCTTGTCCGTGTCCATCCTGCTGGGTTCGCTGCTCGGACGACGCATTTATGGACGCTTGCGCACCGTGAATGCGTTGACCGAACAAGTTCGACGCGGTGACCTGGAGCACCGCCTGCGCCTGACCGGTAGCGGTGATGATTTCGATCAGCTGAGCGCCAATATCAACGCCATGCTGGACAAGATCGTTACCTTGATGAGCGGGGTCCGACAGGTGTCAGACAACATTGCACACGACCTCCGCACGCCGTTGACGCGACTACGTAACCGGATCGAGCATTTGCAGACGATCGACCAGCCTACGGCAGACGATATTGCGCCGATTGCCGAACAGGCCGATGAGGTGCTGGCGACGTTTTCCTCGCTACTGCGCATCGCGCAGCTCGAGCAAGGAAGCCAGCGACAGTCGTTTGCCCCCGTCGACCTGTGTGAGCTGTTGAGCGAAGTCGTCGACCTTTACGAACCGGTGTTTGCAGATGCCGGTATCCAGCTGTTGCTCGACCTGCAGCGCGAGCGTGTGGTTACCACGGGCGACGCACAGCTTTGGGTCCAGGTGTTCAATAACCTGCTGGAGAACTGTCTTCGATATGCTGCCGAGAGCATCAGCGTCACGGTGGTGATAACCGCGACTCGTGGGCACGCCATTGTCACCGTACATGATCAGGGCCCCGGCGTCCCCGACCACACGATCTCCCGCTTGACCGAACGATTTTTCCGAGGTGATGAGCACCGCAACGCTGGCGGTACCGGTCTCGGTCTCGCGTTGGTTGCCGCCATAGGTCGGATTCACGGGGCTACGGTTGATTTCGCGAACGATAGCGGACTCAAAGTGACGCTAAGAATACCGTTAGCCTAAATCGCGCCTCGTGTAATTTCTAAAAGAATCACCACACGTTATGCCCTGGGCTTTCGAATTTGCCCGTTGCGTTCCGAGATTGCCTCCATCGCCTCAGCCACCCGTCGTTGTATGGTGTCCTCGCGCTTGGCGCCGGCAACGTGGAACGCAAGCGCCCGTTTTTTGCCGGCTGTAAGGCCTTCCCAGACCTTCTTCTCTTTCGGTCGTTGGTTGATCTCGTCCAGCAATGCCTGCGGAACATCAACGTGATCCTGGTCAGCCACCCGAAACCTGACATGGGCGATGTCGCCGACCTTCAGTCTGGCGGCTTTGAGGACGGTGGGTGACAGGATCAGGTAACGCCGACCGTCGCCGGCAGGTATCCACGCACCGTTGACCGGTATATCAGCGACTTCACCATCGACCCTCAGCCTCGGAAACCTCTCGAAGGGAAGATCGGATTCCATCGCCTGCGGCAGGAACACAACGCGGTACCAGACCTTTCTGCTCTTTCCGACGCCGAACTCACGGATATCGGATGAAAACTCGTGGGTGAAAAATTCGCTCATTAATATCTGCGTTGGCTTCGTGGGACATCGGGCGCTACCCTCGCGGTAGCCGCACCCGATCTGTTTCGGAGCCCAGAGTCTCCGGGAGATAACTCAATGGCGCAACCGTACGCACCTCCCTGTCAGGACAGCCAGATTCGGTCGGAGCCCTGTCCGCAGGCGGCCGGCCGACTTCCCCTGCCGAAAACACAAACACTGGGGCTTGCCGCCTGTGTGCTCGCATCGTCGATGGCGTTTGTCGACGGGTCTGCGCTAACGGTCGCTCTGCCCGCGTTGAAAGCCGAGTTCGGCGGAAGTGTGCTTGTGGTTCAGTGGGTACTGAACGGCTACATCCTGGCGCTTGCCGCGTTGACGATGGTGGGCGGTGCGCTGGCCGACTCGCTGGGGCGTAGCCGAGTGCTCACCTGGGGGACGATCGCCTTCGCGCTCACCTCCATTGTCTGTGCACTCGCGCCATCGGCCTCTGTGCTCATCGGTGCCAGAGTGGCACAGGGTGCTGCGGCTGCGCTGGTGACGCCGGCGAGCTTGGCACTCATTGGCGAGCTCTTCGAGAAGTCTCAGCGAACCCGGGCGATCGGCATCTGGGCGGCAATGTCCTCGCTCACGACCGCCGGGGGCCCTTTGCTGGGCGGTTGGCTGGTAGAGGTTTTCAGCTGGCGAGCGGTGTTCTGGATCAACGTCCCCATAGGGGTCGTGGCGTT
>JBCDJX010000089.1:0-15486 GCA_038747355.1 Pseudomonadota bacterium | reverse complement strand
GGTGCGAGCAGCATCAGCTTCGAGCCTTCCGGCAGCGCCAGCACCTGGTCCACCATCTGGCTGACCGTCTGTGCTTCCAGCGTGACGTCGTGGTCCGGGCATTTCGGGATGCCGGCACGCGCGTACAGCAGGCGCAGGTAGTCGTAGATCTCGGTGACGGTGCCCACCGTCGAGCGCGGGTTGTGCGACGTTGATTTCTGCTCAATCGAGATGGCCGGCGACAGGCCGTCGATGTGGTCGATGTCCGGCTTCTCCATCATCGACAGGAACTGGCGCGCATACGCGGACAGCGATTCAACGTAACGTCGCTGGCCCTCGGCGTAGATCGTGTCGAACGCGAGCGACGACTTCCCGGACCCCGAAAGACCGGTGAAAACGATCAGTTTGTCGCGCGGCAGCGTCAGGTCGACGTTACACAGGTTGTGCGTCCGTGCCCCGCGGATATCGATTGATTGCATCAGGGAACCAGAAAGGTGAAGCGACCTGTTAATATACGCCGCCTTTTCCGGCAGGCGCAAAAGCGGGCCGCATGAGCGACACAGAAGTTACAAACAAAAACATGCTGCCGGCGGAGCGCCGCGCGGTCACTCGTATCGCGACGATCGGCATGTTGCGGATGTTTGGGCTGTTCGCGCTTTTACCAGTGCTGTCGCTGTATGTCAGCGGGCTGGACGGCGCGACGCCGCTGCTCATCGGCCTCGCCGTTGGTGGTTATGGGCTGACGCAGGCGCTTTTCCAGATTCCGATGGGCGCCCTGTCCGATCGCCTGGGTCGTGTACCCGTTATCCTGTTCGGCCTCGCGTTGTTCGCAACCGGCAGTCTCGTGGCAGCGTTTTCCGACAGCATCTACGGCATTGTCGCCGGCCGCCTGTTGCAGGGCGCCGGCGCGATCTCGGCGTCGCTGGGGGCGATGGTGGCCGATGCCACCCGCGACGAGGTGCGCACCCGGTCGATGGCCATTTTCGGTGTCGGCGTCGGTCTGGCTTTCCTGTTGGCCATGGGCATCGGACCGCTGGTGGCGTCGCTGTTCGGTTTCCGCTCCCTGTTCATCGCTGCCGCATTGTCGGCGGCGCTAGCGGCGATTCTGCTGCTGTCGGTGCCGAAAGCCGAGCGTGACCAGATCCGGGCACAGAACTGGTCATTTCAGGACGCCTTTCGGCCGAGCCTGCTGCAGATCGACCTGTACATTTTCATCCTCCATTGCGTCCTGACGGCGACCTTTGTTGCCCTGCCGTTCGTCCTCTCGAACCGGCTGCAGATGCCGGTGACGGAGCACTGGATGATCTACATCGGCGCGCTGGTGGTCTCGCTGCTTGGCACCGTGCCGTTGATTTTCAAGGACGACCGCCAGGGGCGTCGGGGCACCATACTGGTCGCCGTGGCGATGCTTCTGCTCGCCCAGTTGATGCTCGCGTTCACGGGGTTCGCGGTCTGGACGGTGTTCGTCGCTGTCGTGTTCTTCTTCGCCGGATTCAATTTCCTCGAAGCAGCGCTGCCCGCACGAATCACCATGATTGCCGGCGATGACGCCCGCGGCGCTTCGCTGGGCGTTTTCTCCAGCTCGCAGTTTCTCGGCGCCTTTGCCGGCGGCGTGATGGGCGGGATCCTGATCGGCCGGGGTTCGCCGGTGCCCGTGTTTTTCGTCTGTGTGCTGATGCTGCTGATCTGGCTGGCGGTGCAGTCATTTGCCGCCACAGCGCAGGAATCCCCGGAAAAAGCCGAGGAAGTCTGACTGGTAATCGGGTGTCGAGGCTCTACAATAAGCGCCCCCGGAGGCCTTCCGGGATACGAAAAACACGAACACTGAGGGGATCTTAATGGCCCGCGGAATCAACAAAGTCATCCTGGTCGGCAATCTCGGCAACGACCCGGACACGCGCTACATGCCGTCAGGCGGCGCCGTGACGAACTTATCCATTGCGACCAGCGAGTCGTGGAAAGACAAGCAGACCGGTGAGCAGAAAGAGCGCACCGAATGGCACAAGGTCGCCATGTTTGGTCGCCTGGCCGAAATCGGCGCGGAATATCTGCGCAAAGGGTCGCAGGTGTACATTGAGGGCAGTCTGCGCACCCGCAAATGGCAGGACCGCGACGGCAACGATCGCTACACGACCGAAGTCATCGCCAATGAGATGCAGATGCTCGGTGGTCGCGGTGGCGGCGGATCTGCGCCGATGGGCGGCGATCCGGGCCCGGCGAGCCAACCGCCGCCAAAAGCAGACGAATTCGACGACGACATCCCGTTCTGATTGATACAGACGCAAGACAGTGACCAAAAAGCTCTACATAAAAACCTTCGGCTGCCAGATGAACGAGTACGACTCGGAAAAGATGGCGGACGTGCTGCGTGATTCGCACGGGTACGAACTGACACAGGACGCCGGTGATGCCGACCTGCTGCTGGTCAACACCTGCTCGATTCGCGAGAAGGCGCAGGAGAAGGTGTTTTCGGAGCTGGGTCGCTGGCGGCCGTTCAAAGACAGGAAGCCCGGCGTCATGATCGGCGTGGGCGGCTGCGTCGCCAGCCAGGAAGGCGAGGGCATCACCAAGCGTGCGCCGTTCGTTGATCTCGTGTTCGGTCCGCAGACGCTGCACCGCCTGCCGGCCATGGTCGAGGAGGTCAGTGCGAAAAATGCGTCGGTGGTCGATATCTCGTTCCCGGAGATCGAGAAATTCGACTGCCTGCCGGAGCCGCGCGCTGACGGCTGCACGGCGTTTGTGTCCGTGATGGAAGGCTGCAGCAAGTACTGCAGTTTTTGCGTTGTGCCGTACACGCGGGGCGAGGAAATCAGTCGGCCCTTCGATGACGTCGTCAGCGAAGTGGCGCGACTTGCGGAGCAGGGTGTTCGTGAGGTCAACCTGCTTGGCCAGAACGTCAATGCCTACCGCGGACCCATGTACAGCGGTGGCGTGGCCGATCTGGCCGTGTTGATCCGTGCCGTGGCCAAGGTCGACGGTATTGACCGAATTCGCTTTACGACGTCGCACCCGGTGGAGTTTACCGACAGCCTGATTCAGGCCTACGCCGACGTGCCGGAGCTGGCCAGCTACCTGCACCTGCCGGTGCAGCACGGCTCCGACCGGATATTGGCCGCCATGAAACGCGGTCACACGGCGATCGAATACAAGCAGAAAATCCGTCGTCTGAAGGCGGCCCGCCCGGGCCTTTCCCTGTCGTCGGATTTCATCATCGGTTTCCCCGGCGAAACCGATCGCGACTTCGAGCAGTTGATGAACCTGATCGCCGAGGTCGGTTTCGACCAGTCGTTCAGCTTTGTCTACAGCGCACGTCCGGGTACGCCCGCTGCGAGCCTTGCCGACGATACGCCGCTCGCGGTCAAGAAGGAGCGCTTGTCGATCCTGCAGGCACGGATCAATCAGCAGGCGATGGCGATCAGCGAGTTGATGGTCGGCACCACCCAGTCGGTGCTCGTTGAGCGTATATCGAAAAAGAGCGCCAGCCAGGTGAGCGGTCGAACCGAGAATATGCGCTGGGTCAACTTTGACGCCGACCCGAGCGTGATCGGCAGCTTTGTCGATGTGGTGATCACCGAGGCACTTCCAAACTCCCTGCGCGGTCGACTCGTCAACCCGATCGCCGCCTGATCTTTGCCATACCGAGGCCGTCGCGGTAGTCTCTTCGCCAAGGGACAGCCCGCGTGGCACCGTGGGCTCATACGCTGAAACGAGGTCATACAACCCTTTGAACGCCGTTCAAATCTCCCGGGACGTCGTCCTGGAACCCGCCGACAACGACCGCCTCGCCAACCTGTGCGGTCAGTTTGATGAACACCTGCGCCAGATCGAGCGTCGACTCAACGTCGAGATCGCCAGCCGTGGAAACCTGTTTCGCGTGACCGGTCGACCGGGCGCTGCCGAAGCCGGTGGCGACGTCATCCAGACCCTGTTTGAGCTGACAGATTCCGAGCGGCTGGACCCCGAGCGTGTGCACATCATGTTGTCGGAGACCGTCATGAATGAAACCGATTACCAGCCGGCGGACGAAAGCGACGACTGCGCGATCCAGACGCGGCTGAAACTGATCCGGCCGCGAGGTGCAAACCAGACGCGCTACTTGCAGAGCGTGGCGCAACACGATCTCGCCTTCGGCATCGGCCCGGCCGGCACCGGCAAGACCTATCTCGCGGTGGCCGCCGCCGTGGGTGCGCTGGAGAGCGAGCAGGTGCGCCGTATCGTGCTTGTGCGTCCGGCCGTGGAAGCCGGCGAGCGGCTCGGTTTCTTGCCGGGTGACATGACGCAGAAGGTCGATCCGTACCTTCGTCCGATGTACGACGCCTTGTACGACATGCTGGGTGCGGACCACGTGACGCGTCTTATCGAGCGCAACGTTATCGAGATCGCGCCGCTGGCTTTCATGCGCGGCCGCTCGCTGAACGAGTCGTTTGTGCTGCTCGACGAGGCGCAGAACACCAGCGTCGAACAGATGAAGATGTTCCTGACGCGTATCGGTTTCGGCTCGAGAGCCGTGGTCACCGGCGATGTCACGCAGATCGATTTACCGACCGGCAAAGCGTCGGGACTGCGCAACGCGATCGACGTGCTCGACGGCGTCGAAGGCGTTGGCTTCACCTTTTTCAAAAAACAGGACGTCGTTCGCCACGCGCTGGTGCAGCGCATCGTCGCGGCCTACGAGGCGGCCGACGAAGAGTACTGACCGTGTCGGAGACGCCGGGCGTCGAAGTGCAGGTCACCTCGGTGGCCGGCAGCCTGCCGGAAACCGGGGCGGTCGAACGCTGGGTTCAGGTTACGCTCGCAGCGGCCGATTACCACGGTGGTGCGACGACAACGGTCCGTATCGTCGACGACGAGGAGATCCAGGCGCTGAACCGGGACTATCGCGACAAGGACAAAGCGACCAACGTGCTGTCTTTTCCGGCGGAGACCATCGAGGGGCTGCCCGAAGAACTGCACACGGAGCTCGGCGATATTGTCATCTGCGCGCCCGTGGTGGCGCGTGAGGCGGATGAACAGGGCAAGGCGCCGGCGGATCACTGGGCCCACATGCTGGTGCACGGCACCTTGCATTTGCTGGGCTATGACCACATCGAGGAGCACGACGCAGAGGCCATGGAGGCCCTTGAGCGCCGGATCCTGGGACAGGCGGGAATCGCCGACCCCTATGGAGCGTCCGGCTGATTCACTGCTAATATGGCCGATCGGCGCTGAGCGCTGGACAGACAGGAACCATGAACGACAAACCCCCAAGTACCACCGGCGCCGGGAGTACCGGGTTGATGGCTCGCCTCAAACGAGCTTTCTCCGGAAACGCCTGGAGCCGCGAAGAAATTCAGGAATTTATCCAGCAACCCGAGCTGGATCTCGACGCTGAGGAAAAAAGCATGCTGTCCGGCGTGCTCGAAGTGGCCGAGACCCAGGTGCGCGACGTCATGGTCCCGCGCTCGCAGATGGTCGTTATCGACATCGAGCAGAGCCTCGACGAGATGCTGGAAACCATCGTTGAATCCGGCCATTCGCGCTTCCCGGTCATCGGCGAAGACCGCGACGAGGTACTTGGCGTTTTGCTTGCCAAGGACCTGCTGCGCTACCTCGGCAAAGTAAACGTCGAGGAATTTCCGGTGCGGCGCCTGCTGCGACCGACCGCCGTCATCCCTGAGTCCAAACGCCTGAACGCATTGCTCAAGGAGTTTCGCGACAGCCACAACCACATGGCCATTGTCGTGGACGAGTACGGCGGCGTGGCCGGCCTGCTGACCATCGAGGATGTGCTTGAGGAAATCGTCGGCGAGATCGACGACGAGCACGACCAGGAGGAGGCGGATTTCATCCGTCCGGACGGCGAGCGGAATGGCCAGCCCAGCTACGCGGTGCGAGCGCTGACGCGTATCGAGGATTTCAACGACTATTTCGAGTGCGAGTTCCCCGATGAGGACTACGACACCATCGGCGGGCTTGTGATGCACGAGCTGGGTCGCCTGCCGCGACGCGGCGAAAAGCTCTCCATCGAGGGCTTCAGCTTCTCCGTGGTCAAGGCCGACAAGCGACGCATCGACGCCTTGCAGGTGCAGCGGGAAGGCGCCTGAGCTGATGGAATTCAAGGGCTCGATCCTGCAGTGGCCGGCCGACCGGCCGCGAACCAGCCGGTTCATCTTTTTCCTGCTCGGCGCCCTGTACACAACCAGCTTCGCGCCGTTTGGCCTGTCATTACTGCTACCGGTGCTGCTGGTACCGGTGCTGTACGTCTGGCTGACGGTGGCACCGCGCGATGCGGCGGGTCACGCGTTCTGGTTCGGCTTCGGGCTCTTCCTGTCCGGTACCTACTGGGTCATCAACTCGATCGTTCTGGAGGGCGGCGCGCCGCTGATCATTGGCCTGATCCTGATGCTGGGCCTCGTCACCATCATGGCGACCTGGATGGCAATCACCGGCTGGCTGGTCAACACCTTGTCACACGGTGAGCCCCTGCGTTTGATCTGGGTTGCCCCGGCGGCGTGGGTACTGGTCGAGTGGCTGCGTGGCTGGGTGCTGACGGGCTTCCCGTGGATGGCGATCGGCTACAGCCAGGTCAGCATGCCGATGGCGGGTTTTGCGCCGGTCTTTGGTGTGTACGGTGCGTCGTTTGCCCTCGTGTTCAGCTCGGCAGCGCTTGTCCTCGTCGCCATGAGCAAGGGCTTACTGCGTAGCGTCGGCGTTGCACTAGCCGTATCGCCCTGGATCGTCGGCGTCATTCTCGGCTTTGTCAGCTGGACGACGCCCGACGGCCAGGCCCTGCGCACGTCGATTCTGCAGGTCGGTTTTGCGCAGGAAAACAAATGGGAGAGGGAGTTCTTCTTTCCGACGGTCGAGTACTACCGCGATGCGACCGAGACGGTAGCCGACAGCGACCTGGTGGTCTGGCCTGAAGTGGCGATTCCGGCGCGCCGCTGGGACGAGCACCAGATTGCGCTGGCCCAGCTTGTGCGCAAGCTGCGAATCGATACCGCGCAGAGCGGACAGTCCGTTGCGTTCGGCGTATTCCAGTTCGTCAACGAGCGAGGCGAGGAACACACCTACAACAGCGTGGCGATGCTGAAGGGCAATTCGCCCATCAATTTCTACCAGAAGCGGCACCTGGTGCCGTTTGGCGAGTATTTTCCGGTCCCGGGCTTCGTGCGTGAGTGGATGTCCGGCGTGAGTCTGAACTTCCAGGACATGACGCCCGGCGATGACGTGCAACCCCTGCTCGAGACCGCATCCGGCGTCAAGGTGGCGACGGCGATCTGCTATGAAGACGCCTACGCGTCGGAGCAGTTGTACGCCTTCCCCGAGGCCTCGTTGATCGTCAATGTCAGCAACGACGGCTGGTTTGGCGAGACGATAGCGCCGCACCAGCATCTGCAGATTGCACAAATGCGCTCGCTCGAAGTGGGTCGACCGACCGTTCGCTCTACACCGAACGGCGTCAGCGCGTTCATCAACCCGGACGGTAGCATCGCCGAGCACGGGCCGCAGGCGCGGGAGTGGACGGCAACGCGGAGCGTCCAGCCGATGACCGGATCAACGCCGTATATCGGCTGGGGCAACTGGCCGATCATCCTGCTCAGCACCCTGTTGCTGGGCTTCTTCTGGATTCGCAGCCGGGCGAGTCTCTAGCCGTCAAAATCCCCTGCTGCGCACCGGTAGTCGTTCAGGTACGCTTTCGCCAACCAACACCAGACACACCTGCAACACGATGAGTGACAACTACAACCCGAAAGCCGTAGAACAGGGTGCCCAGGCTTTCTGGGACGAAAGCCGCTGTTTCGAAGTCGACGAGGACGAGAGCAAGGAGAAGTTCTACAGCCTCACGATGTTCCCGTACCCGAGCGGCCGCCTGCACATGGGGCACGTGCGCGTCTTTACGATCAATGACGTGATCGCGCGCTACCAGCGGATGCAGGGCAAACACGTACTCCAGCCTATGGGTTGGGACGCCTTCGGCATGCCGGCGGAAAACGCCGCGATCGAGCGCGGCATACCGCCCGCCGAGTGGACCTACTCGAACATCGACTACATGCGCGGGCAGCTCAAGCAGCTCGGCTACGGCTACGACTGGACCCGCGAAGTCACGACCTGCAAACCCGAGTACTACCGCTGGGAGCAATGGCTGTTCACAAAGCTGTTCGACAAGGGCCTGGTGTACCGCAAGGACTCGGTCGTGAACTGGGATCCGGTCGACCAGACCGTGTTGGCGAACGAGCAGGTGATCGACGGCCGCGGCTGGCGCTCCGGCGCGCTGGTTGAGCGTCGTGAGATCCCGCAGTGGTTCATGAAGATCACGGCCTACGCCGATGAGTTGCTGTCGGAGCTGGACCACATGGACGGCTGGCCGGATTCGGTCAAAACCATGCAGCGTAACTGGATCGGTCGCAGCGAAGGCGTGGAGTTGTCGTTCGACGTCGACGGTGAAGACGAGCCGCTGACCGTGTTCACGACGCGACCGGATACGCTGTTCGGTGTGACCTACATGGCGGTTGCCGCTGAGCATCCGCTGGCCACCCGGGCCGCTGCCGACAACCCCGATCTCTCTGCATTCATCGAGGAGTGTAAGCAGACGGACGCGCAGGAAGCCACGCTGGAAACCATGGAAAAGCGCGGCATGCCGCTGGGTATCAACGCGACACATCCGCTGACTGGCGAGCCTGTGCCTTTATGGGTCGCCAATTTCGTGCTCATGGGCTACGGCACCGGCGCCGTCATGGCGGTGCCCGGACACGATGCCCGCGATTGGGAGTTTGCAAAGAAGCACGACCTGCCGATCAAGCAGGTGATCAAACCGACGGACGGCAGCGAGATTGATATCGATGAAGCTGTTTTCGTCGATCGTGGCGTACTGGTGAATTCCGGCGACTACGACGGCATGGACTTCGACCAGGCCTTCAATGCGATTGCGGATTACTTTGCGTCATCCGGCAGAGGCGAGCGCCGGGTGAACTACCGCTTGCGCGACTGGGGTGTGTCCCGGCAGCGTTACTGGGGTACGCCGATTCCGATCATCTATTGTGATGACTGCGGCGCGGTACCTGTTCCGGAAGACCAGCTGCCCGTCGTGCTGCCGGAAGACGTCACGGTCACTGGCGGCGGATCGCCGCTGAAGGATATCCCGGCGTTCATCAACACGCCGTGCCCGACCTGCGGTAAACCCGCCCGGCGTGAAACGGATACTTTTGACACCTTCTTCGAGTCATCCTGGTACTACGCGCGTTACGCGAGTCCCGACTGCGACACGGCAATGCTCGACGAGCGGGCGAAATACTGGCTGCCCGTCGACCAATACACCGGTGGTGTTGAGCACGCGATCCTGCACCTTCTGTATGCGCGCTTCTTCCACAAGCTGATGCGCGATGAGGGACTGACGGACACGGACGAGCCGTTTACCCGCCTGCTGACGCAGGGCATGGTGCTGAAAGACGGTTCCAAGATGTCAAAGTCGAAAGGCAATACGGTCGACCCCGAGACGCTGATCGACGAGTACGGTGCCGATACGGTACGCCTGTTTATGATGTTCGCCGCTCCGCCCGAGCAGGCGCTGGAATGGTCGGACGACGGTGTCGCCGGAAGTTTCCGCTTCCTGAAGCGTTTCTGGCATGCCGTGCAGGAGCAGGTGGGTGACGTGCCCGAGCTGGACCTGTCCGCGTTGACGGCGGCGCAGAAAGACCTGCGGCGCAAAACGCACGAGACCATCGGCAAGATATCCGACGACATCGGCCGGCGTTACACCTTCAACACCGCGGTTGCCGCGTCGATGGAATTGCTGAATGCCATCGGCAAGTTCGCCGACACGTCAGACAACGGCCGCGCCGTGGTGCGTGAGGCCTTGCAGTCGGTTGTGCTGATGCTGTCACCGATAACGCCGCATATCTGCCACACGCTCTGGCAGGCACTCGGTAATGAAGCGCCGTTGATCGAGCAGCGCTGGCCGGCGGTCGACAAGGCCGCTCTCGTCAAGGACGAACTGGAAATCGTAGTGCAGGTGAACGGTAAGTTGCGCGGGCGGATTTCCGTGGCGGCGGATGCCGACCGGGAGTCCATCGCGACACTGGCGCTCGAGGATGAGAACGTGCAGCGCTTCGTGGAAGGCCAGGTGGTTCGCAAGACCATCGTCGTTCCGGGCAAGCTGGTGAATATCGTTGTCTAGGTGTGTGGCCATGCTGTGCGCTTTGCTGCTGGCCGGCTGCGGCTTTCAGCTGCAGGGCGCCTACTCGTTGCCGGAGCCGGTGCTGGCCGGCACCTACATCTCCACGACGGATACCTACAGCCCGTTTTACCGAGAATTGACGTCTGCGATGCAGGCTGCCGGTGTCGACGTTCAGTCGTCGTCTGGCGGCGCGGCGGCAGTGCTGACGATCCTGTTTGAGGAAACCGGCCAGCGTGTGCTGTCGGTCTCCGCTCGCAACGTGCCGACCGAGTACGAGGTGTTCTACACGGTCGAGTACGCGCTCGTTGCCGGCGAAGAAAGCCTGGTAACGCCGAGAGTGCTGAGCCTGACCCGCGACTATCGCTGGGACGAAAACCTGGTGCTCGGCAAGGCCGCCGAGGAGCAGGCCCTGCGCGAGGCGATAATCGACGATCTCGTGCGCATCCTGATCAAGCAGATCGACTCGATCTGATCGTCCATGCTGACCGTCACAGACGTCGGGCTCGATGCGCTGCGTGAGCTCGCCCGGCGGTATGCGCTGGAGGTGTCCTGTGTCTCGGACAACGGCAAGATCCCCGGCAGTTTCTGGGGCGAACCCGAAGCCGGTCTGATCGAGTCCACGGTCTATGTCCGCGGCGATACGCCCGTTCACTCGTTTCTGCACGAGCTGTGCCACGTGCTCTGCATGGACGACGACCGGCGAAAAGGTCTGCACACCAATGCCGGCGGTGACGATCTCGAGGAATCGGCGGTGTGTTACCTGCAGGTCGTGCTGTCGGATCATCTGCCCGGCGTCGGGCGCAACCGCCTGATGCAGGATATGGACAGCTGGGGTTACAGTTTTCGCCTCGGCTCGACCGCGGCCTGGTTCCAGGACGATGCGACTGATGCCCGCGACTGGCTGACGGCGCGGCAGCTGTTGCCCGAGGTGTAGTCGCTTCCCAACCCCGCCGCAGCTCGTCTCGGCAGGAGGCTGACGGATCTCGGTGTATAGTGGTGCATGGCCTGGGTCCGGTACTTGCTGTACTTCATCTGTATCACCGCGGTACTCGCGGTGCTGACCCGGCTGGAGGTGCACTTCCCGGGTTTTCTGAAACTTCAGGTCTTCGTCAACCCGACAGACTCGCTGGGCACCAGTGAATTTTCGCCAATAGAAATCATGCAGCCCGTCATACTCGCGGTCTGCGTTGGCCTGATGACGTGGGTGGCGTACTTCTGCCCGTCGCAGCGGCCGCTGGCGTTTACCTTTGGCGGTATTGCGATCGTGACCTTCTTTCGCGAAATGGACTACGTGCTCGACCGCCTGCTGATTGAAAAGCTCTACCAGGTGTTCATTGCCGTTACGGCGGCGTTGCTTATCGCCTACCTGTATCGCCACTTTAAGCGCTTTCAGATCGCGTTCGCGCGCAGCTGGCCGTCGCCCGGGCTGACGCTGCTGTTCTGCGGCAGTGTGTTCCTGTTCAGCCTGGTGCACCTGGTCGGTCACGAACCGCTCTGGCAGGCCATCATGGGGGATAACTATGTTCGCGCCGTAAAGATCGCCGCGGAGGAGTTCCTGGAACTGGTCGGCTACCTGTTCTGGCTGGTGGGCACCATCGAATACGTTTACCAGGCGAAAACGATCGCCTACCAGGAACCGCAGCCGGCCGCCCGCAGACTCAGGGACCGACGCCGCAAACGCGGCCAGCCATACAAGTAGGCGGTGTTACAGCTGGGTGGGGTTCGGCGCGTCGCCGTAGACTTCCTGCGGATCGAACACCTTCTCGGTATCCGTCCAGACGAGATTGATCCTGCCTTCGGCGGCCTTTTCCTTGAAGTCTTTGCCGACCGGTACGTTGCGGTAGAAACAGCTGCGGTACCCGACGTGGCAGCTCGCGCCTCCCGTGACCTCCACGCGGAGCCAGATGCAATCCTGATCGTCATCCACGAGCAGCTCGCGGATTTTCTGCACGAAGCCGCTGGTCGCGCCTTTGTGCCAGAGCACCTGTCGGCTGCGACTCCAGTAATGCGCTTCGCCGGTCTGGATAGAAAGCCGCAGAGCCTCGGCGTTCATGTAGCCCTGCATCAGCAGTTCGCCACTGTCAGCGTCGGTCGTCACCACGGTGATCAGGCCTCGGTCGTCAAACTTCGGCGCGAGGTCATTACCTTCTTCAACCTGCTCGATGGTCAGGCGTTCCTGGAATTTAACGTCGGCTGCGCTCATTCTCGGCTGTCTGGTCGTGTTAAAACGGGTCGCGGAGGATACAGGGCTCTGGCCCCGGCAGCAATATTGCTATTATTCGCGGCTCCGCGACTACAGCTTAAGATCTCCTGATATGACCATACGGCTCCACGACACGCTGCAAGGCAGGAAAATCGAATTCACACCGCTGAACGAAGGCGAGGTGACGATGTACCTGTGTGGCCCCACGGTCTATAACTACGCGCACATTGGCAACGCCCGGCCGGCTGTCGTTTTCGATCTGCTGGCGCGGTTGCTGCGCCGGCGTTACTCACTAACCTTTGCGCGAAACTTCACCGACGTCGACGACAAGATCAACCAGGCGTCGCTCGACACCGGCAAGCCGATCTCGGAGATCACCGAGAAGTTCAGCCGGATCTACAACGAGGACATGGCGGCACTCGGTGTGCAGTCACCGGACATCGAGCCGCGCGCCACACAACACATCGACGAAATGATCGAGATGATCGGTCAATTGATCGACAAGGGTTTCGCGTACGAGTCGTCGGGGCATGTGTTGTTCAACGTCGAGCAGTTCGATGACTACGGCGCGCTGTCGCGTCGTTCACTTCGCGAGATGGTGGCGGGCGCACGCGTCGAGGTGGCCGACTACAAGAAGAACGCCCACGACTTCGTACTGTGGAAACCGTCAACGCCGGAGCTGCCCGGTTGGGATTCGCCCTGGGGGCGCGGTCGACCCGGCTGGCATATCGAGTGCTCGGCGATGGCCGCGAAGCACCTTGGCAAGACCATCGATATCCATGCGGGTGGCCAGGACCTGGTGTTCCCGCACCATGAAAACGAGATTGCACAAAGCTGCTGCGCGCACGACGGTGCGCCGTTCGCCCGCTACTGGCTGCACAACGGCTTCTTGAGCATCGACTCCGAGAAGATGTCGAAGTCGCTTGGCAACGTCATGCTGGTGCACGAGCTCATCGAGACGATCCCGGGCGAAGTGATCCGGCTCGCGCTCCTGAGCGCGCACTATCGACAGCCACTGGACTGGTCCGACGAGACCGTGGACTCGGCAAGAAAAATGCTTGATCGACTATACGGTGCGGTTCGAGGCGTCGAGGTCAGCGATACGGCGAGGTCGAACGCTGTGATACCGGACGCACTTGTGGATGCGCTTGAGGACGATCTGAACACGCCAAAAGCCATGGCCGAGTTTTTTGCGCTCGCCAAGGAGCTCAACAAGGCCAGCGACCCGGTGCAGCGCGAGACGTTGGCGGCATCCATGTTGGCTGCCGGTGACCTGATGGGCCTGTTGCAGTCCGATGTTGAAAGCTGGTTCGCCGGTAACGATGACGGTGAGCTGAGCGGCGATGCCATCGACGCATTGATCGCCGAGCGGAATCAGGCGAGAGCCGATCGTGATTTCCAGCGCGCCGACGAGATCCGTGACCAGCTCGCCGACGCGGGCATTCGAATCGAGGACGGCGCCGCAGGCACAACCTGGCGGCGCAGCGCATAGGACGCGAACAATGAGCAATGAAGTCGAACAGGCGCAGGCCGAGGTGATCGAGGAGTTTGCCTTCTTAGATGACTGGATGGACCGCTACCAGTACATCATCGACATGGGCAAGCGCCTGCAACCGCTGCCGGACGACGAGCGGGTTGACGACAACCTGATTCGCGGCTGCCAGTCGCGGGTGTGGATGATTGCCGAGACGGTGGATGATCGCCTGTCAATTCGCGCGATCAGCGACGCGGCGATTGTGTCCGGCCTGATCGCGATTCTGCTGCGCATTTACAGCGGTCGCCGTCCGCAGGATATTCTGGACACGTCGCCGGACTTTGTCGCTTCACTCGGCCTCGAACAACATCTGAGCCCCACACGTTCAAACGGGCTCGCCTCCATGTTGAAGGCAATCCGACGCTATGCCGGTGAGGCGGTCGAGGCGGTCTGATGGCCAGCGCCGCCAGTCGCTGGCTCGCCAAACCCTTCATCGGCCTCGTACGCCTGTACCGAGTGGCACTTTCACCGTGGCTCGGCAGTAACTGCCGCTTTCAGCCAACCTGTTCCCAGTACGCGATTGAAGCCCTGCAGCGACATGGCGTCTTCCGTGGCGGCTGGCTGGCGATGAAGCGTATTGGTCGCTGCCACCCGTGGGGTGGCTGTGGCTATGACCCGGTACCCGGAGATGACAATGCTGTCGATCCGTGACATCTGGACGGAGTTCTCCTATCCGTTCCGAACGCTCGGCGTAGTCGTGACTATCGTTGTTCTTGAGGGCCTGCTGATTTTGGCCTCATCGGCAGGATTGCTCGGCATTTGGCTAACGATCGTTGTGTTACCCGCACTCTCGCGCTACCTGATGATGTACCTGCAGTCGCGCTCCAGAGACCGGGAACCCGAAGTGTTAGGCATCGAGCACTTCACGTGGACCAGCAACTTCTGGAGTCTGTTCCCGGTCGTTCCGTTCGTGGCCCTCGCGGTGATTCTTGTGCCAATGGCGCAAGGCGGCCAGACAACGCTGGCGTGGATTATTGGTGCTGTAGCGGTCGTTTTAATGCCAGCCTCCCTGGCAGTGCTGTCGATCACGCACTCGCCGCTGCAGAGCCTGAACCCGGTCGCTGTTGTGGGTTTGATGGTTCGTTGCCGAAGCACCTACTGGATAGCGCCGCTGGTCGTGTTGGCGTTCATGTTCTTGCTCCCCATGCTGGACGTGTTTCCGTCGATCGTGGGTGAGTTCCTTGCGATATTCATGCTGCTCGTCGCATTCGGTTTGATCGGTGCGACCTTACGCCCTCACGATATTGTCGATGATGTCGGTGTAGAGCCTGTCTTGGTGGCCGGGGAGGAGGTTCGAAAAGCGATAAGCGACAAGGAGCGAACCGCGACCCTGGGCCATGCGTACGGATTCGCAAGTCGGAATAACCTGGTGGGCGCTATTGATCACTTGCTGAGCGCGATTGATTCAGATCGGGAGCCACAGGAGGCCTGGCGCTGGTACTTCGAACACATGCTTAAGTGGGAGAATGCCTATCCCGCACTGAAATTCGGTCAGCGCTATGTGAGTTACCTGCTGTCAATCGACGCCGGCATCGACGCCATGAAACTGGTAATGCGCTGCCGATTACTGGACGAACGCTTCAAACCGCTGCCGGATGACTTAGCGATGATTGT
>JBCDJX010000088.1:0-15518 GCA_038747355.1 Pseudomonadota bacterium | reverse complement strand
CGGATGACCGCGGCTGTTGGTCTGCCGACCCTTCGGCTGGTGCGACTGCGTGTGGGTCCGTGGACCGTGGACGGCCTCGACCCCGGCACCAGTTGCTCACTGAATCTTGCCGAGGCCTGGCGGGCGCTTCGAAAGAAACGCTGATCTTACTTGTGCAGACCCGCGATCCGCATGGCCACTTCCATGGCCTGTTCGTAGTTCAGGCGCGGATCTACCGTTGATTTGTACGCCCTGGCGAGGTCGGCATCGGTGAGCCCGCGGGCGCCGCCCGTACACTCGGTAACGTTGTCGCCCGTCAGCTCGAGATGCACACCACCCAGGTGACTGCCCATGGACGCATGTATCCGGAACGAGGCCTCCAGTTCGGCGACCACGTTATCGAATCGTCGGGTCTTGACACCGTCGGCCGTACTTTCCGTGTTGCCGTGCATCGGGTCACAGACCCACAGCACCGGCGACCCGGTCTCTTTCACCGCCGAGATCATGTCCGGCAGGTGCTCGTCGATGGACTTGGCCCCGAAACGATGAATCAAGGTCAGACGGCCCGGTTCGTTGTTCGGGTTCAGCACCCGGATCAGGTCCTGCAGCCAGGCGCGGGTCATGCCCGGACCGATCTTGATGCCCATCGGGTTGGAAATGCCGCGGAAATACTCGACGTGTGCCCCGTCCAGCTCCGCCGTGCGCATCCCGATCCACGGGAAGTGCGTTGTCAGGTCGTACCAGCGTTCGCGCCGATCCAGGTAGCGTGTTTGTGCCTGCTCGTAATGAAGATGCAGGCCTTCGTGCGCGGCGTAAATATCGGCCCGCCGCGTTTTGTGCACGGGGCTGCCGGACACCGTCTCCAGGAAATCCAGCGAATCGGAAATGGATGCAACGATCTTGTGATATTCCTCCGCCATCGGCGAGTGGCCGACCCAGTCCAGGTCCCAGTACTCCGGGTGGTGAAGATCAGCGAAGCCGCCGTCGATCAGGGAGCGCACAAAGTTCAGTGTGAGCGCGGCACGCTCGTAGCCACGCAGTATCAGGTCCGGGTCCGGAATACGATCGTCCGCCGTGAACGGGCTGCGGTTGACCAGGTCACCGCGGAAGCTCGGCAGGGAAACACCGTCGCGGGTCTCGAGGTCGGCAGATCGCGGTTTGGCGTACTGCCCGGCCATGCGACCGACACGGACAACCGGCTTTTTCATGCCGAACAGGATCACGAGACTCATCTGCAGCAGGATTTTCAGCTTGGCGACAATGTCTTCCGAGGTGCATTCGTCGAAGGTCTCGGCGCAGTCGCCCCCCTGCAGAATGAACGCCTCGCCGCGCTGGGCCCGGGCGATCTCGTCCTTTAGAGAATCCACCTCCCACGAGGTCACGATCGGCGGCAACCGGGAAAGATCGGCAACCACGCGATCGAGCGCCGCCTGATCCGGGTACGTCGCCTGCTGCGCGGCTTCCTTGCCTTGCCAACTGGCCGGATGCCAGTTGCTTACGTTTCTGCTCACGGTATTTCTCTCATCCTTTCTGCGCCTTCCGGGCGCTGTGTCGGCGGACTATGCCACGCGGTGTTCTCGGGTACAAAAGTTACCACTGTAATCAAGGGCTTAGCAGTGGTTTATCAGAAGGTGGTGGAAAACGACTGGACCCATTCCAAACATCTTGTTTTTAAACGGGTTTTCAAGCCCCTGAATGCATTTGCGCGCCTCTGGCAGCCCACGCCGTAGATTGGCACAATGCCCGGCATGACGCCGCAGGTTCGCCTGCGGCCGCTTTTTTTGGGGATATACAATGCACAAGATTCTTGTACTCGGTGCCGGAAAGATCGGTTCACTGATCTCCGGCCTGTTGGCGGAGAGCAACGACTACGAAGTCCAGCTTGCCGATGCACGTTCCGGGGCCGCAGCCGAGGTTGCTGGCGCCCACGGCCTGACCAGCATCCTTGCCTTCGACCTGGATGCCACGGACGCCGCCGCGCTGACCGAGCACGTTGGGCAGCACAAACCGGTCGCCCTGGTGTCCAGCCTGCCCTATTACTGCAATCGCGAAGTGGCCGAGGTCGCGCGTGCGCAAGGGCTGCATTATTTCGACCTGACCGAGGATGTCGCGGTCACCGAGGACGTCCGTCGCATCGCCGAGGGGGCGTCGCAGGTCTTCGCTCCGCAGTGTGGCCTGGCGCCGGGCTTTATCAGTATTGCCGCAAACGAGTTGATCCAGCATTTCGATGAACTGAAAGCGGTGAAACTGCGTGTCGGTGCCCTGCCGCAACATCCGAACAACGTTCTGAAGTACTCGCTGACCTGGTCGACCGACGGCGTCATTAACGAATACGGCAACTTGTGCAAGGCCATCGTCGACGGCGATGAAGTGGACGTACTGCCGCTGGAAGGTCTCGAAGAGATCGAAATTGATGGCACCCTGTATGAAGCCTTCAACACCTCCGGTGGCCTCGGTTCACTGGGCGAGACCTTTCGCGACAAGGTCACGAACATGAACTACAAAACCATCCGCTATCCCGGCCATTGCGAACAGATCCGTCTCCTGATGAACGGCCTGAAGCTGAATCACGACCGCGACACACTGAAACGCATCCTCGAGAACGCCGTACCGCAGACACTGCAGGACGTGGTCATCGTCTACGCCGCCGTCAACGGCATACAGGATGGCGAGCTGCGCGAGGAAAACTACGTCAACAAGGTGTACCCGCAGATGGTGGCCGGACGATTGTGGTCTGCCATCCAGATCACGACCGCGGCGGGTATTTGCAGCGTCATCGACCTCGTCCTGTCGGGTGAGCGCGAACTGCAGGGCTTCGTCGCCCAGGAGCAATTCCGACTCGACGACATTCTTAACAATCGCTTTGGCCGTTTTTACGCGCAAGGCGGAACCAACATTGAATCCGCGGAACGCGTCGCCCGCGGCGAGACCGGCCACCAGCGCGTCAACGCACGACGGGAGATTGCGTAATGAAAGACATTCTCGACAGCCTTGGCCTCAAGGCGGAAAACCCCGGCAGCTGGATCGGCGACACGCCGCTGGAAGACAGCGCTCAGCCGCTGATCGAGTCGCTCAGTCCGTCGGACAACACCGTCATCGCCAGCGTGCGCTCGGCAGCTGCCACAGACTATGAGCGCATTCTCGACGCGGCCGTCGCGTCGGCAGAGCAATGGCGCCGCATCCCGGGCCCCGCTCGCGGCGAAGCCGTCCGGCTGATCGGCGAGGAGCTTCGTAAACACAAGGACGCGCTTGGCAGTCTGGTCACCCTGGAAATGGGCAAGATCAAAGCCGAGGGCGACGGTGAAGTGCAGGAAATGATCGACATCTGCGATTTCGCCGTTGGCCAGTCACGCATGATGTACGGCAAAAACATGCACTCGGAACGCCCGCTGCATCGCATGTATGAACAATGGCATCCGCTGGGCGTCGTCGGCATCATCACGGCCTTCAACTTCCCGGTCGCCGTGTGGGCCTGGAATGCGGCACTGGCCGCCGTTTGCGGCAATGTGTGCATCTGGAAACCCTCGCCAAAAACACCGCTGACCTCGATCGCCGTGCAGAAGATCGTCAACGACGCGATGCGCGATCAGGGGCTTCCGACCTTCAGCTACCTGTTTAACGATGGCGGCAACGAGCTCGCGCAAACCTTCGTCGACGATCCGCGCGTCAATCTCGTGTCGTTTACCGGTTCCACGGCCGTGGGTCGCCAGGTCGGTGTTCGTGTTGCCCAGCGCATGGGCAAAAGCCTGCTCGAGCTGGGCGGCAATAACGCCATCATCGTCGACGCCGAAGCTAACCTCGATCTCGTGGTGCCGTCCGTCGTTTTCGGTGCGGTCGGCACCGCCGGACAACGTTGCACAACGACCCGACGCGTCATCGTGCACGAATCGCGCTACGACGAAGTCAAAAAAGCACTGGTCAACGCTTACAGCCAGGTTCGCATCGGTGACCCGCTCGATCCGGACACCCTGATGGGTCCGGTGATCGACCCGGCGTCGGTGAAGCGCGTGCAGGACGCCATCGAAACCGTCAAGGCGGCGGGCGGTGAGTTGTTGTGCGGCGGCGAATCACTGGACCGGTCGGGTAATTTCATGACGCCCGCCATCGCAACCGCGGAGAACGACTGGGACATCGTGCAGCACGAAACGTTTGGTCCCCTGCTCTACCTCCTGAAGTACTCGGCGCTCGACGAAGCCATCGCCATGCAAAACGGCGTGGCGCAGGGTTTGTCGTCAGCGATTTTTACCGACAACCTGCAAACGGCGGAGACCTTTCTGTCAGCGGTAGGTTCCGATTGCGGAATCGCCAACGTGAACATCGGCACGTCCGGCGCCGAGATTGGCGGTGCCTTCGGCGGCGAGAAGGAAACCGGCGGCGGCCGTGAGTCCGGTTCCGATGCCTGGCAGGCCTACATGCGTCGTCAGACCAATACGATCAACTGGGGCAAAGACCTGCCGCTCGCACAGGGCATCAGTTTCGATCTTTGATCGGCATTAAGCCGGGAGCGAGGCAGCCGTCGCGCTCCCGGTTATTCCCGGCCGGGACACTCGCTGACGACGTCGTCCAGGTTCGGGAAGCGCGCGAGGTTGTCGCGATCCACGACCGGTTCGAACCAGCCTTCTGTATCCACGCAGGACAAGTCGAAGTCGACGCGCGGCAGCCAGACCCAGGTGTGATTGCGTCCCTGCATCATTGGCGTCAGGTAAAGCATGCCGAGATGGTCGATGGTTTTCGCCATGCGCAAGGGGCCGGCATCGAGCGGGAAGAACCCCAGCTGAATCGACAAACGGGCGATGATCTCCTTGGCGTCGCGATCATCGCTGGCGAGATAGGTCATCGTCGGCTCACCGTGCTTCATTGGCTCACGAATCATGGCGGCCGCCGAGAACGGCGTCTTGACCACGCGAACGCCGGGCGACCAGTCTCGAATCATCTCCGACGTGGACGTCTCAACACCCAGCGTCGGGTAGCCATCCTCGCCCTGCACGTCGCCGGTAGTGACATCGACAAGAATTTTGCCGGACAGGTCTCCGAGGCTTGGCATCAGCGCCTCAACGGCAAACCACGGTACCGCTAAAATGACAATGTCGGCGCGACGCGCCGCTTCCGCCTGTGAAACGACAACAGCGCCGCCACCGGTCGCTTCGGCAACGCCCTGTGCCTTGTCACTGCTCGGCTCTCGGCTGCCGTAGACCACCGTATGGCCGTTTTGCGTCAAGCCGACCCCAAGCGCGCTGCCCATGTTGCCGGTGCCGATAATGCCGATCGTGTAATGCGGCTCTTCATCGGCAACAGCGTTACCAGTGAGCAGGCAAGCAATAAAACAAGCGTACAGAATTTTCATGGCGAGTCTCCGACACCGCGTGGGACAAGCACCAAGCCTATCGCAGCTGCGCCACCGAGTTGTGTTTGCGGCCTCCTGCGGCCGCTGGGACAGGCGCGATTACGAGGCCTTGGCGTCTTTGTCCACGGTCGACAAATTGCTCGCCGACAAGGGGGCGAACGGTTCCAGTGAGAACACCGTCTCCACGGGCAGGCCGAAATACTGCGCGGCCTTGATTGCAATCTCCAGCGACGGCATGAATTCGCCACGTTCGATATAGCCGATCGTCTGGTAGTGCACATCCAACACGTCGGCGAGCTGTTTTCGAGACAAACCCCGCTCAGCGCGCAACATCGGCAGGCGTGTGTAGACTTTCGACGCCTTCGACTTTGCCACGCCGCTAACCCTCGTCCGCCGATTCGTCCGGCAGCCGCAATGCAAGCAGACCCGCCGGCAATCCCGCCAGTCCACCGAAGATCAGCGCGCCCACCGCGCTAAAACGCAAAATGGCAATCTTGCTCTCCGCCTCGGACAGACCGCCGTACAAGACCGCCGTCCAGATGCCCCCGACCAGCGCGAGGACGACACCTAGGTAATAGGCATCGTGAAACGCCTTCATGCGCATTTGTGCGAGACGATCGTCAAGATGAGACAGCGGAATTTCCGTCACGCCGCGAACCGACATGTTGATCATCGAAGCCATGGGGAAAAACAACAGCAACATGGGTCCCCACGCCCACCACGCGTCTGGCATCCAACTGACCAGTGCAATCTGCACAACGGTCCACGTCAGCATCACCGTCACCAGCAAGCGGCGGGTTGAACGCGCCTGGAAACGCTCGACCATCGGATTGGAAAACGTGTCTGACATGAATTGTCCGTAGCTGCGTTTTTCCATCAGAAACTCCCTTCTGAAAGCATGAATGATGCTTAATGTATAAAATATTATACTTTTCGATGCAAGTTTCTCATGCTCTGCCGGATCATTTTGTATCCAGGGCGTTGATTCGTCAGGCTTTGTGCGCGTATTCGAAGCGGTTTGCGTCGCGGTTCTTGCGCACATCCGCCGCGGGAAACACCTGTCCGCTCATCGCGATGTACACACCCGGCGGACTGACCTGGACCGCCGCGACGGCGAGGCCAACGTTAAACGTGGCATCGGAACTGCGAAATCGCGCCGGGCTGAGCGCGCCGGTGAGTACAATCGTGCGGTCGGCGATCCCCTCAAGATAGCGAGCCGTATCCGGCATGGTGTCTGTGCCGTGCGTGATGATGAAGTGCCGGCCGGAATGTGCCTCGATGTATTCCCGGATTTGCGCGCGATCGCCATCCGTCATTTCCAGGCTGTCCTTCTGGAAGAGCGCGGTGATGTCGTAAGACACCTGCACGAGCCCTTCGGCAAGGATGTGTTCCAGCTGCGATTCGCCGACCTCGAACTGGCTGAGTGCGTCGAAATAGATCTTGTCGATCGTGCCGCCGGTGGTCAGAAAGTGAATGGTCATGCGGGAATTCTAATACGAATCCTCGCGCCTCCCAGCTCTGAATCCTCGATCGCGAGCTCGCCGTTGTAGGAAGACACAATGTCCTTCACGATCGCGAGGCCGATACCGTGTCCCGGGGTCGCTTCGTCGAGTCGCGCACCGCGCTTCAAAAGGCCATCGCGGGCATCCTCAGGGATACCGGGACCGTCATCCTCGACCAGCAGCTGCAGACCGTCGTCACGCTGTGCGAGCACAACCCGGACGTGCTGATCACACCACTTGCAGGCGTTGTCGAGCAGGTTGCCGGCCAGCTCCAGGTAGTCGCCGGTATCGCCCTTGAGGCTGGCTGAATCGTCCAGCTGCTTGTCGATCGTGACTCCCTTGCCGGCGTAGACCTTGCTAAGACCGTCGATCAGTCGCGTCGTTTCGCCGACGACGTCAACGCTCGACAGCACCAGTGCATCGGTTTCCACCGAGGCCGGCTTTCTGAGCTGGTAGCGAACAATCTCGTCCATGCGTTCGATTTGTTCGTCGAAGCGGCGCTGCTGATCGCCGTCGATGCCGCTGTCGCCAAACAGCGCACGCATCGCCGCCAGCGGCGTCTTCAGGCTGTGTGCCAGATTGTCGAGGGTCTTGCGATAGCGATCGGAGCGGCCGCGCTCGGTGTCGATCAGCAGATTCAGGTTGCGGGCGACGCCGGCCAGCTCGGTAGGCAGCTCTCCGGACAGCGCACGGCGCTGCCCCTGCTCGATCTCGCCGATTTCGGTCTCGATGCGGCGCAGCGGCCGCATCATCCGGCGCAGCAGCACGCCGATCGCGATCAACAGCAGCGTGGCCAGTGCGGCGAACCACGTGAACAGCTGGCGGCGGAACTCAGCGACCTGCGCGTTGAACGAATCCAGGCTCTCGAGTACCTCGAAAACATAGCGCTCCAGCGTGCCGTCGGGGAATTCCCATTCCACCGCGAGGCTCAAGATCAGCAGCGGGGTACCGTCGGCCAGCGTATCCTGGCCGAACACCTGGACCCCGGGCGCCGGCGAATCGTTGCGCGGCAGCGTCAATCCGAGCGCGGACCGAGATTGCCAGACGATCTCGCCACGCCCGTCGCGCATTTCCCCATACAGCCCGGACCCAATGCTGCCGAAGCGCGGTTCGGGCAGGTCCGGCGGCATACCGAGACCGCCCTCCGGGCCGGGTTCCGCCGCGGCCAGTAGCTGCATCAGATGACCGTCCAGGATGTTCTCCTGCGCTTCTTCTCCGGCAGAACGAAACGCGTAGTCGAGGACCGCGATCGTCAGGCCGAAGAACACCACCAGCAACAGGCTGACAGAGACCAGCAGCCTGGCGCTGAGTGAATACATGTCTGGCCGGACTACTCGCCTGCTCGCTCTAGCGCGAACCGGTAGCCACGACCTCGCAGGGTCTCGATGGGTTTCAGCGTGTTGTCAGGATCCAGCTTCTTGCGAAGGCGGCCGATGAATACTTCGATAACGTTGCTGTCGCGCTCGAAGTCCTGGTCATAGAGACGCTCGGTGAGTTCCGACTTCGAGATCACCTGGCCGGCACGCACCATCAGATACTCCATGATCTTGTACTCAAAGCTCGTCAGGTCAATCGAATGGCCTTCGACCTGGACGTCCTGTCGCGCCATGTCGAGTTTTACCGGACCGGCTGTCAGTACCGAAGAGGCCCAGCCGCCCGAGCGTCGCAACAGGGCATTGACCCGCGCGCTGACTTCTTCGAAATGAAACGGCTTGACGACGTAGTCGTCCGCACCGGCGCTCAATCCGTCGACCTTGTCCTGCCAGCGATCGCGTGCCGTAAGAATCAGGATCGGGTAGGTTTTTCCGTCCTCGCGGACTTTGCGGATAATGTCGAGGCCGGAAACCTCGGGCAGGCCGAGGTCGATGATGGCCAGGTCAACCGGGTACTCCTGGGCGAAATACAGCCCTTCTCGTCCGTCAGCGGCCTGCTCCGTCGCAAAGCCCGCGGCGCCCAGTTGTTCGACCAGCGTGTCTCTTAAAACCTGGTCGTCCTCAATGACGAGTACGCGCATGACGTCTCCTCCATCGGCTATCGACGGCGGCCGGGCACTTTCGCGGTCCGGACCGTGCCGTCCTTGGTCATGTAGCGAATGTGATGCATCTCGCGGCCACCTTCGACGCGCGTATTGGCGCTGACAATGCGTTCGACATTGCCGCGTCGACGCACCGATTCGACCGCCTGCGACAACGTCATGCCGCGTTCCTGCGTCGCAACCAGCTGCGTGACAGGCCCGCCACTGCCCGTGGCGATACCGGCCAGCGTCTCTTCGAGCTCTGCGGCCGACACGGAGCCGGCAAGCAGCAGGGCTGCAGCGAGGGCGATGTTAGTCAGGCTTTTCACATTCATTTCCCGGTTTGCGGAGCGCTCATGACCGCCGGCAAGTGTCCTTGGTCTGCCTGCCGATTGCAATTGAGCGCTCCACACTTTGCTTACCGCGCCGGGCGTACGTCGACGCGAACCCGCAGGCGCTCACCCGGATCAAACGGCATCCGCGTGGAATAGCGCTGGCCGTTATAGCGGTAGACGACGCGGTAGCCGTCAATGCGCTCTTCCTGGGTTTCGGTAATCGTCGTTTCGCAACGCTCGACCGGGCGCTCGTAGCGAACCACTTCACGGTGACCTTTGCCGTTCGCGTTGCCACCGGCTGCGGCACCGATCAGGGCACCTGCCACAGTGGCTGCGTCGTTGCCGCGACCGCTGCCGAACTGATTGCCGACAACACCGCCGATGATCGCACCCACCAGGGCACCGCCGGCATCACGCTGGCGTCCGCGGTGTTCGGTAACAATTTCGGTGTCCTGCCAGCACTCACGTCGCGGTGTCTTGACCGCGACATAACGAACAATGGGATCAGCACTGAGCACCTGCGCATAGTCGTACTGCGCTTTGCTCGAACGGTGGTGATCATCGGCCATGACCGCTCCGGCAAATAACAGGCTGGAAGCCGTAATCGATGCAAGAAGCCCTTTCGTGTTCATCGTCTTGTCCTTTGGTTGACGCTGGCCCTGTGCCAGCTTGGGGACAAGATTAGTCAGGTGGCAATGAACGCTTCCTGAACGACATTCAGCTTTCGTCGAGTTGCTGCTTCGCGCGTCGCCAGGCCTGCTCCATGGCCGCCAGCTCCATGGCCGTCAGAGATTCACCCTGTGCAGCGATCGCCTGCTCCATGAGACGGAAACGAGCCTCGAACTTGCGGTTGGCCACGGTCAGCGCCTGCTCCGGGTCGATGTCGAGATGCCGCGACAGGTTGACGACGGAATACAGGAGATCGCCAAGCTCTTCCTCGACCGACGCCCGGGAGCGCGTGCCCACTGCCTCGTTCAGCTCCTCGAGCTCCTCACGAATCTTTTCCTCGACGCCTTTCGTGTCGGGCCAGTCGAAGCCCACGACCGCAGCACGCTCGCCGAGTTTTTGCGCGCGTTTCAACGCCGGGATGGCTTTACTCACGCCCGCCAGTGCACTGGTGTCGGCGTTGTTTTCGTTGCCGGCCATGCGCTCTTCCGCCTTGATCCGCTCCCAGCTGCCGTCCTGTGGACCGGCGGCACGCTGCTCGTCACTGCCGAACACGTGGGGATGTCGACGCAGCATTTTGTCGTTAATCCCCGCTGCAACATCCTCAAAATCGAAGTGGCCGGCCTCCTCCGCCATGCGCGCGTGAAACACGACTTGCAGCAGCAGGTCACCGAGCTCACCTTTCAGCGCCGGGAAATCCTGCTCCGCAATGGCTTCGGCAACCTCGTAGGCCTCTTCTATGGTGTACGGCGCAATCGTCGAGAAGTCCTGCTCAAGGTCCCACGGGCAACCGGTCTGCGGGTCTCGTAGCGCCGCCATAATCTCCAGTAATTTCTCGATATTACGCATTAACTATTGTTTTTTATAATTTTTATAAATCGCGAAAGCATGAATGCCGTGGCGCCCCAGATGCGTTCACCGCCGTAATTGACCTCGACAACCGGGAAGCGCTGCCCCTGGAACTCCCGCTCTGCCCGGGTGTAGTTGCGCCGATCAAGCAGGTAGTCCAGCGGGACCTCGAACGCGGTTTCCACTTCGGAGGCATCGATGTTCAACGGCACCTGGCCGTCGATCAGGCCGACGGTCGGCGTCACCGCGTAGCCGGTCGTCGTTGGCGTGGGCCGCAGATAACCGATGACTCGCACGGCGTGTGGTGGGATGCCGACTTCCTCATGCGTTTCACGCAGCGCCGTGATCGCGATGTCCCCGTCGGTCTGCTCCATACGACCGCCCGGGAAACTGACCTGCCCCGCGTGGTGTTTGAGCTCAGCCGAACGACGGGTCAGCAAGACGCTCAGACTCTCGTTTCGATGCATTACCGGAATCAAAACACCCGCCGGCTTCAAGGCCGAGGCCAGCCCGTCCGTCAGGAACGCCGGCCAGTGCTCACTGCCGCCGGGCAGATCGACGCGCGTCGGGTCGTCCGGGAGCCGCGTATCGCGAAAACAGTCCTCGAGCTGCGCCTGGGTCAGCGTCACGAGCGCCTCAATTCTTGATACCACCCTCGATCAGAGAGGCAGGGTCCAGTAGACGGTCGAGCTCGTCGTCATTGAGATCGGTCATCTCCCGCGCAACGTCCTTGACGGGACGCCCCTCCGCGTAGGCCTTCTTGGCCACTGCTGCACCCAGCTCGTAGCCAATAACCGGGTTCAGCGCAGTCACCAGAATCGGGTTCCGGTCCAGCGCACGGTTGATGTTGTCGTGGTTCACGGTGAAGCCCGCAATGGCATCCTCGCCCAGCACCTTTGACGCATTAGCGAGGATCTCGATGCTCTGCAGCAGGTTGTAGGCAACCACAGGCAGCATCACGTTGAGCTGAAAATTGCCGGACTGGCCGCCCATGGCGATCGTCGCATCGTTACCGATGACCTGCGCACACACCATGGCGACCGCTTCCGGAATCACCGGGTTCACCTTGCCCGGCATAATGCTTGAGCCTGGCTGCAACGCCGGCAGTGCGATCTCGCCGATTCCCGCCAGCGGCCCGGAATTCATCCAGCGCAGGTCATTGGCAATCTTGGTCAACGCCACCGCCAGTGCGCGCAGCTGACCGGAGACTTCCACCGCGGCATCCTGTCCGGACAGGGCATCGAATTTGTTGGCATTGGATGTCAGCGCCAGACCGGTTTGTTCCGACAGCAAAACGGCAACCTTGTCGCCGAATCGCGGATGCGCGTTGATTCCCGTGCCGACCGCCGTGCCGCCCTGCGCCAGCGCCGAAATTCTGGGCAGACTGTCGCGAATGCGCGCCGCGGCGTTGTCGACCTGCGCCCGCCAGCCGTCGAGTTCCTGCCCGAGCGTGACCGGCATGGCATCCATGAGGTGCGTCCGACCGGTCTTAACCACGTCCCGCACTTCGTCTGCCTTGACTTCCAGCGCCGAAGACAGCCCCTCCAGCGCCGGCAGCAAGGTGTTTTGCAACGCCATCGACGCCGACAGGTGCACGCAGGTCGGAATCACATCATTACTGCTCTGGCTCATGTTGACGTGGTCGTTCGGGTGCACCTCGCGCCCCAGGGCGTCCGTCGCCAGGTGCGCAATCACCTCGTTGGCGTTCATATTAGAGCTGGTGCCTGAACCGGTCTGGAAAACATCGACCGGGAAATGCCGGTCGTGGTCACCGCCAGCGACATCCAGTGCCGCCTTTTGAATCGACACGGCCACATCGGATTTCAGAAGACCAAGTTCGGCATTGGCGCCGGCGGCGGCCCACTTGACCAGGCCCAGCGCCGCAATGAACTGGCGCGGCATGAAAAGGCCACTGATCGGAAAGTTCTGCACAGCCCGCTGGGTTTGCGCGCCCCACAGGGCGTCGGCTGGAACCTGCAGTTCCCCCATACTGTCGTGCTCGGTGCGGTATTTGTTGTCGGTCATCTCCTGCCCCTGTCGTCCTGGCCCATCTCGCCATTCGTGTATGATTCGCGGCGGACCCGAGTCTACACCGCTTTACGCTGCATACAGGTTTACACCTCATGAAAGTCTCCACCCTCCGAGCCCTGTCGCCGGCCGATGGTCGCTATGCCTCAAAGGTCGAACCACTCAGGGACATCTTCAGTGAGTATGGGCTCATCCGCTACCGGGTCCGCGTCGAGGTTCGCTGGCTGCAGTGTCTCGCTGATGAGTCAGCGATCGTTGAGTTTCCACCGCTGTCGCCCGTCATGAAGGACGTGCTGAACGGCATCGTCGATGGCTTCTCGACCGAGGACGCGGAGCGCATCAAGGAGATTGAGGCCACCACCAATCACGACGTCAAGGCGGTGGAATACTTCATTCGTGAACGGGTCGGCGACGGCCCCGAAACCCAGGTGATCAAGGACTTCCTGCATTTCGCCTGTACCTCGGAGGACATCAACAACCTGTCTTACGCTCTGATGCTTCGCGCAGCGCGACGGGACGTCTTGCTCACGCAAATGCGCGAGCTTCGTCTCAAACTCAAGTCGCTGGCATCCGAGTATGCCGGCCTGCCGATGCTGTCGCGCACACACGGCCAGACCGCCAGCCCGACAACGCTGGGCAAGGAACTGGCCAATGTCGTGGCACGCCTCAAACGCGCCGAGGAGAATTTCGCGGGTGTTGAAATCCTGGGCAAGTTCAACGGCGCTGTCGGCAACTTCAATGCCCACGCCGTCACTTACCCCGACGCCGACTGGCCGGCCATCAGCCAGCGCTTTATCGAGTCACTGGGGCTGGAGCAGAACACACACACGACACAGATCGAACCGCACGACTGGACCGCGGCCTACGCGCACGCGCTGGTGCGATACAACACCGTGCTGATCGATTTTGCCCGTGACACCTGGGGTTATATTTCGCTGGCCTACTTCAAGCAGAAGGTTCGCGAGGGCGAGGTGGGCTCCTCCACCATGCCGCACAAGGTCAACCCGATCGATTTCGAAAACGCCGAGGGTAATCTCGGTCTGGCCAGTGCGCTGTTTGCTCACCTCGCCGAGAAACTGCCGATCTCACGCTGGCAGCGTGACCTCACCGACTCAACGGTGCAGCGCAACTTCGGTGTGGCCGCCGGCTACCTCGTCATCGCACTGCAGTCGCTGATGAAGGGGGTGGACAAGCTGGAGGTTAACGAAGCGGCGATCGCGGGCGATATCGACGCCGCCTGGGAGGTGCTCGCGGAGGCGGTGCAGACCGTCATGCGTCGCTACGGAATACCGGAACCTTACGAGAAGCTGAAGGCGCTGACCCGGGGCCGGCCGGTCGATCAACAGGTCCTCGCGGAGTTTATCGCAACGCTTGAGATTCCTGCGGCCGAAAAACAGCGCCTGTCAGAGCTGACCCCGGCCGGTTACACGGGGCTCGCTAAGCGACTTGCAAAGGGTCTGTAAACCGCCAGAGCCCGCATACCGTAAGGCTTTCCTTTCTGGGAAAATTGTCGCAAGTTCGATCGATTACGTGACGTAGTCGACAATTTTTACACCCTCACATCGCTACACTTATGTCTCGTATCGGGCAATGAATGCCTGCGGGGAAAGTGGCGGCAGCGAATGGAAGAAGTTCGTAAAAAAGGAGAGCGTTGGGTCATCTCGACGCGAGAAGAAATGCGCCAGGCCGCGGTTGCGACGGCCAAGCAGGCTAAGCGCAAGCTTTCCATCTTCACGCACGACCTGGAACCGGGCATTTACGACGACCCGGAATTCCTGGAGGTTGTGAAGCGCATGGTCCTGTCACAAACCTACGCGAGAATTCGTGTCCTCATCGCCGATCCGATGAAGGCCGTCAAGAACGGCAACAATTTTGTGCATCTCGGCCGCCGGCTGAACACCTACATTGAATTCCGCCATGTGCGAGATGACCTGCGAACGCACGCCGAAGCCTTTTGCATCGCCGATGAAAAAGCCCTGGTTTACCGTTTGCAGGCGAGTCGCTGGGAAGGCATCGCGGACACCTACGAGCCCGCGGTTGCCAAGCTCTACGGCAAGATGTTCGACGAAATCTGGTTCGCCAGCGAAGTCGAAATGGAATTTCGCCAACTCGGCATCTAGTCCGCAACTCCCCGAGACGCCTGCATGTACCCGACCGACCTGACTGTCGCTGCCATCGTGCGTCATGAAGACAGTTACCTGATGGTGGAAGAACGTTCGATGGGCCGTGACGTTTTCTGCCAGCCAGGCGGTCACATCGAGTCCGGCGAGTCGCCGGAACAAGCGGTTGTCCGGGAAGTCCTCGAGGAAACCGGCAGCATCGTGACCTGCGGCGACCTTGTCGGTGTCTACCTGTGGATCCATCCGCAAACCCGCCAACAGTTTCTGCGTATCGTATTCGAGGCGCATTTCCAGTCGATGGACAACGACGCAACGCTGGACGACGGCATCCTTCGCACGCTCTGGATGAGTCGCGGGGAGATCGAAAACCGGCGCGACAGGCTGCGGACCCCGGTCGCGCTGCGCTGCGTCGCCGACTACGAGCAGGGCCGACGACCGGCCGACAGTGTATTCACCGGCATGTTGCCACTGCAGCACAACGTCGATGCGGTGCTGGCTCGCGCCGACCTGGTCTAGCCACGCGCTTCGACACGCCGCTTGAAAGCGGTCTGCGGGGCCCAAACTCCGTGGCCTCTGCTAATATTTCCGCCGATGTCTGATTCCCATCTCAACGTGGCAGGCAAACGCGTCGTCCTCGGCTTGTCCGGCGGCGTCGATTCTGCCGTCTGCGCCCTGCTCCTG
>JBCDJX010000087.1:0-15758 GCA_038747355.1 Pseudomonadota bacterium | reverse complement strand
TACTACCTGAACCGGAGTAAGCCGGAAAACCTGCCGGAAACCGGTGGCCTGGACGCCATGAAGGACGAGTTGATCGAGCAGATCAAGGAAGCCGAGGCCATGGTTGTACTACCGGCGGTCGCTGAAGCGCAGCCGGATTTGGTTCGATTCCAGATGGACGTAGCGGATGCCAACAAGATCGGCATTGTTGCGATGAAACACGTCGGTGGCCTCGGCGATATCCCCAAGGACGTCGAAGAACGCGCCAAGGAAGTGGTTGAATGGAATGAACGCGAGATGGTGGATGCCATCAAGCGAGCCGGGCGGGGCGAGGACACCCAGCGTTGGGAAGTCATCGACTTTCCGGGTATCGAAGAACTCATGAAAGACGATGAAGATAAAGAAAAACAATAGTTTATCGTCGTTTACTAAAGTATTTTGGAAGTAATAGCGCACCGCGGCGCAAGCGGCTACCTTCCGGAGCACACACTGCCGGCAAAGGCGCTGGCACACGCCATGGGCGCCGACTACCTCGAGCAGGATGTTGTCGCATCCAGGGACGGGCAGCTCGTTGTCCTTCACGACATTCACGTGGATCGCGTCACCGATGTCGCCGAACGGTTTCCCGCGCGCTGTCGCGACGACGGTCGTTACTACGCGATTGATTTCACGATGGACGAACTGCGCACCCTCACTGTGAATGAGCGCTGTGACGCGGACGGCAAGGCGGTTTACCCAAACCGATACCCGGTTGAGAGAAATAATTTTCGCCTGCATACCCTCGACGAGGAAATCCGCTTTATTCGAGGTCTGAATCGATCAACCGGCCGGTCAGCCGGGATCTACCCCGAGATCAAGAAACCGGCCTGGCACAAGCAGGAGGGCATCGACCTCTCGGTCGCCGTTATCGAGACATTGCTCGCGCACGGTTATCGATCAGCGGAAGACCCGGTCTACCTGCAGTGCTTCGATGCCGCGGAGACTCGACGGATCCGGGTAGAGCTCCAGTGCGATATGAAGCTGGTGCAGCTGATCGGTGAAAACAGCTGGAACGAATCAGCAACGAACTACGATGCCCTTCGCACCGGGGCCGGTTTGCAGATGCTGCTGAAATATGCCGATGCCGTAGGACCGCGAATCCAGCACCTTTATTTGCTGGATTCGAGCGGTACACCGGTAGCCAGCCAGTTTGCGTTGGCTGTCCGCTCGTCGGGCGTAGCCTGTCATCCGTACACCTTGCGAGCCGATGAGCTACCGGCGGGGTTTAAGGACGTAGCGACATTGGTCACATTTCTGCAAAAAGAGGCGCGGGTAAACGGGGTGTTCGCCGACCATCCTGACCTTGCAAAAGTGGCGATAAATCGACGCTAACGGGCTGTTTTTATTCAGGATTGATGGTATACATATCGCTCGGCTGTCGTGGGGGACCGACGGCTGGAGGCACGCGAGACTTCGCCCGGATTGAGAACTTCGTTCTTGTCTGGTGAGTTCCCGGATATTAGGGTTGTGCGATGTTTGTTGACCTGCCGCTAAACGTCATTCTGACCGGGCTGGGAGCCTTCGTGCTCGGCTGGGTGCTGTCCGTGATTAACAGCGCACTCAGCCGGCGGTCAAAAGCGAAGAAACGCGATGCACGTGACGATCGAATCCGCTCACTGGAAGCGGAAGTTCGAGTCGCGCAGACCGACCTTGAGAAAGCACGGGAAAAGCAGTCGGACACCGAGAAGCAGCTCGACGACACACTGGATGGCATCGAGAAGCGCGACAACGTCATTTCTCACCAGCAGGAGAAAATGGACATACTCAAGCGCGACCTGACCGACTCGGTCAAGAAGACGCGAGAGTTGCGCGCCGAGCTCAGCAATCGAGCGACCGAGAACGTCAAGTCCGAAGCGAAACTCCGGGAGGTTGAAACCGAACTTTCAATCGCCCAGGCTTCGACTGACCTGATCGCCACCGGTGTCCTGGACTATTCACTGGCACCCGATAAGCCCGAGGAAGATAACGACGACGATGCGGGAGACGTTTCTAAAACGGCGTCCTGAATGGCTGGTCGCAGCGCTGCTGCTCGGTGCAGGCTGCAGTGAATCCCGAATCCCGGTTTCCCTCCCTTTCGAAGCTGCCTTTAATGGCAAGCCGATTGACTGCAGCAGCGAAAACGTCGCGCTCAGTGACCTGCGCCTCTACGTAGCCGATGTCCAGGCGAAAATGGCCGATGGAAAACGGCTCGCGGTCCCCTTCGTCGAGGATCAGAGCTGGCAAACGCCGTCCGTTGCACTCATCGACCTTGAGAACGGCGAGGACGCCTGCAACAGCGGCACATCGGAGACGCGTTCGGAACTGACATTGCTGTGGCCGGCAGGCGACGTGAACAGCCTGGTCCTGACGGTCGGCGTGCCTTTTTCAGACAATCACGCCGATCCGCTGCAGGCCCCGGCGCCGCTCGATGACAGTGCCATGCACTGGCACTGGCGCTCCGGTTACAAGTTTCTTCGTGCCGGCATCGACACGGACGACGATGGCTTTTGGCTGCATCTCGGCAGTACCGGCTGTGAAGGGACCACCGGCAACATCACGGGCTGCACACAGCCAAACCGAATTACCCTCGAGCTCGACGGATTTGTTGCGGGTCGTACGGCAGCCGTTGTTCACCTGGAACAGTTATTTCACGGTATCGACCTCGATGACGGCCAAGCCGGCGACTGCTCGTCGGGGCCGATGGAGCCGGGTTGCAAGGTTGTTTTATCAAATCTTGGTCTGGAAGCGGGTCCAGCCAGGCCGTGGCTGACGCTGGAGCCACGATGAGGCAGCCGGCGTTCGTTCTCGCGGTGTTGCTGTTTGTCGGCGGCTTGTTTTTCCTGATGACGTTCGAGCGCGAATACGACTGGTCGACAGGGGACCAACCGATTCCGACAGTGCCTGCGAACAACCCGATGACGGCGGCGAAGGTCGAATTGGGTCGGCACCTGTTCTACGACACGCGGCTGTCCGTTAATGGAACGGTTGCCTGCGCCAGCTGCCACATCCAGTCGCTTGCCTTCACAGACGGCAAGGCCAGGTCCGTTGGCGCAACCGGTGAAGTTCTGCCGCGGAGTTCCATGAGCCTCGTGAATGTGGCATACGCCAGCCGACTGACCTGGGCTAACAGCCTGATAGCCAGCCTGGAAGACCAGGCGCTGACGCCACTGTTTGCCGACAAGCCGGTTGAGATGGGGCTCGGCGGTCGCGAGGAGGCTGTCATCGCGCTGCTTCGGGACGACGACACCTATGCAGCCCTGTTCGCCGAGGCATTCCCCGACGACGCGGAGCCGGGCAGTATCATCAACATGGTGCGGGCAATCAGTGCATTCGTCCGCAGCATTGTCAGTTTCCGCTCGCCCTACGACGCCTATCTTGCCGGTGACGCCAACGCAATCAGCGACTCGGCGAAGCGCGGTGAAGCGCTGTTTTTCTCAGAGCGCCTGGAGTGCTTCCACTGCCACGGTGGTTTTAACTTCACCGACAGCACCACCCACGCGAGCGCGAGGGTAGAGCGCTTCGGGTATCACAACACCGGCCTCTACAATATCGACAACACCGGCGCTTACCCGGAGAAAAACACGGGGCTTGCAGACATCTCGGGCAAACGGCGAGACATGGGTCGATTTCGCGCGCCAACGCTGCGAAACATTGTGCTAACAGCACCCTACATGCACGACGGCAGTATCCGCACGCTGTTTGAGGTCATGCAGCACTATGAACGGGGTGGCCGGAAGATCGAATCGGGCCCGTTAGCCGGTGATGGCAACACCAGTCCGTTTAAATCCGAATTCGTGCGCGGCTTTGACATTAGCGACCAGGAGCGCGACGACGTGATCGCGTTTATGAGCGCACTCACCGACCTGGAAATGGTCGTGGACGCCCGCTGGGCGTCACCGTGGGGGCAGCACGTCGGTACGCACCGCCGCCTCGAAGCCGGTAGCGCGCCAGGCGAGCCACAGGAAGAGCCAGTAGAGCTGCATTGACAGGGCCGCAATCCACTCGATGCGGTTCTCCATCGCGTCTGCGTCATCGAGGAGCTGCTTTAAGAGCAGGTTCAACACGCCGAGCAACCAGGGCAAGGTGGCCAAGCCGATCAACGCGGTGCTCTGCATGCCGCCTTCGAACCTGGCACTTTTGGGCTCAATGCGTGCAACAGCGATCGCCAGCGTCAGCTGGGCCACCGCGGTGCCAACAAAATAGAAGTAGATCCCGAAACGTCGCATGAACTCGTAGAACGGTTCACGGGTGCCGAGGAACGTGACGTACACGATGAGCGCAACCGCACCGACTGTACCGGCGATCAGGATTGTCCAGTGCGCCGCACGACCGTCGTGATGCATACCCTTGAGCCACTGTACGGATAACAGCCAGGTGACAAACAACAGGCTGGCTAACGGCAGCTGCACCGCCCGGAACACCCAACTGGCCGGCTCATAACGACCGGTTGCGCTAATTGAGGTGCAACCGTCAATCAGCGGCATGCAGCTGGGCACCAGCGTGTTTGCAGAAGCGATCCAGTACGCGATGGTGACACCGATAAATGGCATCACGGCAACCAGCAGCGGCAGGATTCGAAGCGTCACAACAGGGTGAGGGTTTCTGGCCAGTCCAGGCACGCATCATAGCCGAGCGCTAACGGCTGTCGATACTCGATACGGTCGAACTTTAGAACCGGTCTTACTCGCAAACCAATCGGGCCGGCGAGGCGATACACTGGCCACAACAAGAACAAAAGGGCCGGGGGGTTCCGATGAGCGTCATACTTTACTGGCAGGCAGTGCTGCTGGCTTCCATCGTGGTGTTCTTCGCCAGTGCGATCGTCTGGATGGTGATGCCCTGGCACAAATCCGATTTCCAGAAAGTCGCGGACGAAGACGCCGCTCGCGAGGCTTTAAAGGGCATCAAGCCGGGACATTACATGATCCCGCACAGTATTGATCCCAAAGACCTCGAGGACGACAGTAAGAAGCAGAAGTTCATCGACGGGCCGGTCGCGTACTTCAATGTGCAGGAAGCGGGCGTCCCGCAAATGGGTCCTCGGCTACTGAAAATCTTTCTGTTCTACGTCTTTGTGAGCAGTCTGTGTGCTTACGTGCTGAACTTCTTCGGCGGCGACGAGGCGAGCTACCTACAAAAGTTTCAGCTCACCGGCACCGTCGCCTGGGCAGCCTACGGCCTGGGGCACGTCCAGGACAGTGTGTGGTTCGCTAAACCCTGGTCGATCACCGTTAAAAACCTGTTTGACGCGCTGATTTATGCGCTGCTGACCGGCGGCGTTTTCGGCTGGCTGGCGTAGACCGCGGGTTTCGACAACTACGCGGTGCGGCGTTCTTTAAGCGCCTCCGCGGCCGCATCAAACTCGTTGCGCGCGCTGTCCGCGGCTGAACGAACGGCATGCCGGTCCGCCTGCTTCGCGCTCGTCTCCAGCGCCTTGCTTAATGCGGAAAGACGCATGGCGCCGACGCTCGCACTGGATGATTTCAACGAATGTGCCGCTTGCGCGACACCGTCCATATCATCCGAGTTTGCGGCATCGAGCATCGAATCCACGAGATCACCCGCCGTTGAGCAAAAGGTGTCGATGATGCCGTTAAGCAGCGTCTGGCCATTGTCGGGGTCGATCGCCAGGATCTGCTGAATCGCCGTTTCATCCAGTATTTCGGCATTGTCGTCATTCGCTGCGGCCCGGTGTTCGATATCTCGTGAGACGGCCATGGCTTGCGAAACGGTCGCGGCCCCGGCCGTGGTGTCGCCACCGGTATGAATTTTCTGTTTCCAGTCCGACAACACATCAATCAGCTGCTGCCGGGTAAAGGGCTTGCTGATGAAATCGTCCATACCGGCATCGAGGCACTTCTGACGGTCGTCCGACAGCGCATTGGCCGTCAGCGCGATAATCGGAACACGGCCGCTATCTGCCGTCTCTTCGCGGGAGCGCTGCGCTTTGGTCGCCGTATAGCCATCCATCACCGGCATCTGGCAGTCCATCAACACAATGTCCGGACGGATCTCCTCAATTTTCTGCAGGGCGATCTCTCCGTTGGTCGCTTCAGTGACACGACAGCCGACATCGGCAAGCATGTGCGTGGCGACCAGCATATTAATCGCAATATCCTCGACCAGCAGGACGTCCAGGTCGAGGTTCAATGTCTCAGTGCCCACACCGGCGCCACTCCCGGCGTCCTCGGCAGTCGGCAACGGGTTGTCCTGGCTGAGCACGGCCTGCAGAGACTCGTACAGCAGGTTTCGTCGAACCGGTTTGGACAGATAGACGTCAATATCCGGGTTACCGCTTTGTGCGTGGTTGACCGCCGGCAGCGCCGAACTCAGCATCATGATCCGCGGTGTGCCGAAGGCGTCCGGCCGGGACCGGATTGAGCGTGCGAGCGTCGGGCCGTCAGTGCCCTGCATGCAGTAGTCGAGCAGTACCACGTCATACGGCCGCCCGCTTTTGAGGGCGTGCTGCAGCGCCGTCTCCGCGGAGGACGCGCCATCGGTCACGTCGGCAGCGACATTCCAGCTTGAAAGCTGTTCGCGCAGGGTCCGACGGTTGGTTTCACTGTCGTCAACCACCAGCGCCAACGTGTCGCTGAGTTCCTGGAAACCCTCGGTCGACAGTGCCTCCCCGAGCTCGACCGCGTGCAACGGGATTTCGAACCAGAAGGTCGACCCCTGGCCGATAACGCTGTCGAGACCGATTGTCCCACCCATCAGCTCCACCAGTTGTTTCGATATCGACAGCCCCAGTCCGGTGCCGCCGTATTCTCGCGTGGTGGAGACATCGGCCTGCGCGAAACTGTCGAAGATCAGTGCCTGCTGGTCTTCCTGAATACCTACGCCGGTATCTCGCACAGCGAACTGATAGACCGCCTCACCGTCGTCGCGAGTGACGCCCTGCAAGCTGACTTCGATCTCGCCCTGCTTGGTAAACTTGACCGCATTGCCGACAAGGTTCATCAGGACCTGCCTGAGGCGCGTTGCATCGCCACGAACCAACGTTCGGATGCCCGGACTGATCGCGCTGATTAACTGGACGTCATTGTCACGGGCGCGTGAATAGAGCAGGTCCACAACCCCCTCAACAATGTTGGCAAGGTCGATCTCGGTCTCTTCCAGTGTGAGCTTGCCGGCCTCAATCTTGGAGAAATCGAGGATGTCGTTGATCACAGACAACAGGCCCTCGCCGGACTGTTGAATCGTCTCGGCGAACTTTCGCTGGTTTTTGTTCAGGTTAGCCGACAACAGCAGCTCCGACATACCGAGAACCCCGTTCATCGGGGTGCGGATTTCATGACTCATGCGTGCCAGGAAATTGCTTTTGGCGCTGTTGGCATGCTCAGCGTTTTCCTTTGCCTTGACCGTTTCGTCTATCGCAAGCTTCAGCTTCTCGTTAGCATCGGCTAGCTCAAGATCGCGAGAGTTGATCTGCTCCAGCATCTGGTTGAAACCGTCCATCAGTGTTCCAACTTCGTCACCGTTGCCGCGCTCGGCGCGCAGCGAGTAGTTCTTCTCCGCGGTGACGCGCTGCATCAGCCCGGACAGGTGCAGGATGGGCCGAGCGACAAAGGTCTGCAGACGCGAACTCAGGGCGACGGCGATTACGATCGCAAGCAGTAAAGCGGCGAGGGCAACGTAAGCGATACGCTGCCAGGATGTGACCAGCTCGCTGAGTGATGCTCGCAGATGCAGGTAGCCGACAACGTCGTTATCGAAATACACCGGGCGTACCGAATCGAGGTAATTGAGACCTTCAAAGGACTGCACCGGAGCCCCGGTGCGTATCGACGTCGCCGTCAGCCGACGCGCCAGTTCACGCGACTCGACCCCGTTGAGTTGGGGAAACACGGGGTTTGCGTAGTCGGCAAAGTACGCGCCGTCCTTGGTAAACAGGTTCGCGCCAATAATCGAACGATCAGCGCTCAGGGAGCTTAAGACCTGAGCGGCCAGTAGCTCATCCTCGAAGGTGAGGGCGGCGGTGCTGTTCGTCCCGATGACGTCTGTCAGCGTCCCTACACGACCCGCGGTGTCGTTTCGAAAGTTGTACGTTTCCGAGATGCCGAACAACAGCGAGGCAAACAGCACGGCCGATACGGCGGTCAAGAGCGTGAACACGATCAGCTTCTGGGTAATCGGCCGGTCGATAAAGCGGCGATGAGTCGTCACGTCAGCCACCTCGACCTCCCACCGCCGCAGCCAGCTGCAGCAACTGTCCGCCAATGCGCAATCCAGTGCTTTCATTGGCATCGAGGTTGATCTCGAAACGGACCTTGTTGCGCCGAATCATGACGCGAACAATGCTGTCGTCCGCACCATAACCACCGGCCACACCGAAGGTCAGCACGGGACGGTCTGCAACAGCGGACGCCCAGCTCGCAGCCTCGCCCAAGGCGTTGTCACCAAAAACCAGTACATCGCAGCCCACGGCAGCTTCAGCCGGCGACTGCACACTGACCGCTTCAACGCGCCGCCCGTGTATGCGCTCAGCGGCGAGCGCCGTCATCGCTGAGAGCATGTGTTCATCACCCGCCACACAAAACTGCATCGCTTCACTGTCGGATTCGAAGGCGTCCGGCGGCCACGCGACGAACTTCGAGATTTTGTGCACGATGGCAGCTTTCACCGACGTCTCAGCATCACCGCTCGCTTGCAGCGGTGATGCTGACAACACGGTCAGGAAGAGCACCTGCAGGCTGAATCGAGCTACGCGCATGAAATCGTTAAACGATCGTCGTAAGAAACAACGAATCAGAAGTTCCAGCGAATCTCGACGAAGCCGTTCGGTTCGATCTGAACCGGGGCGAGGTCACTGAGCTCCGATAGAAACTCAATATGGTCTCCGGCAAACAGGTTCCGTCCCATTAACGAAAAGCGCCACGACGGCGTTGGTGTCCAGGCAAGTCGGATGTCGACGGCCGTGTACGCATCAATCCCCTGCTGCTTCAGTTCGTCGACCCAGCGTGCGAAAACATCAAACTCGAGCTCGTCCGCGAGGTTGGCGGACGACCGGATGGACAACTGATGGTCCGGGCTGTCCTCTTCGATCGCGAGGCTGGCGGTGTTCCCACCGTCCGGCAGCCGGTTCTTCGACTGCACGTAGGTATAACTGGCCTGGATTCGCCAGGAGTCTGTGATCTCCTGCGACCACCAGAGCTCGGCACCCAGGGTGTCCACGTTGCTGCTGTTGCCGATCTCCAGCGGAATCTTGACGTACTCAGCCACCCCCACGCACAGCGGGTTGACCGGCAGCGGCGTGCCGCCGGGCTGACAGGTCGGTGCGCCAAGCGAGAAGCTGCGTAGTTCATCGAACGAGTTGTAAAACACCGCGACGTCGAGAATGCTGCGGTTCGTGCGGATTCGGAAACCGGCTTCATTCGCAATCACCGTCTCCGACCGCATGGTCGGGTTACCGTCGATTGTAGACACCAGCGGCACGGGCAGCGGAAAGTCCGGCTGACCCGGCGGAAGCACGCTGGTAAACACCGAGCCGTCCAGCTCGCCTCGGGATGGCATACGCACAGCACGCGATACCGCACCCCACAGCGTCGCTGTGTCATTCAGGGCAAACGACAGGCGAGCACTGGGCGACACCTCGAAATCTCGTGGGCTAAACGTGTTTTTCTCGAACTTGCTGCCGAAGATCACGCGCAACCGGTCGTCCATGAAGCTGATGTCGTCCTGGACAAAAGCACTCACCAGTGTTTGTGTCCGACTGGTCTGGGAAAACCCAACTTGCGATGTGTTAACGATCTCATCCTTTACAACGCGATAGTTCAATCCCCAGATGACATTGTGACGGCCGGCAAGCCGGAAGCGGTGCTGCATGTCGATGTCGAAGGTATCCAGATCGATGACGTAAGTCGGTCCATCGCGGTCATCACGCAGGAAGTAGGTCTTTAGTTCGAAATCGCTGCTGTCACCCAGCGCCATTGACCACTGTGCGGTGACGAAACCGCCGGTGACGTCATTGATACCGTCCTCGACGCGCTCAAACGGCGGTGTCAGATAGCGGTTGATGCGGTAGTCACCCGATTCACCGGTGTAGGCCTCGGTGCTGATCGTTAATGCTTTGCCTTCGTCGCTGTCCCAGTCGTAGCGTCCGCCGACGCGCTGCATGTTCGAATCGTCATTCACGGAGTCGCCAGCGAGATTTACATTGCCGTCGTATTCCGTTGCCTTGGCGAACACGCGGAAAGCGCTGTCACCTTTGGACCCGCCGAAACGAAGTGTCGCTTCATTGCCGCCGGAACCACCGATAACACTTAGCGTCTCGCCCTGCGTATCCACCGCGTGCTTGCTGATGATGTTGACCACGCCGTTAACGGCGTTGGAGCCCCACATAGTCGCCCCGGGTCCACGGATCACCTCGATGCGTTCGATGGCGTCGAGATCGGTATCCTGGATATCCCAGTAAACGCCAGAGAGCGCCGGATCGTAGACCGATCGCCCATCCATCAACACGAGGAGCTTATTGGCGAATCGTCCGTTGGCACCGCGTGAGGTCACCGCCCACTTGTTGGCATCCAGCTGTGCCACCTGCATGCCCGGGACCAACCGCAGTAACTCGGGAATCGATCGTGCGCCCGATCGACGAATGTCGGACTGGGATATGACGTGTACAGCTGCCGGCGCGCCACCCAGGTTCTCTGCCTGCCGGGAGAGCGTCGTGATTTCGGTGCTGAGCAACTCTTCGAGGCTCAGTGTTGCAAATGCGCTGGCTTCGTTGTGATCATCCGCAAAAACCGCTGTCGATGCAGCAGCGCAGCCGAAGGCAAGGACACCTGCCAGGCAGTTTGCCACGTGTTTTGAAGAATAGGCCATATCCATTTCCTACGGTTTTCAGCACCCACAGCGGGCCTCCGGAGCCAGAGTCTCCGAATGCCAGGGGTGTCAGGACTACAAGACGTCCCCGTTTTATCGGCGCGATTGACCCGCAACTTGAGTGGATAAAGGTGCGTGGATTGGCAGTTTCGGGCATGCCGGCGCGGGTTTTGTTGTCGTCGACACAATCCATGCGATTGGGTGTCTGGTCGATGTCATTTCGGCACGGACCGGCCGACCGACGGGCAGGCGTGTTATGCGGTAAGGGCGTCTAGAGCGAGAACGAGGCCCGCAATGTCAGTGAGAGTCGTCGCTCGTTCTGTTCTGCAGGCGTCAGGAGGACATTTCTCGCCGGCCGATCGCTGCGAATGTCCTGCCACTCGCCACCCAACGACACCTGTCTGCTGAACGCATAGCGCAGTGACACGGTGAGCGACGAGCCGTCTTCGTTGTTGTCGTCCAGCGGCGTCACGTCACGATCACGAACCTCGAAATCGTCGTATCGGGCTGTAAGCGACGCGTCGCCGAAGTTGCGGCTCAACAGGACGAAGTAGCTGTCGAAGGCGATATCCGCAGCGTGCCAGTTGTTGGCAAACGGGCCCATTTCCGAGGTACCCGCCATCCACTGGGAAATGAGCGTCAGACGTCCGGGCAAGCGAGCACGCAGGCCAATGTGATCGAACCGAGTCGCCCAGCCGTACTGACCATTTTCGATCGATTCAGGTTCGGCCCGGTTATCGTAATGCGAAGCCTCGACCGCCAGTTGTGCACCGAAACGAAGGCGCACACCGGTGTGAAAACCGGCAGCGTCGTCGGTCTCACGAAACGGTCGCACGTAATCAGCCTGGGCCTGAAACGGAGCGCCGTCGGCGAACGCCGGCAACACCGCGAGGGGGAGGGCGTCGTCCAGTCGAGTTTGCCGGGCATGCAGTGCCCAGCCCCGCCATGCCAGCAAGCTGCCGGCCGGATCATTGGCCGCAAACACGGAAGCAAACACGCCAACTTCGGCGAACCGGCCGGCGAGTTGGACGCGCCGCGAGACGTCCACTTCCGCGCCCAGCGTCCGTAACTCCTCGCCGATCCAGGTGTTTATTGCCGAGAACGAATCACTAAACGGACTTCGCCAGCCACTTTCCGTGTTTTCCATGGAAAGACGCGGAAAAAATACACCGCCACGCACTCTCATGCGGTATTCATTGGACGGGATGGGACGCCATTCGAAGAAGGCCTCGGTCACATCAAACGCGCGACCGGCAGAATCGTTATAAGCCTCGGCCGCGAGCATGAAACTCAAGGTGTCCGACAGACGGCCTTCGTAGTCAAGAAAGGCGCTCTGCGCCTCAAAACCGCTGCCGGTCGACGCCAGTTTGCCGAGCCCTCCGTCGAGCCACGACTCGGACGCATCCTGGTGCGCGGCCACCAGCTCGACACCGACGCGCAGCGCATGGTTTTGCCGGGAGTCCGCCAGCGCGGACATCGGCAGCAGGGCGAGTATCAGTAATCGGACCATGACTCTTGACGGTGAACCGGTCGCAATCGTTTGAGTAGTTCAAAGCTCACGGGGGATCCATCGTCACCCTGAAGCCTGCGCACCGTCACATCCTCCTTGTCACGAATCCTCGGGCTCCAGATACGAAGTTCGAGATCGTCGACACTCGCTGGAACGCTGAGCGTGGCCATGCCGTCCTTACCCGTCTTCTCAAACACCGGCGAGTCAATCACAAGAATGTAGCCCAGCATGTGATCGTGGATATTGCAGCCGAGCACGACAACACCTTCGTGCTCGAAGACGACCGGATCCGGTTCCTCGCCCTTGTACAGGGGCAGTGAAAACGCGTTGGGCTTGGAAAACGAGTAGACGTGGTGGGCAACAGGGTCACTGTTCGGGAAGCGGACCGGGGTGCCTTTTTGCACCGACAGAATGTGTGGCGAAAACGCCTTGTCGACCTGGTCCATGATAGCGACCTCGTCGGTGTTCGCGGGCGCGCCGATGCCTGTTGCATAGACCACAACATCCGGCACCGGATCGCCGTTGCGATCCGTCACGACTACGTCGATGTCGGCCGCAAAGGTGGACTCAACCAGCAGTAGAGCGGCTGCAAATTGCAGTTTTGTCGCAGTTTTCATGCTTTGTCCTCGAGTTTTTGCAGTCTAGACCGACAGATTTCTTACCTTCCGTGATGCAAACCACATCTTCCTGCCGGCGCTATACCTATTATTTCTAAGCAAATCGACCATTTACCGAGCACCTTGAGCATGTTTCGAGCCAGACGTTTTCGTACCAAGCTGTTGTTGTTCATGATGGCGCCGCTGCTTGCGGTGCAAATCATGATGCTGCTGGCCGTCTTGCGGCTGGTGCAGCAGGACGTAACGGAGACCGCAACGGAGTCGTTGAGCATTGGTGTGGCTGTTGCAGAGGAGTATCTGTCGGCCAGGCGCGACCAGTTGAGCAACGCCAGCCAGGTACTGGCCAGTGACTTCGGGCTCAAACAGTCCGTGGCAACGGACGATGAGGCCACGATCCTGTCGGTGCTGGACAATCACAGCCGTCGGGTCGGCGCGAAAGTCGCGGCCATTGTCGATCTTGACGGTGACATTCTGGCGGCCAACGCAGAGTTGCCGGGGCTGGACACGACGCTGCTCGCCGACGCGGACAATGAGGAACTGATCGTAAAGACCCTCATGGTCGGGAATACGCCCCATCAGGTGTTCGTGGTGCCTTTGAAGGCACCGGTCACCATCGCCTGGGTGGTGCTTGGCTTTACTGTCGATACTGATCTTGCTGCCCGAATTGAAACCCTGACCGGACTGGAAGTCAGCATCGCCGTGCTCAACGACCGCGACAGGGAAGGGCGGTCGACTCGGGCTTTTGATCCGCTTGCGCCGCTGAACACGGTTTACACACACGCTGCCGGCAACGACGAGTGGTTGTCGATTCACACGCCGTTTGCGGCCCATTCGAACGATGTCATTGTCGTACTGCAACAGTCTATGCAGGCGGTGCTGGCGCCGTATCTGTCGGCACGGAGAAACCTGCTGCTGTTCGGCGCGGCGTTACTGATACTGGCCGGCGCAGCGATTGCCTGGTTTTCGCAAACGGTCTCCGAACCGCTGAGAGTGCTCGGTAAAGCAGCCCGCCAGATGATGTCGGGCAATTACTCCTATCGTGTCGAGCTGGAGTCCGGTGATGAGTTTGGTCGACTCGCAGACAGTTTTAACGCGATGCGCACCGCGATAGCGGATCGCGAACGGCACATCTCGCATTACGCCACTCACGACGCACTGACAGACCTGCCGAATCGAACCCGGATCCTGCGTGATCTTGAATCCGTGATCGGCTCCGGCTCGCTGAAGAACAGCTGCCTGAGTGCATTGTCCATTCAACTCAACAAGATGGCAGAAATTTCATCCGCGCTGGGTCACAGCGCCAACGACGAGTTGATCAAACTGGCAGCAGAGCGGCTTCGCCAGTGTATTGGCGATCGCGGGACCGTGGCGCACATCGGTACCAACGAGTTTGCCGTGACCTTGCCGGGCCTCGACACGAACCAGGCGATCGATGTCGCGGAGACCATCCAGAGCGCATTGGAGCAGGGCAATACACTGGGGCGATTGAATATCGTGCTGAACTCGGTGATCGGTGTTGCCTCGTATCCGTATCACGCCAAAGACGCCAACGAGCTGCTGCGGTTTGCGTCGGTGGCACGGGTTGAAGCCGACACCGGACGACACAAGCTGGCGACTTACGAGTTGCACTGCGCCGCGCAGTTCCAGCGTCGCCTGCGAATCATCAATGACATTCCCTCGGCCATACGCGATCGTCAGATCGAGGTCTGGTTCCAGCCGAAAGCACGCCTGCCCGATGCCAATATCGTCAGTGTCGAATGCCTGGTTCGCTGGACGCACCCGGAGCTGGGGCCGCTCAGTCCCGATGATTTCATTCCCGCCGCAGAGAGCTCCGGCAGCATCATTGACCTGAGTCGTTATGTCCTCACAGAGGCCTGTCGCGCCGCACGTGCGTTCTCGGATGCCGGGTATGACATTTGTGTTGCCGTGAACCTCTCCACACGTGATCTTCTGGATGACCAGATCGAATCACACGTGAAAAACACGCTGACAGAGTTCGATGTGCCGACCGGCAAGCTCATCCTGGAGGTCACCGAGAGCTCCATTATGGAAGACGTGCCGACATCCGTCGCAGTCCTGGAACGGCTGCGCTCAACCGGTATTCGTGTATCGATGGACGATTTCGGAACCGGCCATTCATCGCTCGCACAGCTTCGCCAGATCCCTATGGACGAACTCAAAATCGACAAGGCCTTCGTTGGCACACTGATATCGGATCCGCACAACGAGGACATTGTCCGGACGGTGATTCGAATCGCTCACGGCATGAAGCTGGAGGTGGTCGCCGAGGGCGTCGAAGACGAAGAATCTGCTCGTCGGCTGGCAGGAATGGGCTGCGAGAGGATTCAGGGGTATTTTCTGAGCAAACCGCTCCCCATTGATGAATTCACGACCTGGCTCGGCAACTATCAGCCGACAGAGCTCTCTGAACGCCGTTCAGACGACCGTGCTTTTGCTTTCACGGCCGCTAACGAGCCGTTGTCGGGCGTTGAGCGGGTTATTTCGGGCGAGAAATAGACCGAGTGTCAGAAACCGGGTAGCGGGGTGTATTGGCCGACTCGTGTGGAGCGCTTATCCAGCCCCATCATTAATTTAACATAATATATATTATGCGCATTTTATCATGGTTGCATGGAGAGACATCTACAGACGTCAGGCATTGTCTGTTGTTGGGACAGCCAAACTTCGGGACTACATCCAGCCAAATCTCGGGACTTCGTCTCACTAACTCAGTGTCTACGGGCAATTCAGCTATCTTGCCTAGTGCAACAGAAACTACGCGCCGGTAACCGTTCGCTGGCAGCGTGAACCAG
>JBCDJX010000086.1:0-15900 GCA_038747355.1 Pseudomonadota bacterium | reverse complement strand
GTCGCGGAACATGACGTTGCCGGGTTTGAGATCCCGATGCAGGATGCCGACCTCGTGTACCGCCGTCAGTGCGCTGGCCATCTTGCGCAGATAAATCACGGCCTGGCGCTCGGGGATACCAACACGAATCTGGTGCCGCAAGGTGCCGCCACCGAGATACTCCATGACGATGCAGGAGCTGTCCTCGTCAAGCATGTGATCGAAGATGGTGACAACGTTCTCGTGCGCGACGGACGCGACCAGCGAGTACTCGGACAAGAACCGGTCGTAGGCATCCAGGCTGTCTTCGGCATCGGCCCGCTTCTGGAAGACTTTCAGCACGACGCGCTCGCCGTCCGCTTTCCGGTCGGCGATATACACCGCGGAATGTCGGGTCGACGACAGTCGGGTCACAATTGAGAAACCATCGAGCAAGGGGTCACCCCCGTCGGAAGCTGGGTTGCCGCGAACGGCGTCAGAATGCGATGACGTTGCTGGTCTCGCCGGTGTCGTTTGCGTCTTTGCGTTGCCGGGCTCGAAGCTGTTGCTTGGCGGCATCGTTGCGCTTGGCTTCCAGTGCATCCAGGTAGTCGTCCGTCACATCGCCCGTTACGTATTCTCCTGAGAAGCAGGATGTATCGAAATCCGTAATCGCCGAATTGCCGTGGCGCACGGAACGAATCAGTCCGTGCAGGTCCTGGTAGATCAGCTTGTCGGCGCCAATCAGCTCCTGGATTTCCTCGATGGTTCTGCCGTTCGCGATAAGCTCCGATGCCGCCGGCATGTCGATGCCGTAGACATTCGGGTAGCGAACCGGAGGCGCCGCAGAGGCAAAGTAGACGCGTTGTGCGCCCGCCTCACGAGCCAGCTTGATGATCTGGCGCGAGGTCGTGCCGCGTACGATCGAGTCATCAACCAGCAGGACATTCTTGCCGCGAAACTCGAGATCGATCGCGTTCAGCTTGCGTCGGACGGACTTCCTGCGTTCCGCCTGACCCGGCATGATGAAAGTGCGACCGATGTAACGATTCTTGATGAAGCCTTCGCGGTATTTCACACCCAGGTGATACGCCACCTGCAGCGCCGACGTGCGGCTGGTGTCGGGGATCGGGATGACGACATCGATGTCGTGGTCCGGGAAATCGCGGACGATCTTGCCGGCCAGTTCCTCGCCCATGCGCAGACGCGACTTGTAGACGGAAATGTCGTCCATGATCGTGTCGGGACGGGCGAAATACACGTACTCGAAAATGCACGGGGTGTGCTTGGCCGTCTCCGGGTAGTCGCTCAAATGCAGCAGACCGTCGTTCTCGATGTAGACCGCCTCACCGGGCCGAACATCGCGCAGCGTTTCAAACTGCAGGCTGTTCAACGCCACGCTTTCCGAGGCCACCATGTAATCCACGCCCTCATCCGTTTTGCGCGAACCCAGCACCAGCGGACGAATGCCGTTGGGGTCGCGGAACGCGACAATGCCGAAGCCGACAATCATCGCAACGACGGCGTAGCCACCTTTACAGCGCTTGTGCACCGCCTCTATCGCGCCGAACACCTGCTCGGGCGTCAACGGCCCCTTCGCACGAACGTGCAGCTCATGCGCGAACACATTTAACAGCACCTCGGAGTCGCTATTGGTATTCAGGTGGCGGCGATCCTCATCGGTCAGAAGCTGCGCCAGATCCTCGAAGTTGGTCAGGTTGCCGTTGTGCGCCAGGCAGATACCGTACGGCGAATTCACGTAGAACGGCTGCGCTTCCGAGGACTGGGCACCGCCGGCGGTCGGGTAGCGCACGTGGCCGATGCCGACATTGCCGGTCAGGCGCAGCATGTGTCGGGTGCGAAACACGTCACGAACCAGGCCGTTGTTGCGCCGCTGCTGCAGCCCCTCGTTGCCCCAGGTCACAATCCCTGCTGCATCCTGACCGCGATGTTGCATCACGGTCAGCGCGTCATACAGGGCCTGCGCGGCGGGTTGCTTACTTACGATTCCTACGACACCACACACGATTCAACTCCCGGGTCTACAGACCGACACCGTCCGGCATTTTGACCGGAATTCCATTCGCCGGCGCGTCAGGCGTCAGCATGTCCAGGCCCTCAGGGGCCATTTCCTGGATCCAGTCGGCCAGGAACTCCAGTTGCGCGATGATAATCGAATCAGTCCACCACGCGTCGTTATCGAAGCCGGCAAAGCGGCCGCCGAGGATAAAAACACCGGTCAGCAACAACGCACGTCCGAGTCCGAACATAGCGCCGAGTAGGCGGTCCATGCCGCTGAGAATCGACAGGCGAACCAGTTTGCTGACGCCCCAGCCCAACAGTCCGCCGGCGGACAGAATGACGAAAAACACCAGGATACGTCCGAACCAGGTCTGTACTTCCGCGGAGCTGAACCAGCCGTCCGACAAGCCGCCGACTTCGGGGCCGAAAAACAGCGCCGCCCAGATGGCCAGCAGCAGGGAGACGATCGAAATCGCTTCCTTGACGAAACCGCGAAAAACCCCGACCACGATGGAGACGGCAACCGCGGCCGCTATCAGGATGTCAATGTAAGCCATACGTCGGGGTTCGGCGTCTCGGGGCTGCGATTCTAGCAGAAGCGTCGACCGCCGTTGCGAGTCGCTTTATCGGTACGGGACCACCTGTCCCCTGTAACCTGCCGCCTGCAGACGTTCCGCCATGCGTTCGGCCGCCGGGCGATTCTCCTGCGGTCCCACGCGCACGCGCAGCAGCTCGCCAGAGCTTCCCGGCACGCGGCTTAAGAACGCGCCGAAGCCCTTTCGTTTCAGTTCCGCAGCGAGCCGGTTGGCATTCGCCTCACTGGAAAAACTACCGAGCTGCACGGCCCACATCCCGGACGACGCGGCCGGCGACGCCCTCGCCGGCTGACTCTGTTCTGCGGGCGGCTCAGGCTCCGCCTCGCGATCCGGCTCGTTGGCCGCGGGCTGCGGCTCATCGTCATCCTCGAGGATCGCCACGGCCGGGCGGTCAGCAGCCGCTGGTTCGCGCGTCTGTGCGCTCGACGGATCGTCTGGCGACGACGCCACGGCGTCTGCCGTCGTCTCGTCGATCGCATCATCGGCGTCGCCGGCCGTCTCGTCGGTGGCAGCCGGCAGCGTGACCGACGCGGGGACAGGTTCAGAGCGATCCCTCGGCAACAGGACAATTTTCTCCTGCTGGTCCGACTGTCCCGGCAAGGGAATACTGCGCTGCTGCACCTCGCCCGGCTGCTCGGGTCCGTCCAGAAAGACGGGAACCACCAGTACGACGAAGACCACCAGCACGACGGCGCCAATGATGCGTTCCTTCAAGGCTCTGTCCATTCGAGAAACCGCTGCGATTAGTGCGTCGAATTATAGCCCAAGCGCCTGCTGGACCGGACCGACAACGAAGAAAGAACCGGTGACCAGCGTCGTATCGCCACCCGCGTCCCTGGCATGCTGCACGGCGTCTTCGATATCGGCAGCGCGCGTGATCACCGCGTCGGACACGGTGGCAATCCGGTCAGCCAGCACATCCACCGACAGCGCGCGCGGGCTGACCGCCGGAGCAACGACCCAGTGATCGACCACGGGGGCCAGCGCCGCGAGAACCCCGGCCACATCCTTGTCGTCCAGCATGCCGACCAGCGCGACGCGACGGCCCGGCTCCGCCGCCTGTTGAAGGGTTTGCGCAAGCTCGGCAGCCGCCGCCGGGTTGTGGGCGACGTCAAAAAGCCAGTTGCCATGGCGCTGCATGCGACCCGGCAGGGACATCGCGCGCAGCCCCCGATCCACGCCAACACGATCCAGAGACAGGCCGATTGAATCCAGTAGCGCGAGCGCACCGGCCGCATTGGCTACCTGGAAGTCGCCTTCAAGCGCCGGCGGAGATAACGCGTCCAGCGTGTTGCCGCGCCCCTCGAAACGCCATTGTCCGTTGTCGAGCCGTGCCCACCGATAATCGCGACCGGCGATACGCAGATCCGCCCCGAGTTCGGCAGCGTGCTCGACGATAATGTCCGGCACATCGGCACCGGCGAATACGACCGGTTTGCCCGCGCGCATGATGCCGGCCTTTTCGCGCGCGATCAGCGCGATACTGTCGCCGAGCCAGTCGCAGTGGTCGAGTGCCACGTTCGTGATCAGGCAGGCGGTGGGTTCGACGGCGTTGACCGCATCCAGGCGTCCGCCAAGTCCGACCTCCAGAATCAGTGTGTCGAGTGAGGCGTTCGAGAAGCACTGCAGCGCCGCGAGTGTTCCGAACTCAAAATAGGTCAGCGGCGTGTCGCCGCGTGCGGCGTCCACGGCTTCGAAACTGTCGATCAGCTGCGCGTCGCTGGCCAGCGAGCCGTGGAGTCGGACGCGTTCGTTATAGCGCTGCAGATGCGGTGACGTGTATACCCCACAAGCGTGGCCGCATTCGGCGAGCACCGCCGACAGGCAGGCCACCGTGGACCCCTTACCGTTGGTGCCGCCCACGGTGAGAACGGTCGACGGCAGTGACAGCGACAGCCTGTCGAGTACCGCGTTCACCCGGTCCAGCCCGAGTTCGATCTCGGTCCGCGAAAAGTGGTGCAGCTTTTTGAGCCAGGCCTGGAGCTCAGGGCCCTCTGCCATCACGGCATTCAGGCCACGTCAGGTGCGGGGCGCTGCTCGAGCTTGGCGAGCAGGCTGGCGACCTCGCTGCGCATCTCGCGTCGATCGACAATCATGTCGATGGCGCCGTGATCGAGCAGGAATTCGCTGCGCTGGAAACCCTCCGGCAGCTTTTCACGCACGGTTTGTTCGATGACCCGGGGCCCCGCAAAACCGATCAGCGCGCCCGGCTCGGCAATATTGATATCACCCAGCATCGCGAGGCTGGCCGAGACACCGCCCGTGGTCGGATCGGTAAGCACCGAAATATACGGCACGCCCTTTTCGCCGAGATTGGCAAGCGCCGCGGACGTTTTGGCCATTTGCAGCAGCGAAAAGAGCGCCTCCTGCATGCGCGCACCGCCGCTGGCAGAAAACGAAATCAGCGGCATCTTGTTGTCAGCGGCGTAATTCGCCGCACGAGAAAAACGTTCGCCGACCACCGATCCCATGGAGCCGCCCATGAAGGAAAACTCGAAGGCACACGCCACGACGGGCCGGCCGTGCAGCGTACCGCTGGAGGCCACCAGCGCGTCTTTCTCGCCGGTCTTTTTCTGCGCCTGGGTGATGCGGTCGCGGTACTTTTTGCTGTCCCGAAACTTCAGCGGATCTTCCGGCTCAAGGTCCGCGGCGATCTCCTGCTGCGAGTCCTTGTCCAGGAACACGTCGAGTCGACGACGAGCGCCGATGCGCATGTGGTGATCACACTTCGGGCAGACCTGCAGGTTGCGCTCCAGCTCCTGTCGGTACAGCTGTGCATCGCAACGCGGGCATTTGATCCACACGCCTTCCGGTACGGAACGCGTCCTGTTTTCTGTGCTGATGCGCGATGGCATCAATTTTTCGAACCAGCTCATACGGTAATGATATCCCTGCCCTTCCCTGCAGGCTAGCCGTGCAGCCCAAAGGCCGGCGGATAGTCCACCTGCGTAAGGGTCAGCCCCTGTGGCGGTGCCGTGATGCCACCCTGCTTGCGATCGCGGCTCAGAAGCACGTCGCTGACCCAGTCTTCGGATTGCTGGCCGCTGCCCACCGCGACCAGTGTGCCGGTGATATTTCGCACCATGTGCTGCAGAAAGGCGTTACCGGCAACCTCCAGCACGATCCAGTCGCCGTCGCGACTGACATTGAGTGACGTGAGCTCCCGGTTCGGGGTGTTTGCCTGGCATGCCGCGGCACGAAACGCCGAAAAATCGTGTTCGCCGATCAGGCGCTGGCCGGCGCGCTGCATGGCGTCAGCGTCGAGCGACTGGTGCAGCCACCAGCAGCGGTCGCGCTCCAGCGCCGAGCGCACGAGAGTATTCAGAATGCGATAGCGGTAACGTCGGCCGGTCGCCGAGAAGCGTGCGTGAAACTCATCACTGACGGGCTTCACCCAGCGAACGCTGATGTCGTCCGGTAACGCGCTGTTAATGCCCAGCAACCAGCCGCGCTCGGAGCGCTGCGATGGTGTATCGAAGTGGGCGACCTGGCCGCTGGCGTGGACGCCGGTATCGGTGCGACCGGCGCAGATCAGTTCGACCTCGTGATCTGCGACCTGGGCCGTGCAGTGTTCCAAGACCTCCTGCACACCCTTACCGACCTTCTGGCGCTGCCAACCGTTGTAGGCGCCGCCATCGTATTCGATCCCCAGGGCGAGGCGCATGGTTCAGGCGTTGGCGGCGAGCACCGCTAGCTCGGCAGCGAGTCCAGCAGATCCTGCGCCTGTTTGCGCTGGTCGACGTCACCTTCGTCGAGCACTTCCTCGAGGATGCTGCGAGCACCGCCCGGGTCACCCATGTCGACATAGGCACGGGCCAGGTCAAGCTTGGTCCCGACTTCGGTCATGGTCCGCGCTTCGCTCAGGTCGTCGTCGCCGCCGAAAGACGGCGCCGACATCTCGCCCGTCGAATCGCCGATCGGCGGGCGCGGCTGTTCGACCGTGGCGTCGGAACCGGGCATCTCCACCGTGTCGCCGATCTCGCTCAGATCCAGGGCGGCGGTCAGGTCATCGAGGTCGAGATCCATGTCGGTGCTGGCCAACGCCGGAGTTTCCGCCGTCGCTTCGGTGTCGTCGTCCATCACGGACGGTGGCAGCGCTTCGGTCTTGGCGAAATCGAAGTCCTCATCCGACGGACTCGGCGCGAGCATCGTCGCGTCGTTATCGCCCAGCACCTCCGTGCCGGTGTGCGCTTTACCGGCATCGTCGCCGTCGAGTTCGTCGAGATTGCCTGCGAGCAAAGTCTCCATGTCATCGCCGAGGACCTCTGTGCCGGAGTGTTCCTTAGCACCGTCCACGTCGTCGAGGTCGCCCGCCAGCATGGTTTCCATGTCGTCGCTGATCGGTTCGTTGATCGTTTCGACCTTCATTTGCTCGGGCAGCACCTGGGTTTTGCCGGTCGCGGCAAGGATGTCGAAATCGACACCGACGTCGGTGTCTTCAACTTCAGCAACGGCCGGGTTAACGCCCGTCTGGTCGAGCACAAAATCGACACCGCTCTCCTCGAGTTGCTCGTTTTTGCCGGTCTCTTCAAGGTCGGAGATCGCCTCGTTGATGCCCGTGTCGGCCAGCGCGTCATGCGAGCCGGTAATTTCCATCTCGTCGTCTTCGTCTTCCTCGATCGAGGCTGCCGCCTCATCGAGGGCGTCGAGATCCAGACCGAGATCATCCAGGTCGATTTCAGCGGTCGCGTCCGAGTCCAGGCCTTCGCTTTCCAGCGCGCCCGCCAGGGCTTCATCGATTGCCGGAAGCGCCGCCGTGCCGTCATCGGACATATCGCTTTCCATCGTCGGCATTTCCGCCGTCGAGTCGAGCGTGGAATCCATGGTCGGTGTTTGCTGGGTGATCTCCAGGTTCTCATCGACGCTGGCTTCGCCGCCGTCGTCTCCGTCGAACAGGAAGTCGAGGTCGCCGTCTTCGTCCGCGCCACCGCCTTCGTCACCAAAGACCATGTCCAGATCACCGCTGCCGGCATCGTCGGCCGAGTCGAACGTCAGATCGACTTCCTTGGTGGCACCCGCCACGTCGGCGCCGGCGAACAACTCGCTGTCGCCCGCGATCTGCTGGCCCATGATGACAATCTTGTCCCAGTCGGCGCTGTCGCCGTCGCCAACCGAGGCTTTCACGCGCTGGGCAGCGTCGACAAACGAATCGCGGTTACCCCAGACGAAGTAGATCTCGCACAGCTTGGTGAGGAGCTCGCGATTGTTCGGGTCAGCCTGCAGTGCACCGTTTACAAGGTCCGCTGCCTGGTCGTACAGGCCGTAGGCCATGTGAAAATCGGCTTCAGCAATCGGGTCTGACTGATCAAGGTTGACCGCGGTCTCGCTGCTGAAGGTGTCTTCCATCATGTCCGGTTCATCGGACACGTCGTCAGCGGAAGAGAATTCAACAGCGGATGGCGCTTCGACTTCGATGGTGTCGGCCGTGGTCGGCGCGCTGGGCGCTTCCTCAACGACGACGATCGTGTCTTCGCCGGATTCCGGCGGCGGGATCGACTGTGTCTGCGTCGAGCTGCCGAGGTCCACGGCCATGTCGTCGTCAGCATCCAGCGGCGACCAGGCTTCAGAGGCCTCGTCATCCTGGCTGCGACCGCGCATGAAGAAGAACAGGATGCCACCCACGAGGACGAGCGCGCCCGCGATGATCAAGGTCCAGACGTTGGTCAGGACGCCGAGAATCTGGTCGACGATGCCCGGCTCCGGCTCCCGCACGATGACCCGATCGGCCGGCGGCGACACCGGTTCCGCGTCTGCAGCCTCCTCAGCCGCAGGCTCATCGCTCGCCATCGCGTCATCCATCGCACCGTCAGCCGCCATGTCGTCGGTGGCCTCGTCGGTGACATCGACAAACGGATCGACCGTTTCACCATCAGCCACAGCCTCTGCCGGCGGTACATAAACCTCGCCGCGAATGTCCGCGAGTTCCTGGCGCAGCCGGGCGAGTTCGTCATTTCGAATGTCGATCAGCGACGGTTCTACGGGAATCTCTTCGGCCTCGATCGCGTCGATGCGATCAAGAATTTCGTCTTCACGCGATACCGCGGCGTCCGTGTCGTCGGTACCCACGCCCACGCCGACCGGCTCATCATCAGGCGGCACGAGCGTCAGGCTGCTGGAGTCCTCGACCTCGGTGGCGGGCTCCGGCTCAGGTTCGGGCGCGACGTACGGTTCGTAAGCGTCGTCGGCCGTGTCTGTCGATACCGGGCTGCCGTCCCAGGAATCGTGCTGGCGCTGCGCTTCGGCCGTCGCAGAACGCCGGTCGATACTGTACATGTCATCGGCAGACGGGATCCGCAGCGCGGCACCGGCTCGCAAGACGTTGATATTGCCGCCGAAGGCATCCGGGTTGGCTTCGTAGATTGCCAGCATGACCTGGTTGATGGTCAGGCCGGAGTCCGGTCGAACCGAGCGCGCAATGCCCCACAGGGTCTGGCTCTGGGCGACAACGTAGTCACTGGCGTCCGCCTGGCTGAAACTCGGCGGCACGAATTCGGGTGGCGGCTCCTTATCCGTCTCGACAACCGGCGTCGGCGATTCAACGGCAGGCTGGCTGACCGGGGCCGGCTGGCGCGCCGGCGCTCGTGTTACCGGCGCGGGTGCCGGTTCCGCCGGACGCTGGATCGTGCCCGTATCGGCAGGTTCAGCCCGCTGCGGCGCGGTAACCGCCTGGCGAGCCGGCTGCGGCGGTGCAAACGTCGGCGGATCCAGTAATACGGTGTATTCGCGAAGCAGTCGGCCGCGAGACCAGGACGCTTCGACGAGGAAGGTCAAGAACGGTTCGGTGATCGGCTGGCGAGACGTGATCTGGACGTAGCTGCCGTCGCTGCCGCCGTTAACGATGCTGAACTGGATGCCGTTCAAGTAGGCCGGCCGGTCAATGCCGTACCGCTCAAAGGTATCGGCCGATGCCAGCGCAACGGTCAGCGCGGCCAGTTCTTCCGGGGTAGCGGAGAGCAAGTCAATTTCCGCCCGTAACGGCTGATTGAGTGCCGATTGCAGGCGAATGTCACCCAGCCCAAGCGCCCAGGCGTTGCTCGCGACGAAAAAGATGAGCGCGAGCCCGAGGCGATTCACGAATCGCGACATAATGTTAAGTCTCCAAACCCCGTACAGTGCCCCTTCCAACCGACGCCAGAATCGGTCAGATACGGTCATGGACTGCCTGTCCATTAGCCCGGGGAACTATATCTTATAAATAGTTTTTCGCCAATATTTCAGCTATTTGGACGCTATTTAGAGCCGCGCCCTTACGTATGTTATCGGCCACGACCCAGAGGTTGATGCCCCGGGGGTGCGAGATATCCTCACGCACCCGGCCGACGAAAACCGGATCGTTGCCTGAACTCTCGGTGACAGCCGTCGGGTATTCACCCGTCTGCACGCCATCGAGCAGGGCCACGCCCGGCGCATTTTCCATAAGTTGGCACACCTCAGCCGCTGAAACCTTGTCGCGTGTCTCAATATTGATGGCTTCCGAATGCCCGAAAAACACCGGGATACGAACGGCCGTGGGGTTCACGAGTATGTCGTCGTCCTCGAAGATCTTGCGGGTCTCCCAGACCATTTTCATTTCTTCTTTCGTGTAGCGATTGTCCTGGAAGGTGTCGATATGCGGCAGCGCGTTAAACGCGATCTGCTTGGTATCACCCTCGATCTCCAGCGGGCGACCGTTGAGCAGCAGGCTCGTCTGGCGCACCAGCTCCTCGACGGCACTGCGGCCGGCGCCGGAGACGGACTGGTAGGTCGCGACGTTGATGCGCTCGATACCGACGGCCTCGTAGATCGGTTTCAGCGCCACCAGCATCTGGATGGTCGAACAGTTCGGGTTGGCGATGATGCCGCGGTCGCGATAATCGGCGATGGCGTGCGGATTGACCTCCGGGACCACCAGCGGGATATCGTCGTCGTAACGAAAGTGCGACGTGTTGTCGATGACCACACAACCGGCCGCCGCCGCTTTCGGAGCATACTCCGCCGACACACTGCCGCCCGCCGAGAACAGGCCGATCTGCACCTGGGAAAAATCGAAGGTCGCCAGGTCGTCGACCACCAGTTCGTTATTGCCGAACTCGACGGTTTTACCCAGCGACCGCTCGCTGGCGAGCGCGTACACCTTGCCCACCGGGAATTTCCGCTGGGCAAGAATCTGGAGCATGGTTTCGCCGACGACGCCGGTGGCGCCGACAACCGCTACATCTATCTTTTCTGGCATAAGTCGTTTCCGTGCGGCTGGTCGCCGCAAGCTGGCCTGTTTTCCGTCAACCGATAACCGGCGTATCGGTCGATACGTCTGCGTTTTGAGCGCGATGTCGCAGGTAGTGATCCATGAGCACGAGCGCGACCATCGCCTCTGCAATCGGTGTGGCGCGCAAACCGACGCAGGGATCGTGGCGACCCTTCGTGACGATTTCGGTCGTCTCGCCGCGCTTGTCGATGGTCTTGCCCGGCACCGAGATGCTCGAGGTCGGCTTCAGCGCGATACTCGCGAGCAGATCCTGGCCCGAGGAGATACCCCCGAGCGTGCCGCCGGCATCGTTTTTGGAAAATCCGTCGGGGCCGAGCTCGTCCCGATGCTCGCTTCCGCGCTGAGACACCGCGGAGAAACCCGCACCGAGTTCGACACCCTTGACCGCGTTGATGCTCATCAGGCCCTTGGCGATATCGGCCTCCAGCTTGTCGAACACCGGCTCGCCGAGACCGACCGGCATATTGCTGGCCAACACGCTGATTTTGGCGCCGATCGAGTCGCCCGCATCGCGCAGCTCGGTCATAAAGGTGTCGAGCTCATCCAGTCGGGATTCGTCGGCGCAAAAGAACGGATTGTCATCCACCTTGTCGAGGTCAGGCGCATTCAGATGGATCGGGCCAAGTTGCGACAGGTAACCGCGAATCTCGAGATTCAATCGTTCCTGCAGATACTTGCGAGCAACCGCGCCGGCAGCGACACGCATCGCTGTCTCGCGGGCCGATGAACGCCCACCGCCGCGGTAATCGCGGATGCCGTACTTCTGATGGTAGGTGTAGTCGGCGTGGCCCGGGCGAAACTTGTCCTTGATATCGCCATAGTCCTTCGAGCGCTGGTCGGTGTTCTCGATGATGAGCCCGATCGGTGTGCCGGTGGTCACGCCTTCGAACACGCCCGACAGGATCTTGACCTGGTCCGGTTCGTTGCGCTGCGTTGTGTGCTGGTTGCGGCCCGGCCGACGGCGGTCAAGGTCGTGCTGGATATCCGCCTCCTGCAGCGGCAATCCCGGCGGGCAGCCGTCAATAATGCAGCCGAGCGCCCGGCCGTGGCTCTCGCCGAAGGTCGTGACGATAAAATTCTTGCCGAAGCTGTTTCCGGACATCAGTCGAGTCTTTCCAGGTCAGTTTTGGTCAGCAGGAATACGCCCTCACCGCCGTGCTCAAACTCGAGCCATGTAAACGGTATGCGCGGAAAGGCATCTTCCAGCGCGGGTCGCGAATTCCCGACTTCGCAGACGAGTATGCCGCCGTCGTCAAGAAAGCGCGACGCCTGTTTCAGGATCACCCGGGTGGCATCGAGGCCGTCATCGCCCGACGCCAGGCCGAGTTCGGGTTCATGGCGATACTCTTCGCTGCGATCCGCCATGTCGTCGCGGTCAACATACGGGGGGTTGCTGACAATCAGCTGGTAACGATTCGGCGGAATCTCGGCGAAAAAGTCCGAGCGAAGCAGCGAGACGCGATCGCCAACCGCGTGCTTTTCGACATTGCTCGCGGCCACGTCCAGCGCATCCGCTGACACATCCACCGCGTCAACTTTTGCGTCCCGGAACGCAAGCGCACAGGCAATTGCGATGCAACCGCTGCCGGTGCCCAGATCCATGATGCGATCGACACGCTCAGCGTCCACCCACGGCTCGAATCGTTCAACAACAAGTTCGGCAATCGGCGATCTCGGTACCAGCACTCGCTCGTCCACGAAAAACTCAAGCCCGCAGAACCAGGCTTCGTTCAGGAGATAGGCCAGCGGGCGACGCTCGTCTGCGCGCCGCTTGGCGAGCTCACGAACCCGCGCGAGCTCCCCGGATGACGCCGCGCGGTCATACGCGTCGGGACCGTCACTGAAGGACAAGCCAAGCACGGAAAACACCAGCCACGCAGCCTCGTCGTCCGGGTTGTCCGTACCGTGACCGTAGGTGAGTTTCGCTGTGCGAAAGTGCTCGGCAACCTCATCAATGAGTTCGCCTGCTGTGCTGGTATTCGCTGTCTGCATCGATCCTGTCCGTCGCCCGGGCAGAACTTATCACGCAGCCGTCGCTCTATGCATAGCATCCGGTCGTTTCGGCCAGTAGAATCTCGCGTCCCCCGTCCCTCGGAGCAGCTGTGAATCCTGTACGTGTCCTCTTGCTGACGCTCGGCTTCGTCGCCTTGGCTGGCGGCGTCGTTTTCTACCTCGGGCAGCGCCCGCAGACGCCGACCATCGCCACGGCCACGCTCTACCCCGCGCCGCAGCCGGTGGCGGATTTCGACCTTGTCGACGCCGATGGCAACGCGGTCGGCCGGGAATTTTTCGAGGGACAATGGGACATGGTGTTTTTCGGCTTTACCCACTGTCCGGATATCTGTCCCGTGACCCTGCAGATCCTGGCAGCGGCGCGCCGCCAGATTGACGCCGGCGAACTGAAGCCCTTGCCGAGAATCGTGCTGGTCAGTGTTGACCCGGACCGGGATTCACCTGAAAAGCTCAAGCAGTACATCGGCTACTTCGGTGAGGGTGTTGCCGGACTGACCGGTTCACCGCAAAACCTGCGCGCGCTGACGACGGACCTTGGCGTGTTTTACCAGAAGGCCGAGACCGACGAGGACACCGGTTTCTACAATGTTGATCACTCGTCTGTCGTGCTGCTTATTGATCCGGACGCACAGGTTCGAGGCCTGTACACGGCGCCGCAGCGCGCTGAACTGATCGCCGCCGACTACGAAGGAGTGCTGGCCCTGTGAAACGCATGTCCCTGCTGATCGCACTGCTCATTACGGCCTGCAGCAACGAGTCCGGGCCGCCACTCACCGTCAGCCAAGTTGAGGTCACACGGCCGATGCCCGGCATGTCGATGAGCGCCGGCTATTTCGTTTTGCGAAACGACAGCCGTGTGCCGACGCGCATCACCTCGGTGAGCAGTCCGCAGTTTGGCAGCGTCGAGATGCACGAGACGACCCTCGAGAACAATGTATCGAGGATGCGCGAGATCCCGGAAGTCATCGTCCCGCCCGGGGATGAGGTGATCTTCGAGCGTGGCGGCAAGCACCTGATGCTGATGCAGGCGGACGATGACCTGTCGAACGTCACACTGAACTTTTACTCTGACGACGCGCTGCTCCTGAGCGTCAGCGTCACGGAGGACTGACATGGCGGGACGGCTGTTTGCGGCATTGCAGTATGGTTTGCCGAAGTATTTGCTCACCGCGCTTATCTACCGTGTGGCACGCATTCGTCACACGGGCTTCAAGAACTGGCTGATCACGCGCTTCGTCGACGCTTACGATGTGGACCTGGACGATGTCGAGGCGAAGGTGCCCGATGACTTTCGGACCTTCAATGACTTTTTCATTCGCGAATTGAAAGACGGCGCCCGGCCTGTCGACACCGATGCCGCCAGCGTGGTTTCCCCGGCCGACGGCAGACTCAGCCAGTTCGGTTCGATCACGGATGGCACGATCGTGCAGGCGAAAGGTCGCGATTACGGCGTGGACGAATTACTGGCGGTGGACCTGCCAACGGCGCAGGCTTTCCGCGGCGGCCAGTTTGCGACCATCTACCTCGCACCCTTCAACTACCATCGTGTGCATGCACCCGTAGACGGCACGCTGGTCGCAGCGCATTACGTGCCGGGTGACCTGTTCAGCGTCAACGCGGCGACCGCGCGTCACGTGCCCGGTCTGTTCCGTCGCAATGAACGACTTAATCTGCATTTCGAGACGGACAAGGGTCGCTGCATGGTCAGTCTCGTGGGCGCCTTGAACGTTGGCAGCATCAGCACGCCGTGGACCGGCGAAATCAGGCCACGCCGCAAGGGCGTTGTCGAGTCATTGCCGATCGACCGGCATCCCGTCGCGGTTAACAAGGGCGATCTGCTTGGCTGGTTCAATATGGGCTCCACGGTGATCCTGCTGTTGCAGGACACGCGTTTTGACGCCGGGATTGCTCTCGATGCGACTGTCAGGATGGGCCAGCGCCTCGGGACCCGGGACTAGGCAGGATGCGCTGGCGGCCGCTCAACGGACCGGCTGTTGCGGCGGAACGTGCGCGACTCAAACGGCGGGTGCATCAGTATTTCCAACAGCAGTCGGTACTCGAGGTGGATACGCCCAGTCTCTCTGCCAGCGCCGTCAGCGATCCGCACCTGCACAGTTTCACGGTTGAAGATCGGCAACACGCTGCGACGCCGCTGTATCTGCACACGTCGCCCGAATTTGCGATGAAGCGCCTGCTCGCAGCGGGCTTTCCGGACATCTACTCGGTCTGCCGTGTGTACCGCGGGGGCGAGGTCGGTCACCGTCACCAGCCGGAATTCACAATGATCGAGTGGTACCGGGCCGGCATGCGCGAGCACGAGATTGTCGAAGACACGTTGGCGCTGATCGGCGCGGTCCTGGACCGCGAGACGGCAACCGTTCAGAAGACGTACCGCGATGCATTCGTCGACGCCATCGGTCTCGATCCGCTGACCGACCCTCTCGAGACAATCAAGACGGCCGCGGGCTTTGACAGCGACCTCGCTGCCAGCCTCGGCGACCGACGTCAGGACTGGCTGGATGTTCTGTTCGCTGACCGCGTCGCGTCCACCTTTGAAGACGATACACTCACCGTCATCAATGCCTACCCGGCTGACCAGGCCGCACTGGCGCAACTCGACCCGAACGATCCGGCCGTCGCGCTGCGCTTCGAGGTCTTTGCCGGCAGCATGGAGCTCGCCAACGGCTTCGTCGAACTCGGTGATGCCGACGAGTTACGCCAGCGATTCGAGTCCGACCTTGAAATTCGGCGCGACAAGCATCAGTCAGTATTGCCGCTGGACGAGCGTTTCCTGGCCGCCATGCAGTCAGGATTGCCGGGTTGCGCCGGCGTTGCACTCGGCTTTGAACGCCTGCACATGGTGGCTGCCGACACGACCGACATTCGCGACGTCCTGATATTCGACCACGAGGGCTGACATGACCGACTACACACTGCTTGCCTCGCAGCTCGATGCACTGATCGACGGCGAAACCGATGCCCTGGCGAACGCGGCCAACACGGCGGCGCTGCTGTTTAACAACCTCGATGACCTCAACTGGGCCGGGTTCTATATCCTGCGTGGCG
>JBCDJX010000085.1:0-15925 GCA_038747355.1 Pseudomonadota bacterium | reverse complement strand
TCGCTGATCGCGATTGATGAAGCCCACTGCGTGTCGCAGTGGGGTCACGACTTTCGACACGAGTACCTGTCACTGGGCGAGCTGGGCCGCCTGTTTCCGGGAGTGCCACGCATGGCGGTCACGGCAACTGCGACAGAGCGAACACGGCAGGAGATCATCGACAGACTGGCGTTCGACGAGCCCCAGGTGTTCATCTCACCGTTTGACCGGCCCAACATCAGCTACGCGGTGCATGCGAAGACCGATCCGAAATCGCAGCTGCAGCGCTTTCTGCAGTCGCACCGTAACGAGGCGGGTATCGTCTATTGCCTGTCGCGAAAGAAAACCGAGAGCACGGCCGAGTGGCTGAACCAGCAGGGCTTTAAGGCGCTGCCGTATCACGCCGGTCTCGACGCCGAGACGCGTGCCGAAAACCAGCGTCGATTCCTCGTTGAAGACGGCTTGATCATCGTGGCGACAATCGCCTTCGGTATGGGGATCGACAAGCCGGACGTCCGCTTCGTCGCGCATCTCGACCTGCCGAAGAGCATGGAGTCGTACTACCAGGAGACCGGCCGCGCCGGTCGCGACGGAGAGCCGGCCGATGCCTGGATGGCCTACGGCCTGCAGGACGTCGTGCGGCTGCGGCAGATGCTCGATGAGTCGGACGCGGACGACGAGTACAAGCGTTACGAGGGCTACAAGCTCGACGCGCTGCTTGGCTGGTGCGAAGGCACCGGTTGCCGGCGGCGCCCGCTGCTTCAGTATTTCGGCGATACGCTGGCGGAAGACTGCGGTAACTGTGACGGTTGCCTGGTGCCGGCGAAGACCTGGGACGGGACAGAGGCTGCGCAAAAACTGTTGTCGACGGTGTACCGCACTGGACAGCGCTTCGGTGCGGCGCACCTGGTGGATGTGTTGCTGGGTAAGGACAACGACAAGATTCGACAGAACGGCCACGACCGGTTGAGCGTGTACGGCATCGGTACCGACCTGTCGGCGAGCACCTGGCGTTCAGCGGTTCGTCAGTTGATTGCGGCGGGTCATCTGCGTGCCGACGCCGAGCGGTTCGGAGCCCTGGTTCTCACCGACAGCAGTCGTGGCGTGTTGCGTGGCGAAACGCCGCTGCAATTCCGGGAAGACGTAAAACTGCCGTCGAAGTCGGTGCGCCGAGCGGCAGCCAAAGGTCATGTCATCGCCGAGGAAGACCAGGCCTTGTGGGACGCCCTCCGGGCGTGTCGACAGGCGTTTGCCGACGAACACAATGTGCCGGCTTACGTGATTTTTCACGATGCGACCTTGTACGAATTCCTCGAACACCGACCGCAGACAGAAGCAGACCTGCTGACCATCAGCGGCGTGGGTCAGACCAAGCTGGAACGTTACGGGAGCGGTTTCCTCGCAGTGCTGCAGGACTCGACAGCCAGCGCCGCCTGACGTCTTGTCATCGACCAGGCCCGGCCCCATGTTTGCTGTTCGATAACACGTCAAGGACACGATCATCTCCAGCCCCGGCCTGAGCAATACGTTCGCAACCCTGCCCGAGTCCCTGTTCGCCCGGGTTGCCCCGGTACCCGTTGTGGCGCCGAGCCTGCTGGCGTGGAACGCGCCGCTCGCCGATGAACTCGGGCTCGCGGATCTCGCCACCAGCGACGAGGCGCTGGCCGAGCTGTTCAGCGGCAACCGACTGCCCGATGGCGCAGAGCCGATTGCGCTGGCCTACGCCGGACACCAGTTTGGCTACTTCGCCGCACAGCTTGGCGACGGGCGCGCGGTGCTGCTCGGTGATGTGCTCGACAAGCACGGACGGCGTCGCGATATCCAGTTAAAGGGCTCGGGCCAGACGCCGTTTTCCCGTCGCGGCGATGGCCGTTCCTCGCTCGGCCCCGTGATTCGTGAGTATCTCCTCAGCGAAGCGATGCATGCTCTGGGCGTACCGACGACACGGGCACTGGCTGCCGTGCAGACCGGTGAGCAGGTGTATCGTGAGCTGCCGCTGCCCGGCGGTGTGTTCACGCGCGTGGCGTCGAGCCACGTGCGCATCGGGACCTTCGAATATTTTGCATCGCGAAGCGATATCGACAGCTTGAAAGCGCTGGCTGATTTCGCGATCCAGCGTCATGCGCCGGCGCTCGCAGACGCCGAGCGGCCGTACCTCGAATTCTTCAGCCACGTTCTCAATGCACAGCTGTCACTGGTCGCGCACTGGATGGACCTGGGCTTTATCCACGGCGTGATGAACACCGATAACACCTCGGTGTCGGGTGAGACGATCGACTACGGTCCGTGCGCGTTCATGGATGAATTCAACGCATCGAAGGTGTTCAGTTCGATCGACCATCACGGACGCTATGCGTTTGACCAGCAACCGCACATTATTTTGTGGAACCTGACGCGTTTGGCAGAGTGCCTGCTGTTGCTCGACGACGGCAAAGAAGACTTCGAGGCCGAACTGGGTCGCGTGCTGCCACTGTTCGAGACGCGTTACTTCGCGAGGCTCGTCAGGAAGCTCGGCCTGCAGGGCGACGGTGAGGATGCTGCCGATCGACAGCTGGTGCGCGACTGGTTGGCGCACCTGCAAACGCACGCGCTGGATTACACCGTGAGCTTCCGCGAACTGGCCGATCGGGTTGCGATCGACGGCGATCCGCGCTTTGGCGAGGTTGAGCTCGCCTGGCGTCAACGGCTGCTCAAGCAGCCGCGCGATCCGAGTGAGGTACGCGAGGCCATGAACGCCGTGAATCCGCGCTTTATTGCCCGCAATCACCAGGTCGAGCGCGCCATCCAGGGCGCGATCGACGGTGACCTCAGCGTGTTCAACGAACTTCGTGAGGTCCTGGCAAAACCGTTCACTGAGCAGCCTGCTTTCGATGCTTACGCCGTACCGCCACGGCCCGAAGAGCGCGTTACACGGACCTTTTGCGGCACCTGAATCCCGGACCGACGGGGTTTTTGCAGCAAGTGCTAATCCGCACTTGCAATGTAAATAAGAATCATTATCATTTGCGGCATTAGGGATGCATACGCTGCCACCACCGGCCAACCAGACGCTTGCAACTGGTTGATAGCCAGGGTCGGCCAGTAGACTGGTGTTTCCCACCGCTACAGAAAAACCGAGATGACGATGAAGTACCCATTAGCTGCTGTCTTACCGATGCTGGTCCTTGCCAACGGATGCGCTGTGACCAGTGCAACAGACGACGTTGCAGAAGCAGCGGTCGCAGAAGCGAGTGACGAGGGCCCGACGTTCGAATTCGTGCCCAATCCGCATTTCGCCGCGATTCGGTCCACCACCGACAAGTTCGAGCAGGATCGACTGGCTATTCTCGCGATGCAGGGTGAATACCGCGTAGGCTTCCACTTCCAGGAAACGGTCGCGCTTCAAGCTGGCTACGAATACAAGGATGACAAGACGACGGGCGCCTTCGAGATGGTGCTGGTGGTCGAGGACTCACCGTCAAATATCGTTTTGCAGCACATACTGGTCATGCCCGGCGGTGGTGTTATCAAGCACTGGCGACAGGACTGGACCTACGAAACGGAACACCACTTTGAATTCGCCGCCCACCAGACCTGGGACATGATTGACGTGTCAGAGGCAGATCGGGCAGGCGCGTGGACGCAGTGCGTGTACGAGGTGTCCGATGCACCGCGTTATTGCGGCGTCGGCACGTTCAACCACGAATACGGCGTCTCCACCTGGACCAGCGGCAGAAGCTGGCGTCCTTTGCCTCGCCGCGAATACACCACGCGCGACGATTACAACGCCCTGAACGCCGAGAACCGTCACACGATTACGGCAAACGGCTGGACGCACGAGCAGGACAACACGAAGACCATTCGTGACGGCCGTGAAACACAGGAAACCCTGGTGCGGGAGTTCGGTTTCAACGATTACCGCAACATCACGGGTTACGATTTTTCGCCGGGCCAACAGTACTGGGAGAAGACGCAGGAATACTGGGCGAGTGTCCGGGAAGCCTGGGGTCGTCGACTGGTACCGGGCAACACGCTGGTTCTGAATACCGAAGTCGACGGTATGGCCATCATTACCCGCACCTTCGCACAGGCCGCTAAAGCGGATACCACCAGCGTCGAGGAAGAAAAAACCGCGATCGAAGCTCTGCTAACCGAATACACGGAAAGCCAGGCGTCGATGGTGTCTTCCATGGAGAACTGAGCGCGCAATTGGGGTCAGGTCGCCACTCGGTCCCAAACCAATGACCTGACCCCAATTATTTCTCCCCTCCGGCAGCGTTCTCAAATGCCTTCCTGACCCGGGCCACTTCAAATCGGGCGTCTGCTATGATCCGGGCCCACGGTCTCTGCGTGAGCCAGCGATCGAATCCCGTGTTTACTTCCGGACGCGCCCATGCTCGATGCGACAATCAATCGCCTGTTTGACCAGCTAGAGCAGCTGCGCGAAGAGCGCAAGAAGAGCAAGGGTCGCGGCAAGGCGGTGCTCTACGAGCTGGAAAAAAACTTCAACCGCATCCTGCTGTGGAAGCGCAATGGCGTCGACATCAACGTGATCATCGCCGAGCTGTCGACTACAAAGTGGGAAGCGCTGCACGACAAGTTCGATGCGAGCGATGTAAAGATCAAAAAGATCACCAAGGCCTCGGTGAAAGGTCGCCCGGCGGACGAACGCTATATCGGCTGGAGCAGTGAGAAGCTCATCACCAGCATCTACGCCAAGATCGAGGCACTGAAAGATCTCGTCCGGCTTGACCCCAATAACAAGAAAGTCCGCAAGGCCGTTCGCCTCGACAACATCCTGCGGCTGATTCGTCTGCTGTCAAAGCACGTCAGCCACTAGCCGGGCCGGCTAGAGGGCGATGCCGGTATTCCGCAAGTAAGCGGCGATGTCGTGTTGAAGTGCCGCATCGCGCTCTGCGTCGAAAGCGGGTCCGGCATCCCAGTCGTAGGACCAGACCGGCTGTGTCGCGAGCGCCGCAGGTTCATCAGCGAAGCGCGGAAACACATGCACGTGCAGCGCCGGTGCCAGATTGCCGAGAATCTCGTAATTGCACCGGATCGCGCCGGTCAGCTCGAGCAGGGCGTCGCCCAACACGGACGCCTCATGCAGCAAGGTCTTGCGTTCATCGTGCGCCAGTGCATTCAGGTCACTGACGACCGGGTCCGGGTAGATCAGCGAATAGCCACGCAGAAACTGGGATTCACCCAGTACCGCCCAGCCGGAGTGCACCCGGCAAATGGTCCTTGGATTCGTGCCGGCGCGGCAGGCGTCGACAAAGTCGTGAATCACCGTACTCACGACGGATGCTTCCCTGGCGGTCGATCGATGAAGCGACGACGAATCCAGGACGATATCGGCTTTTCCACCAGGTAGGTACTGGCGATTGCGAGCAGCACCACGAGACCGATCGCGATCCAGTGCTGGTAGGGACCGATGTCCGGCATCGCCAGGATCGTGGCGTACATGATCAGTACAACAAAGCTCTGCCAGATAAACAGGGAGAATCCGGTCTCGCCAAGGAAGCCGGTGCCGGGCAGCGAAAACACCTTCGACATCATGCCCCTGCCGCGCGCGAGGTCCAGCACGATCACAATAAACAGTGGCATGAGCGCGCCCTGGCGGATAAAAAACTTCCACGGCTGATCGATGAACTGCGTCAGCGCAACGGCGAGGATGGCGAGCACGGCCGCGTCTCCCCAGCTAAACCACGAGGGACCGCGCTGCGCCGGCTGAAAACGGCTGATTGCGAATACCCGCGTCATCAGCATGCCGGTGGCGAAGTACGGAATCCAGAACACCGGGTTGTTGGCAACCAGGATGTCGACATTCATCGTCGGTTCGGCGCCCGATGCCAACCACGCGGCATACACTGCTGTTGGCAGACTGGAGATAAACGGCATCGCGATCAGCGTGGCGATCATCTGCGGTCGCGTCATCTTTGCGAAAACGCGCATCAGCCACGGCATGACCAGGTACAGGAAAACCAGCACCGACAGGGTCCACGTGGGCCAGCTCCATACCGGCACCCAGGTCGGCACCCAGGCCTGCACCAGCGCTGCCGTCCCCAGCGCGCTTGAGATCAGCAAGTCCGGTGACGTGCCTTGCTCCAGCTGGTACGGCGTCGTCCCGCCAATGATGATTCCGAGTACGAGCAGGTGGATGGGGTAAATACGCGCCGCGCGAGTGGACCAGAAACGTCGTCGCGTCATAACGAGCTTGCCGTCTTCACCCCAATACAGGTAAGCAAGAATGAAGCCCGACAACAGGAAAAAGAAACTGGTCGACATCCATCCGTTGGAGGCGAACTTCACCATCGTCAGCGGTGCGTCCGCCAGTCCGATCAGCATGTTCTCGAGGCCTTCCGGCTTCGGCGCCCAGTACCAGGCGAACATATGAAACAGGAAAATGTGGAACACCGCGAAAAAGCGAACACCGGTCAGCGCCGGCATGTGATGGCTGGTGTTTACACTCGTCTGCTGTGATTCCGTGGAGTTATCTTTCATACTGACGTGAACAATAAACTCCGGGGTGGGGGGACACAACGATGAAGCGATCACTCTTTGTCGGCCTGGTGATGATGTTGCTCTGTCTGCCGGGGTGGGCGCAGGCAGACGATCGTTTTGACGTCGTCATCAAAAACGGCCGCGTGATGGACCCGGAGACCGGTCTCGACGGCGTGCGCTACCTCGGCATTCGCGACGGCACCATCGACGCAATTTCCACCGTCGAGTTGCGTGGCGCAACGGTCATCGACGCCACGGGTCTTGTTGTGTCGCCCGGGTTTATCGATTTGCATGCTCACGGCCAGACGGCAAAGGCCAACGAATTCCAGGCGATGGACGGTGTGACGACCGCGCTGGAACTCGAAGGCGGTGTGGCGGACGTCGAGTTGTTTTTTGCGGACCGCGACGGCAAGGCCATTGTTAACTACGGCGCAAGTGTCGCGCACGCGCGCGTTCGCACCCTGGCGATGCCTGAGCTCGCTGAACGCTACTCGGAAGCGCTGGCGGCTGTGGTTGCCGCGACGGACGAGGACCGACGCGACGCGGAAGGTCAGTTCGCGCGATCGGTGGTTGCCGGCCTGTATGTCAATGTCCAGCCCGAGGATTACCCCGCGCTGATGTCGGCGATGGACGAACAACTCGAGCACGGCGGCCTGGGTATCGGCGTTCCGCACCAGTATTACCCGGGTGCGAGTTACGATGAGATTCTTCGCGTGTTCGAGTTTGCAGCCGACCGGGATGTGCCGATTTTCACGCACGTCCGGGACATGGGTGTCGCCGCTGTACAGGAGGTAATCGCCAATGCGGCAATCACCGGCGCATCGCTGCACATCGTGCACCTGAACAGTTCCAGTCTCGGTGACTACCGCACTAACCTCGACCTGGTGCGAGGCGCGCAAAAACGGGGACTTGATGTCACCACCGAGGCGTATCCCTACACCGCCGCATCGACGAGCATCGAGTCCGCAATCTTCAATCCCGGCTGGCAGGAGAAACTCGGCATTACGTATGCCGACATTCAGTGGCAGGACTCGGGGGAACGTCTGACCGAAGAAACGTTCAAGGCGTACCGCGAGCAGGGTGGCATCGTCATCATTCACATGATGAAGCCGGAGTGGATTCGTGCGCTGGTGGCAGACCCGATGGTGATGATCGCTTCGGACGGTATGCCGTACGCGCCGGGTGCTCACCCGCGCAGTGCCGGCACCTATTCACGCTTTCTCGGCAAATACGTTCGTGACGAGGGCGTTATCGACCTGATGCCCGCGCTGAGGAAAATTACCCTGATGCCGGCACTGCGCATGCAGGGCGTCGCACCATCCATGCGACAAAAAGGCCGAATCCAGGTTGGCGCGGACGCCGACATCACGATGTTCGACCCGGAATACATTATCGATACCGCGACGTTCGAGGAGGACCTTTCGTTCTCGAAGGGCGTTGAATATGTCATGGTCAACGGTACGCTGGTGGTCAGCGGCGGCGAACTGGTCGCCGGCGCGAGGCCGGGACGGCCCGTGGTCGGTGTCCGTCAATAACACGGAATAACAGGGGAAAACTATGCGTTACCTGCTCTCAACTTTGGTGTGCCTTGGCCTGTCAGTCACGGTGCTGGCAGAGGAACAGAAATCGGTCCTCGTTACGGGTGCCAGTTCCGGGATCGGTCTGAACATCACGGAGCATCTCGTTGATGCGGGTTACCACGTGTACGCCACCGCAAGAAAGGACGCTGACCTGCAACGCCTCGATGCGATGGAAAACGTCACGGCGATCCGGCTCGACGTGACCGTGCAGTCGCAGGTCGATGCGGCCGCGGAGCTGGTCGCCAGTGAAGGACGGGGTTTGTGGGGCGTCGTGAACAATGCGGGTGTCGCCCGTATCGGACGCATGTCTGAAGTCTCGGCAGACGACATCGCCTGGATACATGACATCAATGTCCTCGGCCCACACCGCGTTAACCTGGCATTCCTGCCGATGCTGAAAGAGAGCGGCGGGCGCACCGTGACCATCAGTTCGATCAACGGCTTTGTTTCCGGTGCCCGCGCGGGTGCGTACAGCATGAGCAAATTCGCCGTCGAGTCCTACACAGAGGCACTGGCCGACGATCTCGCCGAGGAGGGTGTGTCGGTCGGTGTGGTCAACCCGGGTGCCTATAAATCAAAGATTCGGGAGAAGGTCGGCTACGACCTCGTGACCGGCAGCCAGGACACCACCCAGACGCTCACCGATGAGCAAAAGGCGGTGGTCAAAAACCTGACCGATACCAACGACGGTCTGAAAGAGCCGGACGAGGTGTCCGAGGCGGTGCTGCACTTTATGGGCAGCGATCAACCTCACCTGAGATACCTTGTTGCGCCGACCGAGGAGTCAGCGCACGTCGCGGTTCGTGTGGCCCTGCAGCGTGCATTGACGCTCAACGCCGACCAGCCCTACGAATTCACGCGCGATGAGCTGGTCGCCGCACTGGACGAAATGCTCGAGGAGTCCGAGTAAGCCGCCACCACGGGCCGGTGAAAACGCAGCGAAAAAAGCGCCGGGCAACAGGCGCAGACAGGGAGCGTGAATGACGGATTCTGACGGAGATCCTTTTTCGACCGGTGCCGGTCTCGGTATTCTCTCCGAGCTGTCGCCCGGGGAGACACAGGACCTTGTGGGTCGAGAGCTGGACGGCTACCGGATCAGCGGATTTATCGCCGAAGGCGGCATGAGTCGTGTTTACCGGGCGTCGCGAATCGACGGCAGCTTTGAGCGCGACGTTGCGATCAAGTTGTCGGCCGTCAGCGGTTTTAGTCCGACCATGCGGGAACGCTTCACGCAGGAGCAAAGCGTTCTCGCGAGCCTGAATCACCCGCATATTTCGCAGCTGTATGACGCTCGACTCACGGCCGAGGGCTGGCCCTACATTGTGATGGAGCTGGTCGAGGGTAGTCCGATCACGGCGTACTGCCGCGATCGCAGGCTGAGTCTCGAGGATCGGGTTCGATTGCTCATTGATGTGGTCGACGCCGTTTCCTTCGCGCACGCAAACCTGGTCGTGCACCGCGATATCAAACCCTCGAACGTGCTGGTGTCCGACGACGGCCGCGTCAAGTTACTCGACTTTGGTATCGCCAAGTTGTTGCAGGACGACTCCGGTGAGTTGACCCGGGCCGGCGCAATGACCCCGCAGTACGCGAGCCCCGAGCAGTTGCTCGGTCAGCCGATTTCGATTGCCTCGGATGTTTACCAGCTGGGATTGCTCGCGGCGGAGGTGCTCGCTGGCAGTCTGCCCACCGAGGGTGAGACGCTGACCGACGCGATCCAGCGTTCGGCGGACGGCAGGCCGGTAACCTTGCCGTCCGACAGTCGGCAGGCGTTGCCTCGTGATGTCACAGTGATCATCGAGCGCTGCCTGCGCGCGGACGCTGCAGATCGCTACCGGGACGCAAACTCCCTGGGTCGCGACCTCGAGGCATACCTGACCGGCTATCCGGTCGCCGCCGTCGGCGGACAGGCCGGGGACCGTTTTCGAAAATTCGTGCAGCGAAACCGGGGCAGCGTGCTGGGCGCGTTTTTGACGCTGGTGGCGCTGGTGTCTGCGACCGTCATCACCGGCTTGCAGATGCTGGAGGCGCAAAAGCAGCGCGACATCGCCGTCTACCAGCAGCAACGCAGCCAGGCGACAAACGAGTTTTACAGCCTGCTCATGGAAGAGATGGGTAATGGCGAATTCACGTCCGTGGAATTGCTGGATCGTGGCAAGACACTGCTGGAAGACCAATTCGGTTCGGGCCAGTCTTTCATGGCGTCGGTGCTTTTCGATGTGTCGCGGCGGTACTCGGCACTCGGTGAACGACAGCGAGAAGCCGAGCTGCTGGATGAGGCGGAACGTATCGCGCGTGAGTTCGACGACAGCGACCTGCTCGCCGCCGTGGTCTGCAAGAAGGCACGCAATAACCAGTATCGCGATGCCGATCTTGCGACAGAGCGATTGACCGAGGGGCTGCGCCTGTTCGAGTCGCTGGGTTCGCCGAGCATCCAGACCAGCGTCGAGTGCCTGCGAGCGAAATCCGGCATCCAGGTGAAAGATCGTGATCTCGACGCAGCCATGCAGACCCTGCTTCAGATTCGAACCCTGCTCGAGGAACACCCGGCGCCGGGCACCAGCCTCAAGGGGCCAATTCTCAACGACATCGCACTGATGCACTACCAGGCCGGTCGACTCGATGAGTCCATCGGTATCCTCGAAGAAATCCTGGCCTTGCTCGACGCGACGGGCCGAGGGGGAACCCTCGGCTACCAGCGTGTCGCCGGCAATCGAGCGGCGGTCCTCAACAACATGGGACGTGCTCCCGAGGCCCTCGAAGCGTTCGCCGATGTGACAGAGCGCATGCGCGCCAGCGGGTTCCAGGGACGCGGTGCGTCCGCCGTGCTCGCACAGTACGGCGATCTTCTGATGTCGGTCGGACGGACGGCCGACGCCGAGCGCGTGTTTACCGAGGGGCTAACGGTCGCCGAAGCGGGTGGTGCGAGTCGACACACGGCATTCCTGAATGTTGGGCTGGCCAAGGTGGGTCTCGCAAACGAGGACTACGACGCTGTCCTTGCGCGACTCGATCTCGCTGAACAGCAGCTCGCACTCGCGCCTCGGGCGGACCCGACCTTGTCGGCAAGCATTCGCATCCTGCGCATCAAGGTGTATCGCAACAGCGGTGACCTTGATACCGCCGCCCGGGATATCGAGGCGCTGCTCGTGGATACGGGTTTCCCCGACACGGTGGAGAGTCCCGGCATGGTGTCGGCGCTGATCGAAGGCACCGAAGTGCATCGACGGCGTGGGGATTATGAGCGTGCGATCGTGCTGATTGACGGGCTCGTCGAGCGCATGCAGGGGCGCGAGCAGGGCGCCGACAAGGGCAGTGTGCACCTTGGGCGGGCGCTCGTGCAGCGCGCCGAAATTCGCCTCGAGACGGACGACCCACAGGGCGCCGCTGCAGACCTTGAGATGGCCGTACCGAACCTCGTCTACGCGCTCGGTGACGAACATCGGGATGTCGAAGCGGCAAGGCAATTGCTGTCGCAGGCCCTTGAGCGGGGAGCAACCTGATGCGCAATCACGCACGCGTCGGACTGCTGTGGATCTTGCTGGGGGGTCTGGCCGCTTGTTCCGGCTCGACCGACGACCCGGATACGGCGGCGGACGAGATCAAGGCGGCGCCGGAAACGTCGCTTGCACCACCGCCGGCGGAGACGCCCTCCATCGATGACGTACTGGGCCCGTCCTTCCGCGAAACCTGGGCTGAATGGAGCGGCGATCTCGACGGCATGATCGACCGCAAGATGATTCGCGTTGTCACGCCGTACGGCGGCTACATGTATTACTTCGAGGATGGCCGTCCGCGCGGGGCAACCTGGGAGCTGGCCAATCACCTTGAGCGCGAGATCAATGAGGAGCTTGGCCGGCGCAATGTGCGGGTGTTCGTGGTCGTCATACCGCTGGCACGCGACAAGCTGATCCCGGCTTTACTGGACGGCAACGCGGACATTATCGCGGGCGACCTGACGCAGACGGAAATGCGCAGCGAACAGCTGGCGTTTACTCGTCCGCTGTTGCGGGATATCAACGAGGTGGTCGTGGCGCGGCGGGACGTCGAAGGCCTGACGTCGCTGGATGCACTCGCGGGTCGACGCGTGCACGTGCGCAAATCCAGCAGCTACTACGAGCATCTGCAGCGGCTCGCGGTTGATATGGGCTCGCGCGGACTGGAGCCGCCGGAAATCGAGCTCATGGATGAGTTGCTGGAGTCGGCCGATATCCTCGACCTGATGAACAGCGGACTGATCGAACTCACCGTGATGGACGACTACAAGGCGAAGTTCTGGTCCGAGGTGTATCCGGAGATCCGCGTGCGAGACGATCTGGTCGTCAATGAAGGCGGCTCGATCTCCTGGGTGACGCGGCAGGATAATTCACAGCTGCTGCAACGTCTCAACGGCTTCCTGCGCGAGTACGGTCGCGGAACCCTGGTCGGTAACGACACCTACAATCGCTACCTGGCCGATGCCGCCGAGCTGCGCTGCGCGCGCACCACGCTAGATGACGAGCGCCTGCAGGACCTGTCGCAGACATTCAAGCAGTATGCCGAGCAGTACAGTTTCGACTGGCTGCAGATCGCAGCGCAGGCTTTCCAGGAATCGAAGTTTGAGCAGTCGAAAACCAGCGGCGCCGGTGCCGTTGGCATCATGCAGGTAAAACCAACAACGGCACGGGATCGCAATGTCGGCATCGACGACATCACGACCGTCGACAACAATGTGCATGCCGGTGTGAAGTACATGCGTTTTCTGGCGGATCGCTATTTCGAAGACATCGACCCGCTGAATCGATGGCTGCTGAGTCTCGCGGCCTACAACGCCGGTCCCGCGCGCGTCATCAGCCTGCGTCGCGAAGCCCGTGAAAACGGCTACGACCCGGACGTCTGGTTCAACAACGTCGAGATTATCGCGGCGCGCCGCATCGGCCGGGAGACGGTGACCTACGTGAGCAACATCTTCAAGTACTACAGCGGCTACAGCATGGCGAGTGCGAAAATCGACGAACGCCTGCGGCGTTTCGGCGGCGAGCCCGGTACCTGCGAGGGCCCCGCCACCTGATCACGGACTAGTCCGGGAGTTCGTAATCGTTGCGTTCCGCCGGGTCGTCCGAGAAGTACTCGACAAATTCCCAGTCGTTGCCGTCGGCGTCGTGGAAGTACACGCGATTGCGGTGGGGATGATTGTTCGGGTAGGTCGAGTCTTTAAAGCCGGCATCCTTCAGTCGGCGCCGCAGCGCCTCCGCGTCATCGACTTCAAAGCCGAGATGATTGACTCCGGGCTTACCGGAGTACGGCACCCACGGCTGCTCCGCTTCGCTGCTCGCCTCGTTCAGAGCGAGGTAGGTGTCGTCGGTGCCGATATGCATCCAGCGTCGACCGTTGTTGAGTCCCTCTCGCCGCACGTCAAAGTTCGGGAAGGCGGCTTTCAGGAAGCGGACTGTGTCGTCGTAATGACGAACACTGAGATTGGCGTGTTCCATTCGAATCATCAGCATCTCTCCTCTGTGTGATCCGAAGTATCGACCGGTTCTGTCGGTTTACCAACTGAATTGCTATTTCACTGGCAGCTTGCTAGTTTGCCAGCATGTCCGAAGTCAATCGCAACCTGGGCGCAAACGTGCGCCGTCTGCGCGAGGCGCGTGGTTTGTCACAGCAGAAGCTCGCGGATATGTCCGGGATTCCCCGCGCAACCTGGGCGAGCCTTGAGACCGGCTCGGCGAACCCGACAATCACCGTCCTGAGCAAGGCGGCTGCAGCATTCAACGTCTCTGTCGAAGAGCTCATCGGCCCACCACGCAACGAGTTCGAATTTATTCCGGCGGCGAGGGTAAAGACCCGCAAGCGGCAGGGCGCCAGTGTTCGACCGCTGGTACCCGAGGCGATTTCCGGTCTCGAGATCTCGCGTACCGAACTGGAGCCGGGCGGTCGTATGGTCGGCGTCCCCCACAAGACGGGAACACGGGAATACCTGACGTGCGAAAGCGGCGAGGTCGAACTGGTGGCAGGTGGCGAGCACCATCGTCTGAAGCCCGGCGACATGCTGGTCTTCCGGGGCGACCAGCGACACTCCTATGTGAACCCGGATTCGAGACGGAAATCGGTATCCGTTTCGGTGGTGTGTTTCTCAAACTGAACGGCCGGTATTCGCCGCGGATCGACATCATTCGGGCGTTGCTTCATCATTAACTCGGCCCGAGAATGGAAACCGCCCGGATGAGCCTTTTCGAGGAACTGAAACGCCGAAACGTCGTTCGTATTGCGACGTTGTATGTCGTGGCGTCCTGGGTGATCCTGCAGGTCGCGGATATCCTGTTCGACGCCTTCGAGCTCCCGGCATCCGCCAACCGTCTCGTCATCATCGTCCTGCTGCTGGGTTTCCCCGTGGCGCTGATCATGTCCTGGGTGTACGAACTGACGCCCGAGGGTGTGAAGCGCGAATCGGAGATCGATCGCAACCAATCCGTGACCGGGCAAACCGGTCGCAAGATAAACGGCCTGATTGTCGGTCTGCTGGTGCTCGCGATCGTCATGCTGGGTGCAAATCTGCTCGCGCCCGGGCGTTCGGCTCAGGACGTGGCGACCCGTGCCGCGGTGGACGAGCTGTCGATTGCTGTCCTGCCGTTCGCTAATCGAAGCGCCAACGCGGATGACGTGTACTTCGTCGACGGTGTGCATGACGACATCCTGACGCAGCTCGTCCGTATCGGCTCATTGACCGTGACGTCACGGACCTCGGTTGAGCGGTTCCGCGACACGACGCTGAGCATTCCGGAGATCGCCGCACAGCTTGGTGTGCGTCATATCCTCGAGGGCGGTATTCAGCGAGCGGGTAACCGCGTTCGCATCAACCTGCAGCTAATCAACGCAAACAACGATGACCATCTCTGGGCCGAGACCTATGAGCGGGAGCTGACCGCCGCAAATATCTTTGACGTTCAGGCCGACATTGCTCGTGCGGTGACCTCGGCACTCAGCGTGACCCTGCAAAGGAAGGAGGAGGCGGCGCTCGCCGAGCGGCCGACCGACAGCATCGAGGCTTACGATCTGTACCTGCTCGGCCGTTTTCACTGGAACAAGCGAACCCCGGACGCGATCGAGTTGTCGCAAGGGTACTTCGAGCGTGCGACGCAGACAGATCCCGACTACGTGCTTGCCTACTCGGGCCTGGCCGACAGCTATTCCCTGTTGGTCGACTACGGCAACCTGCCGGGCGAGGAAGGATTCTTACTGGCGCAGGCGGCGATTGACAAGGCGATGGAACTGGACGATTCACTGTCCGAGGTCTGGGCGTCGCTCGGCCTGCTGCGGCTGCAGCAGGATCGCGACCAGGATGCGATTGATGCCCTGCAAAAAGCCATCGACCTTGATGAGAAGAATTTCTGGGCGTGGAGCTGGTACGGCACGGTGGTCCAGGGTCAGCGACGCTTCCGCGAAGCCCAAAGCGCCATGGAGTCCGCCTACGCGCTGGAGCCCATGGCGATACCGGTGAACAACAACCTCGCGGTCCACTACGAGTACCAGGGCGACTTTGTGCGCGCCAGACAACACTACGAGCGTGTCGCTGAGCTGCGGCCGGAGACGGTCGCCGAGGCGAAAACAGACATCGCAGAGACCTTCCAGGCTGAAGGTCGCCTGGCGAACGCGATCCAGGACTACCGAGAGTTATTGTCGGTGGACGCGAGCAACATCCGCGCGATGAGTGGCCTCGGTCAAACGTATCTGCTGCTTGGCGATACGGCGGAGGCGAGCGCCTGGTATGCCCGACTCACCGAGCTTGCCAGTCTGACCGTCTCCAAGTATCGGCTGTTTGAGGCCCGCGGTGACTTCGACGCCGCACTGATCTACCTCGAGGATTATCTCGTGCGCGTCGGCGCTCGGCAGGACATCGAGGC
>JBCDJX010000084.1:0-15936 GCA_038747355.1 Pseudomonadota bacterium | reverse complement strand
CGATGTCGTCGGGTGAGGTCACGCGCAGAAACGAGCTGCCGACCGAGTAGCTGATGATGTCGACACCGTCGGCAACTGCCTGGTCGATCGCGTTGGCGAGATCGGAGGTATTGCAGCTGGCACGGGTGGCGCCAGGGCGCAACCAGCAGGCCTTGTAGACCGCGACGCGTGCGCGCGGAGCGATGCCCTCGACGCGATCAACAAAGCTGCCGTAGATCGACGCATCCTGTCGGTTGCCTGCCGCGGTGGTCGCCGTGTGCGTGCCGTGCCCGTCAACATCTCGAGCCGAGCGAATCTCACCGCTGTCGATGGGTCCGGTGGACTCGGCGCCGTCGATGAAAAAGCGCGCGCCAATCAGTTTGTTGTTGCAGGCCGCTTCCTCGAACGCCTGGCCGGCTTCGCAGGCGCCGTTCCAGTTTTCCGGCGGCTCGTACAAAACCACGTCTTCGAGCTTGTCGTAACGCCGGCACAGCCAGCGACCCAGCAGCGAATTGCGGCCCCAGCTGCTGCGGCAGGCACTGGGCCGATCCGCCTCACGCGTGTCCGCGAGCTGCGGGTGCTCCGGGTAGATGCCGCTGTCGATGAAGCCGATGACGATGTCCTCGCCGGTGAGCCCCAGCGGCCCGCGAAGGCCGGACTGGTTGTCGAAAAGCTCGAGATAGTCGGCACTGAAGTTGGTCGCCAGTGGCCGGATCTCATCTTCCCAGACGTTGACGACCTCCGGGCGATTCCGGAGCTTGTCCGCCTGCGCCGGCGTCATGCGCGCCGCGAAGCCGTTCATGCTCCAGGTGTAGCTGTAGATCTTCTCTGCGCCCGGTGCGTGGGCGCCAAGTAACGTGTCCTGCTGCCGCAGAAGTTTGGCTGAATAGCTTTCAGCACCCGGCGTGGTCTTGCTGACCGACGTGCGGGTTTTGGCCACCGCCAGCGATTCGGCGGTTGACGGCTCGCCGAGCTGGACGATGTAGGTGCGCGCGTCGTTTGCATCGTCGCTCGCCGCGCGGACGAACCCCGGACCACCGAGGTCAATGAGGTTCGACTGCTGACCCAGAGCCGGGCCGGCAAGCAGCAGCAAAAGACCTGTCAGGAATAAGCGCATTCAACGACCGGCGCAAACAAAGAAGGCGCAATACTACACCGACCTCGCCACGCCGATCGACGAGACTTTACCGCCTGGCAGCGATCGCCTCCGTACCGGCACTGATCTCCACGAAATGGAACTGTGTTCCTGATTCACCGAACACGTAGATATCGCAACTGCCCCAGTCGGATGGTATCTCGACCATTTGACCGGACGACGCGTTCATCTTCAGGCGATGCGTGTCACAACGCGCCTCGATGCGCTCGATTTCACCGTCGACCGATTCGATCGTGAAACTGCGATGCGACGGACGGTGCACCCAGCGAGACTCATCGATTGTCGCGTCGACGACAATTTCCTCGCTAAGTGACATGGCTTCGATTTTCTGGATCTCGCCACGCAGCTCTTCGAGTACTGCATTGCTGTTTTCGACACTGCGCAGCACACGCAACGACTCGCGAGCCGCCATGAAGCGTTGCATCGAGGTCTCAACGCGCACCATATCTTTCAGGAGCTGGCGCTTTGTTTCCTCGTTAAGGGCTTCCTCGTCGCCCAGGAACATGGCTTTGCGCAGCGCGGCGAGCCGTCCCGCGTCGTCTGACTCCGCTTCACACAGCCGCGCTTCGAGTACGTTGAGTACCGTGGTTTCATACAGGTTCCAGCCACCCGCTTCAACCGCCTGGTTCAGGCCCTTGCGCGCCTTGTCTATGCGGTTGTTCGCAAGCGCAAATGCGATATTGCGATAGCGACGCAAGAAGTCCCGCGACGCCTTGCCGTCGTCTTTGGCGTGCTCGAAGCGCAGGCGCACGGTGTTGCGCGCGAGCTCTTCGCTGCCCGGTTCGAAGGTCCAGGTTTCCACGGCGTCAATGGCCGAATCCTCGAACGCTGTGCCGCCGACCGATTGCGTCACGATCGGGTCGCTGACCCGGCCTTCATGTGTGACGACGAAGCTCACCTCAACGAGGCCTTCCTGGCGCTTTCCGACCGACCTGGAATCCGGAAATGCCGGTAAAGACTGGTCGACCGGTGTCGCCTGCATATCGACCGTGTCGATTGCGATGTCGTAACTCTTTGCGATGGCAAGCGACGTGCCGAGTAGCAGCGTCGCCAGTCCACAAGCTGACAGTCCTTTGCCGGACTGTCCGCTAACTGACTTGTTCATTGTGATCTCCCCGAACAAGAGGTTGCCCAAGACGGCGTCTTTGAACGCCGCTCCCATGCCTCGGTGGTTTGATCTTTAGATGCGCCTAACGCGCAAACAGTTGCTCGATACTCCGAAACGATTTGAATTCGAGCGCATTGCCGGAGGGATCCAGGAAGAACATGGTGGCTTGTTCGCCGGGTTCGCCCTCGAAACGGATCTTGGGCGGAATGAGAAACGTGATGCCGGCGGCCTGCAGGCGGTCGGCCAGGGCCTGCCAGTCTTCGCGATCGAGAATCACGCCGAAATGCCGTGCCGGCACATCGTCGCCATCGACCGGATTGTGTGCGGTTGCCGTGTCGTCTTCATCAACAAGATGCAGAGTGACCTGGTGACCGTAGACATCCAGGTCGATCCAGCGGGACGCCGTGCGCCCGGTCGAAAAGCCGAGTGTGCCGCAGTAAAAGTCGCGCGCGGCGTCGAGGTCGGTGACGGGCAGGGCGAGATGAAAGGGCTGCAGCGTGCTCATTTCTTGCGGGCATTGAGAATCACGTAGGCCAGGGCACCCAGTGCAACACCGAGACCGATACCAAAAGCGAGATTATCCACAGCGATGCCGATGGCGAGACCAAAGACGAGGCCGATCGCAATAGGAACGGCAGGTGGAAGGCCGCTGTTTCCGTCACTCATCCCGTCGTCTCCTGCGTTAAAACCGCCCGGGCCTGGCGATGCGCCCGCGGCGCGCGCTATTTTTTTCGCGCCGAAATGGCCGCGCCAATACCGGCACCGATGGCGATGCCGACGCCGATGCCGAGTGCCAGGTTATCCAGCGCGGTACCCAGTGCCACGCCCAGTGTAACCCCGACTGCAATGCCGAGGCCGAGTGAATTGGAGTCGTCCTGTCCGCTCACGCCGCAGCGTCGCCCAGCCAGTCACGGGGACGCAGGTAGTCGGTGTAAAGCGTGGCTTCCGGCGAGCCGTCTTCAGGCTGCCAGTTGTACTGCCAGCGCACGTTTGGTGGTAACGACATCAGGATGGATTCGGTACGGCCGCCGGACTGCAATCCAAACAGCGTGCCGCGATCGTAGATCAGGTTGAACTCGACGTAGCGGCCGCGGCGATACAGCTGGAAGTCTCGTTGGCGCTCGCCAAAGGGATGGTCCTTGCGGCGTTTGACGATCGGTGCATAGGCTTGCATGAAGCTGTTGCCAACGCTTTGCACAAACTCAAAGGAGCGTTCAAATCCGGGCTCGTTAAAGTCGTCAAAAAACAACCCGCCGACGCCTCGCGTCTCGTCGCGGTGTTTCAGATAGAAATACTCGTCGCACCACTGCTTGAATTTCGGGTAGACGTCCTCGCCGAACGGATCGCAGGCGGCCTTCGCCGTCTCGTGCCAGCCAATGACGTCTTCCTTGAAGGGGTAGTACGGCGTCAGGTCGTAGCCACCACCGAACCACCAGATATCGTCTCCGGCGCTGAAGATACGAAAGTTGGCGTGTGTCGTCGGAATGTAGGGGTTGTTCGGGTGCAGAACCAGCGATACACCGGCGGCCTCAAAACTGCGACCGGCCAGTTCCGGCCGACTCTTGGTGGCGGACGGCGGCATCTGCTCACCGAACACGTGTGAGAAGTTAACCCCGGCCTGTTCGAAGACTTTGCCACCGGCCAGCACACGGCTTTCTCCGCCACCGCCGGCGTCGCGCTGCCAGGCATCGTGGTGAAACGTCGACTCACCGTCGAGCGTTTCGAGTTCAGCGCAGATCCGGTTTTGCAGCGACAGCAGAAACTCTATCGCCTGTTCGATCTTGCTCATGACACTCCCCTGTCAGTCGTCCGAGCTCTTTTTGCCGGCCGCTTTCTTGGCGGTTTTTTTCTTGGTCTTTTTCTTGGCTTTTTTCTTCGTGGTTTTCTTCTTGGTCTTCTTTTTCGCCGGGGTCTTCTTGGCGGCCGCCTTCTTGGTGACCTTCTTGCGACCACGACGCTCCGGTGCCGCGGCCAACAGTTCCTTGCACTCGTCGAGTGTCAGGCTCTTCGGATCGCGATCCTTGGGCACACGCGCATTCTTGTTCTTGTCGGTGATGTACGGACCGTAACGGCCGTTGAGCACCTGGATGCCGTCATCCTCGAAGTCCTGGATGATGCGGTTGGCATCGGCGATCTTCTTCTCTTCGATGAGCTCCAGGGCTCGCGGCAGCTCGATCGTGTACGGATCGTCGTCACCGCGTATGGAGACGTATTTGTCGCCGTAACGCACGTACGGCCCAAAGCGTCCGACGCTGGCCGACACGCTGAGGCCGTCCGGTGTCTCACCGAGCTTGCGCGGCAGCTTGAACAGCTCAAGGGCTTCCTCGAGCGTGATGTCTGTCATCTTCTGTCCGGGCCGCAGACCTGCGAATTTCGGCTTCTCTTCGTCGTCCTTGGTGCCGATCTGCGCAAACGGTCCGTAGCGACCCATACGCACCGACACCGGTTTGCCGCTCTTCGGGTCGGTGCCGAGCTCGCGTTCCTGGGCGACGTCGCCGCGGGTCACGCTCTCTTCCTTTTCCTCGCAGAGCTTGTGGAACGGCTCCCAGAAGCTCTCCAGGAGCGGCACCCAGTCCTTTTCACCGAGCGAGACCGCGTCGAGGTCGTCCTCGAGCCTTGCCGTGAAGTCGTAGTCCACGTACTGCGTGAAATGATCGGTCAAAAAGCCGTTGACGATGCGGCCGATATCGGTCGGCAGGAATCGCTTGCCGTCCATTTCAACGTATTCGCGATTCTTCAGCGTCTGGATAATGTTGGAGTAGGTCGACGGGCGACCGATTCCATACTCTTCCAGCGCCTTGACCAGACTTGCTTCCGTGAAGCGGGGCGGTGGCTCGGTGAAGTGCTGCTCGGGCCGCAGCTTGTTCAGCGTGATGACGTCGCCTTCTTTCATATCCGGCAGCAGGCGGTCGCCGTCGTCGTCCTGCGAGTCGTCCTTGCCCTCCTGGTACACGGCCATGAAGCCGGGCTCGACGAGCACCGAGCCGTTGGCGCGCAGCCGGTTTCCATCCGCCTCCGGCCCCGCTGCAAACTCGATAGCCACGGTATCAAACACGGCCGGTACCATCTGGCAGGCCATCGTGCGTTTCCAGATCAGCGAGTACAGCTTCAGCTGATCCTCGTCGAGCGAACCCTTCAGGCTGTCCGGATCACGCGCCGCAGAGGTTGGGCGAATCGCCTCGTGCGCTTCTTGTGCGTTCTTCGCCTTGGTCTTGAATTCTCGCGGTGCCTCGGGGAGATTCTTCTCGCCGTAGCGCTCGGTGATGACGTCACGTATCTCGGTGAGTGCGACTTCCGCCAGCGTCACGGAGTCGGTACGCATGTAGGTGATCAGGCCGACGTTGCCCTCGCCCGGCAGCTCGATACCTTCATACAACTTCTGGGCAACACGCATCGTGCGCTGTGTGTTGAAGCCGAGCTTGCGTGACGCCTCCTGTTGCAGGGTGGAGGTCGTAAACGGCGCAGCCGGGTTCCGGCGACGCTGCTTGCGAGTAACGCTCAGCGTGGTCAGCTCACCCGTGGCGTCTTCGACCGACGCGTCGACACCGGTCGCGGTGTTGATGGTCGTTTCGACTTCGCGAGCCGCCGTTTCGTTTTCGAAACTGAACTGCTCCACCTTGTCGCCCTTGTAGCTGACGAGACGTGCGAAAAACGGTTGCTCGTCCTTGCTGACGTCGGCTTCGATGCTCCAGTACTCGCGCGCCTTGAAGGCTTCGATCTCGAGCTCGCGCTCGACGATCATGCGCAACGCCGGGCTCTGTACGCGGCCGGCCGACAACTTGGGCTGGACCTTCTTCCACAACAACGGCGACAGGTTGAAGCCAACGAGGTAGTCGAGCGCCCGGCGCGCCTGCTGCGCCCCCACCAGGTGGTCGGACAGGCCGCGCGGCGAATCGATCGCTTCCTTGACCGCGTTCTTAGTGATCTCGTGGAAGATGACCCGGTGAACGTCCTTGTCGTCCAGCGCGTTTTTCTCGCGCAGCAGTTCTATAAGGTGCCAGGAAATAGCCTCGCCTTCGCGATCGGGGTCGGTTGCGAGGTACAGGGCGTCAGCCTTCTTCAGCGCCCGAACAATGGCATTTACGTGCTTCTCGTTGCGCTCGATGATCTCGTATTTCATCGCGAAGCCCTGATCCGGGTCCACAGCACCGCCCTTGGGCACAAGGTCCCGGACGTGGCCATAGGAGGCCAGGACATCGAAGTCCTTACCCAGGTACTTGCTGATGGTTTTCGCTTTCGCGGGCGACTCTACAATGACGAGATTTTTCGACATGAATTCCTGATCGTGGTGATACGGCGATTAAAAAACCGCGGACAATGCCGCGGTTAATTACGTGCATCGACGCAGGGTGTCAAGGCGACTTATTAAAGAGTCGCCCCGAAATCGCTAGTGGATGAGGCCGGTGTTTTCTTCGAAAACAAGGTCTTCCATCCGGGCGTAGGCGGTCTCCTGTCCCGGTTGGCTGAACAGCACCATGAGCACAACCCACTTGATCTGTTCCACGTCGATGTCGTCCGTTTCGAGTGCCAGCAGGCGATCGATCAGGATTTCACGTTGTGAGACAGACAGGATGCCGACCTGCTCCAGGTAGGCGATGTAGCCGCGGCAACCGGAGTCCAGTCGCTCCATTTCGTAATCGCAGTACACGCGGGTACCTCGCGATGAGTCGGCGACGTAGTTGGCGCTGTCCTGGTGGTTGGTCAGCTCGTCGAGCCAGTCGAGCGCACGGTCGATCTCGGCGTCGCCAAAACCGGCGAGCGAGAGGTCGTTGCGAAGGTCGTTCTGGTCGGGCTCAGGATCCTCTTCGGTATCAACGTAGGTCTCGAAGAGATACATCAATACGTCGAGTACGTTTTCTTTCATGCCTCGAAATTACCCCTGACTACGGTCATTCTGTGTCCGGCGCGGCCGCATCCGGGCCTGTCCGGTGAAGAGCGCTGTACCGTCCTCCTGACAGCTTCTCGACTCGCCCTTCCAGTTCGAGTATCAACAGCATGGATGAAAGCTGGTCGATCGTCAAACCGGACAGTTCAGAGAGCTCATCGAGGCTCACCGGGTCGTGTCCCATTATGTCGAGAAGGGTTTTTTGCTCCCCCGTGACCTCGGACAAGGGTGCCGGGTCGCTGCCGACCGGCGTCGCGTTCACCCCCTCTGTTGCCGCCATGTGGCCGAGCAGCGGAGCCAGTTCCTCAAGAATATCGTCTGCGGTTTCGACCAGTCGGGCACCGTTTCGTATCAGCCAGTGGCAACCTCGCGCCATCGGGTTATGAATCGAGCCCGGAATGGCGAACACCTCGCGTCCCTGCTCGCCCGCGAGCCGTGCCGTGATCAGCGAGCCACTCTGTCGGGCCGCCTCGACGACCAGCGTGCCGAGGCTGAGTCCGCTGATCAGGCGGTTCCGCTGCGGGAAGTGCGTCTTGTGCGGCGGCGTGCCGAGCGGAAATTCCGAGACCAGCGCACCGGAGGCGACGATCCGGTGTGCCAGCTCACGGTTCGCTGCCGGGTAAACGCGATCAATGCCATGGCCGAGAAAAGCGACTGTCCGTCCGCCCGCGTCCAGTGCGCCGCTGTGCGCTTGCGTGTCAATGCCTTGGGCGAGCCCACTGACGATCGTGAATCCAGAGCCGGCCAGAAAACGCGCGAATTCGTAAGCAGTGCGTGCGCCACCCTGCGTCGGATTGCGGCTGCCCACGATCGCGACGGCGGGCAAGGCCAGTGCCAGAGGGTCGCCCGCGAGGAACAGCCTCCTTGCCGGCGATGGTATCGAGGCAAGCATCTCGGGAAACGCGTCCTCGCCTGTTTGCAGCAAGTGATGATTACTTTGCTGCAGCCACGCCCGTGTTTCGCCCGCGTCGGCGACGTGATCGTGAGTTTCCTGCAAGGCAATCTGTCCGCCGGTAAAAAACGACACTATAAAGCGACGACACCCCAGCTGCCGGCGGAGAAACGCTGAATTGTGTCACTTTTGTCGCGATACGTCGGTTAGCCGCAGTTGGCGAGCTCGAACTTTTCCGTATGTAGCGAGGTTCCCCGGTAGTAAATGTCAAACGACCAGGTGCCGTCGATCCGGCGCTCTTCGGTGAGGTCGAAGTTCACCAGCCAGAAAACCCGCCGCTTTTTGTCCTTGCCGTACACCAGAGCCAGGCGATCCTCAGAGGTGAGAAAACGGCTGGTGCCCGACGGGCTGTCGCCGCTGCCTACGTGGGCCCACTCCGAGCGCAGCTTGAATCTGGACATCGAGCGGGCTGACTTTGGACGGCCGGCAATAAACATGATCGAGAGTGTTTCGGTCACCGAGCAATCAATAGAATGCGGCCCGCCATTCGGCTCAAGAACCTGTTCGCTGTAACTGCCGTCCCCTTCCATCGCGACCAGCGAGTCGAGCAGCATCACTTTGACCTCCGCGGCGGTTTCGGGAAACGTAGCCGTGCGGATCAGGACAGACGCCGGCTTGAAAACGACCGGGTCGACAAACGGTTCGTCAGTGGTCGAGCTTGTGGCGCAGCCGAGCAGGACAAAAGGTGTTGCAACCAGCAGTACCAGTCGTCGCAAAAGCATCATCGTCTCCAGGAAAAAGGGGCCGGGCGGCGGCGCTCAAAGTGTACTCAAAACCGTGTGATCGTCCAGTGCACTCTCAAGGTGTATGACAGATTCAGCGTTGCGGTCACTCGATGTCAGCGACAGCCTTCCAGGTTGAAGGTCTCCTCGAGCAGTCTCTCGCCCATGTAGGTGACGGTTACCTTCCAGGCACCGTCCTTGAGGTCCACTTTCTGCAAAGGAAACACGTCGGCAAAAACCTCCACGCCGTTACCAAGGCGAACGCTCGGACGCTGAAAATTCGACAAACGGTTCCCAACACGCGTGAATTGAGAATAAACGCGGTGGCTGGTTTTGTAGGCCTCATGATGCCATCGAAAGTGCAGCGGTTTCGACAACGAACTAGAGCGGCCGTCCTTCAATGGCTTAATCCGTTCGACAGCGAGTGCGATGCCGATGCGTTGCACAAGTAAGCAGTTAATCGTCGGCGTACCGTCCGCACTTGAAGGCGGACGAAGAGCGCCGCTGTAACTTACTGGAAATCCGGTCAAGACATCCCTGGCGAGTTCACTGAGTAACAGGGTTTGCGGCGACTGGCCGTGTTGAATGACGATTCTCGCCAGCGGCGTTGCTTTAAACGTTGTGCTCTCGGGCAGCTGCGACGGGTTGCTAGTACAAGCCGCGAGCACGATTGACAGCGCGCAGACAAGAATCACTCTGGCCATGAGTTAAATCGCCACAAAGAAAACGGCGCCCGAAGGCGCCGTGTAACGATATCAGAATTTCTGCGAAATCAGGTCGGCGTACGCACCGTATCCAGCACGTTGATGTTGGTGGTAGCTTCCATCACCAGCGCGTAGCTGATGCGGTCGTAGACCTTGAAGACCATCGTTGTGCCGGCCTGCTCATCCGGGAGTTTGACCGAGCCGCCTCTGAAGCGGTCCTTGACCGTGTCGCCCGTCTGGAACACCGAGAGGACGTCGCCGACGACGAGGCCGTCACGCGATCCGCGGTTCAGGACAACGACCTGGTACTGGCCGATCTGCGTGACACCACCGACGACCGAGATGATACGGCCTTCGATGTCGTAGCTCGGCGAGCGCGGGAAGAAGTTCAGCGGTACGTCCAGCACTTCCGGCACCAGTCGATCACCGATCACGGCTTCCTGAGTGCTGTCGGTCAGCGCGACCGTGGACGGGTCGCCGCTGCGACGCAGCGTGCCTTCGCCGACAAAGATGCCCTGGTAACCCACGAGACGATTGTCGTCCGGGTCGTACAGCGGGTCGCCGACTTTGACGAGGCTGTAACGTGAACCGAGCACGTCGCCGCTGTTACCGCGGACGTAAATTTCATTGCCGGCCGCCGCGATCAGGTGGTCGCCACGCGTGTCGAGCATGTACGGCAGCGTGTCGGCCTGACCTTTCTCAAGGATCACGCCGGTGCTCAGGAATGCTGAGACGGTGTCGTATGGAATACTGGTAACCGCCTCATTGAGCGGTGTAACGCGTGCCTGCGGCGACAGACGGAAGGTCGACGCTCGCAGGTTGGTGATGCGCGGCTGGCCGTCTATGTAGACGAGGCCGAGCACATCGCCCGGGTAAATAAGGTGCGGGTTCGCAATATCCGGGTTCACGAACCAGATCTCCGGCCAGAACCACGGGTCCTTCAGGAACGTGCCGGCGATATCCCAGAGGGTGTCGCCGGGCTGGACGACGTACTCGTCCGGGTGACCTTCGGCGAGCGGAACCGGTGTGTTGATTCGCTCGACTTTGGGTTCATAGTTCGGCTGCGGCGCCGGGGCTGCCGGCTGCTGTCGTACCGGTGCCGGTGCGGAGCGGGCGACCTCGGGGGTCGTTCGTTGTTCAGCGTCGTTGCCACCGAACGGATTCAGCGAGCTCACCGTCGAGCATCCGGCCATGGTTGTCGCCAGCATGGCGACCGCGGTGACGCGGAGGCCTGAAGCGAGTGGTGCTTTACGTTGCAGCATCTATCAATTGCTCCCAGTTCTGCGGGTATGTGCCTTAAAGCTCGGGCTATAATATGTCGTTCCGGCGCGCCTGATGCTGGAATACGTCACATTTCGGGCCCCAAATCGACGATTTTTACGCGCATTTCGGACCGCATTGTCTGACATCATATTCAATTAAGTCAATCATTTAGGCGAGTCTTGTAGAAAAATTGGCAGGCATCCCCATTGTGCACTGCCCGGGTTGTCACACACATTAACGACCGCCCACTGACGATTTAACACTTTGAATTATGGCGAAACTTACGATTTTGGAATTCCCGGATCCGCGTCTCCGCAAAAAAGCGGTCCCGGTCGACACGGTCGATGACGCGCTCCGGCAGACCATCGACGACATGTTCGAGACGATGTACGCCGCGCCCGGCATTGGCCTGGCCGCCACACAGGTCGACATCCACCGACGCTTTCTTGTTGCCGATGTATCGCGTGAGCAGGACGACCCTCGCGTGTTCATCAACCCGGTGATCGTTGAGAAGGACGGCGTCAAGGCCTCTGAAGAAGGTTGCCTGTCGGTGCCTGGCTATTATGAAGAGGTGAAGCGCGCCGACACGATTCGCGTCAAGTACCTCGACCGCAATGGCGAGCAGCGCGAGGACGAGCTCACCGGGCTGCTGGCGGTCTGCGTGCAGCACGAAATCGATCATCTCGACGGCAAACTGTTCGTCGACTACATCTCCGAAGCCAAGCGCACACGAATTCGCAAGCGCCTCGAGAAAGATCGTCGCCACCAGGCTGCCGTTCCTGCCTGATTCCTGATGACGCCGCGCCTCGTTTTTGCCGGGACGCCGGATTTTGCTCTTGCGTCACTGCAAGCCCTTGTGAAGTCGGGGCACCGGCCCGTCGCCGTGTACACCCAGCCGGACCGGCCGGCGGGTCGTGGCAAGAAACTGACGGCGAGTCCGGTCAAGGTGTACGCGCTCGAGCAGGGTATCGAGGTGCGCCAGCCCAGGACATTGAAGGATGACGAGGCTGCCGCCGACTTCGCGGCGCTCAAACCCGACCTGTTTATCGTCGCCGCCTATGGCCTGCTGCTGCCGCAGCGCATTCTCGACATCCCGACGCAGGGTTGCGTCAACGTACACGCCTCGGTGTTGCCGCGCTGGCGTGGGGCGGCACCCATTCAGGCCGCGATTCGCGAGGGTGACGCCGAATCCGGTATCAGCCTGATGGCAATGACCGCGGGCCTCGATGAAGGGCCGGTGTTTGTCAGTCGTTCCACACCGATTGCCAACGACGAGAACGCTGGCCAGCTGCACGACCGCCTCGCGGTGATCGGCGGCGAGCTGCTGGCTAAGCATATCGACGCCCTGTCGCGCGGCGAGCTGGACGCGACACCGCAGGACGATGATCAGGCCAGCTATGCCGGCAAGATCGCGACCGTCGATGCCGTCCTCGACTGGTCACGCAGTGCCGCTCAGCTGCAACGCCAGGTGCGCGCCTACAACCCGGTACCTGGTTGTTATTTTGAGTACGAGGGCCAGCGCATCAAGGTGTGGGACGCCGACGTGGTCGACGGCGTCGACGCTGACGCCGGTCGCGTTGTCTCGGCAGACGGCAGCGGGGTCGTCGTCGCATGCGGCGAGGCTGCACTTCGCCTGTCGACGCTGCAGCGCCCCGGTAAGGGTCGCGTCAACGCACGCGAATTCACGGCGGCACTCGACCTGTCCGGACAGGACCTGGGCGGCTGACGGTGAGCAAGTCGGGTGCCAGGCTCCGCGCGGCCAGCGCGCGGGCCGTTGACGATGTCGTCAGTCGCGGTCGCTCGCTGGATGCAGCGCTTGCCGCACACGACGTGGACGATCGAGATCGTTCCCTGTATCGCATGCTCGCGTTCGGCACGATCCGTCAGCACTTCCGCCTGCGCGATCGACAGAACAGCCTGCTCGACAAGCCGCTGAGAAAACGCGACAGCCTGGTCGCGGCGCTGATCGATGTCGGCCTGTTTCAGCTCGCTGAAACCCGCGTCCCGGACCACGCTGCTGTCTCCGAGACCGTTGCCGCGGTGCGTGCGATAGGTCAGCCGAAATACGCGGGCCTTGTGAATGCCGTCCTGCGACGTGCCGGGCGCGAAACCCCGTCACCGTCGAGTGACGCAGCGCGACGGAATCACCCGGACTGGATCGTCGACACCCTGAAAAAGGACTGGCCGGACGACTGGCAGGCGATGCTAGCGGCCAACGATGAACGTGCGCCGATGTGGCTGCGCGTCAACGCGAAGCGCGGCGACCCGTCCACGTATCGCGAACAGCTGATGGTCGCCGGCCTGTCCGCCAGCATGCATCCGGCGCTAAGCGAGGGATTGAAGCTCGATGAACCGGTGTCGGTCACCGAGCTGCCGGGCTTCGAGACGGGCGAGGTGTCGGTGCAGGACGGTGGCGCCCAGCTTGCGGCCGCCATGCTGCCGAGCGAAAACGGCGGGAACTACCTCGACGCCTGTGCGGCGCCGGGCGGCAAGGCGGCACATTGGTTGGAACTCTCGGGCAACGAAACCGCTCTTACCTGCCTTGAGCTCGACAAAGATCGCGCTGGCGTTATTTCCGACACGCTGGATCGCCTGCGCCTTGAGGCAACCGTCACGGTCGCCGATGCATCCAAACCGGGCGAGTGGTGGAACGGCGAGGCGTTCGACGCCATTTTGCTGGATGCACCCTGTTCGGCAAGCGGTGTGATTCGCCGCCATCCGGACATCAAGTTATTACGTCGGCCAACGGATATTGCGGCGCTTCAGGAGACCCAGGGACGACTGCTGGACGCGCTGTGGACCACGCTGAAACCGGGCGGTCAATTGCTGTATGTGACCTGCTCTGTGTTTCGCGACGAGAACGAAGCCGTGGTGGGTTCATTCCTCGAACGGACCGGCGATGCCAGTGAAATTGACGTGTTGCAAAATAACAACATCCGCGCTCTAATGCGCCGTAAGACATGGGGATACCAGCTGCTGCCCGGCACGGACGGGTTCGACGGCTTTTATTTCGCGTGTCTTGCGAAGGCAACCTGATAATAACTATGCAAGGCCTCAAAGCCCTCCTTTTAATCTGTTACATCATCGCCGGTTTCGCCGGTGCTGCGCATGCGCAGAACAACGAGATTGAGCGCGAGGGTTACTTCGAGGTCCGTTCGGCGACCACCGACACCATCGACGGTGTCGTCACGCTCGACGCGCGTTTGCAGCTGGTGTTAAGCAGTGAGGCGCTCAACGCCCTCGAAGCCGGTGTGCCGCTCACCATTGAAATGCAGCTGGAGCTCCTGCGACTGCGACGCTTTAATTTTGATGCTGTCGATGCAGAGCTCACGGTGCGTTTCGAGCTCGAGTATCGGCCGCTGAGCCAGCGCTACATTCTCAGAAACCTGAACAGTGGCAACCAGGAGTCCTTCGCAACCCTGTACTCCGCATTGAACACACTCGGTCGCGTGCAAAACCTGCCCATCATCGATGAGGCGCTGCTCGCATCCGACAAGCGTTACCGCGGCAGGCTGCGTGCGTTACTGAATACGCAGCAGTTCCCGGCGCCGTTACGCATCGTGTTCTTCTGGCGGAACCAGTGGCAGCTGAAGAGCGAATGGTTCGAATGGCAACTCGAACGCTAAAGCGAGTCCTGGTCTTCCTGTTTGCCGCGACCGGCGTGATGCTCGCGCTCGTCGCCCTGTTCCTGCTCAGCGTCACCGCGCAAAATTCCGACGACTTCGATCGTCTGCACAGCTCGATCCTGATCATCAATATCGCCGGCGTGCTGGTGCTGATGCTGCTGTTCGCCGGCAACATCGTGCGCCTGTATCGCGAGTGGCACGACAACGTACCCGGCGCCCGACTGAAGGCGCGCATGGTCGCGATGTTCGTTGGCCTCGCTGTGCTGCCGCTGCTGGTCGTCTTCTACTTCTCAATCCAGTTCATCAATCGCGGCATCGACACCTGGTTTAACGTTGAGGTTGAAGAGGGTCTCGACAATGCCGTGCAGTTGAGCCGCGCCGCACTCGAGCTGCAGATGCGCGAGCACCTGGCATCGACGCAGCGTATCTCGCGGCAACTACGCGGCGTCAGCGAGCGGCAATTCGTTTTCGAACTGGCGATGCAGCGCCGCGAGAACGGCGCCAGTGAGCTGACGCTGTACGGACCGAACAACCAGATTCTCGCCACCAGCTCGGACAGCTCGGCGGCGGCACTGCCGAAGGCACTGAGAAGCGAGGTTATCCTGCAGCTGCAGCAGGGACGCCCGTTTGTCAGTCTTGACCCGCTGGAAGATGGCAACTACGAAATACGCACGGCGGTCGCGTTTTTCACATCGCGCCAGGCCGAGCCCACCGGTGTGCTGCAGGCACACTTCCCGGTGACCAGCCGACTGGGCCGCATGGCAAACAGCGTCGAAAACTCCTACCAGCAGTACCAGAACCTGCTGTTCCTGCGGGAGCCGCTGAAGGGCACGTTCACCCTGACGCTGTCTGTGGTTCTGCTGCTCAGTCTGCTGACCGCAATCTACGGGGCATTCGTGTTTGCACGTCGGCTCGTGCAGCCGATCCAGCAGCTGGTGTACGGCACGCGCGCGGTCGCCAAGGGCGAGTTTGACCTGCGACTGCCGGAGCCCACGCGCGACGAGATCGGCTTCCTGGTGAGAAGTTTTAACGACATGACACAGCGTCTGTCGGATGCCAGTGAACAGGCGGATCTTAACCAGGCACTGGTCGAGGCCGAGCGCGCTAACCTGGCGGTTATTCTCGCGCGCCTGTCGACCGGCGTTATCGCGCTGGACACCAAGTTTCGCGTGCGCAATGCCAACCAGGCGTCGAGTGCGATCCTGAATGCCGATCTCGGCGGTCGCTCCGGCCGCTACCTCGCTGATATCGCCAACGAGAGCCCGCTGCTCCAGCAGTTTGCCGACGTCTCGCTGATGCACCTGAATGCCGGCAACACCGAATGGCGTGAGCAGATCGTGCTCAGGGGTGAGGTGGGCCGACGTGTCCTGACCTGTGCGTGTACGACCCTGCCCGGTGACGAAGGCAAGCCCGCCGGTTATGTGATCGTGTTCGATGACATCACGGCGCTGCTGCAGGCGCAGCGCGATGCTGCCTGGGGTGAAGTCGCCCGCCGTCTGGCGCACGAGATCAAAAACCCGCTGACGCCGATCCAGCTGTCG